>NZ_CP044232.1:2433440-2737620 GCF_008727775.1 Microbacterium lushaniae
TGGTCCTTCGGGAGGGGATGACGAGGCTGAAGTCCTCCACGGCGTGGGTGCCGTCGGGGAAGACCTTCGACACATGCGAGAACTCGATCATGGCTGCGGGGTCAAGGCGTCATTCGACGACCTCGATCTCCTTCCAGAAGGCGACATACCCGGAGAAGTCTTTGCCGACCCGTTCGATCGCGGTCGGGTACGGGTCGGGATAGGCCCATGCCCGGTCGGTGAGGGCACGATCGCCCACGGCCACGGTGTAGTACTGGCAGGCGCCCTTCCACGGGCACGTGTACGGCGTGGGGCTGTCGGACAGCACGCCGGCGCGGACGCTGTCGGGTGGGAAGTACCAGTTGCCCTCGATCGAGATGAGGTCCTGCCGGTCGGCTTCGGCGATCACCGTGCCGTCGAGCACTGCTTTCATGTCGTCCTCCTGCACACAGGGGCGCCGTCGCCGGCGTGGGGTGGGCGTCACGCTACCCGAGGTCTCCGACGTCGCGCGTGATGCGGTCTCGTCTTGTCAGCGCCTGGCGGGCACGGTAAATTCCCGCGGCTCAGATGATGCGGGCCCCGGGCACCGGACCGTGCACGTGCATGGCATGCAGGCCCGCCCCGGTCAGGCTGACGCGCAGATCCAGCGCGGCGGCCTCGTCGGCTGCCAGGAACGCCAGCGTGGGGCCGGAGCCGGACACGATGCCGGCGAGCGCTCCGGCGCGCTCGCCGGTCTCCAGTACGCCGGCCAGGTCGGGGCGCAGGTGCAGGGCGGGAGCCTGCAGGTCGTTGCGCAGCGAGGCCGCCAGCATGCCCGCGTCGCCCTGGCGCAGCGCGTGCAGCACTCCCGGGTCCACGGCCGGGCGGCGCGGTACCGGGCCGATGTCGGCGAGGTGGCGCTCGCGGTGCACGTCCAGTTCGCGGTACACCACGGGGGTGGACATCCCCTCGTCGCTCGTGACGAGCACCCAGTCGAAACGCCCCCGCGCCAGCGCCGAGCTCAGCTCGTCGCCGCGTCCGGTTCCCACGGCCGTGCCCCCCAGCAGCGCGAACGGCACATCGGCGCCCAGGCGTGCGGCCAGGCGCAGCAGCTCGGCGGTGGACAGCCCCGTCTCCCACAGCGCGTCGCACGCCACCAGAGCCGCCGCCGCATCCGCAGATCCGCCGCCCATGCCACCGGCCACCGGGACGGCCTTGCGGATCTCCAGGTGCACGCCCGCCTGCACGCCGGTGGCCCTCGCCAGGAGCCGCGCGGCGCGGACGGCCAGATTGCGGTCGTCGGTGGGCACCTCGTCGAGGCCGGTGGGGCCGGAGACCTCCACCGTGATGCCGTCTGCGGGGCTCGCCCACAGCTCCTCGTAGATCGACACCGCCTGATAGGCCGTGGCGACCTCGTGATACCCGTCGTCCTGGACGTCGCCGACTTCGAGGAAGACGTTGATCTTCCCGGGCGCGCGCACGTGGACGGCGTCGCTGGGGGTGGCCAGGCTCACCGGGCCGAATCCGCCCAGCGATCGAGATCGATCGTGTCGGCGAGAGCGTCGATGCGCTCCAGCTCCTCGGTGTCGAAGGCCGGGCCGTTCACGGCGGCGAGATTGTCGTCCAGCTGCTCGACGCGGGAGGCTCCGATCAGAGCGGATGCGACGGTCGGCTCCCGCAGCACCCACTGGATCGCCATCTGCGCGAGCGTCTGACCGCGTTCTTTGGCGACGAGGTTGAGTCCGCGCAGCGCCGAGACCGCCCCGTGCGGGAGGGGCGCATCCGGGAGGGAGGAGCGGCGCTGGGCGCGCTGGGCGCGGCCGTCGCCGAGGTACTTGTCGGTGAGCACGCCCTGGGCGAGCGGGGTGAAGGCGATCGCCCCCATGCCCTCCTGCGCGAGCACCCGCGTCAGCCCGTCTTCGACCCAGCGGTTCACGATCGAGTACGACGGCTGGTGGATGATCAGCGGCGTGCCGAGGGACCGGGCCACCGCTGCGGCCACGACGGTCTGCTTCTCGTCGTACTGGGAGATCCCGACGTAACGGGCCTTCCCCTGCCGGACGAGGGTGTCGAGGGCGCCGATCGTCTCCTCGATCGGGGTGACCGGATCCGGACGGTGCGAGTAGAAGATGTCCACGTGGTCCAGTCCCATGCGGCGCAGGGACTGCTCGGCGCTGGCGAGGATGTACTTGCGCGACCCGAGGTCGCCGTACGGGCCCGGCCACATGTCCCACCCGGCCTTGGACGACACGAGGAGTTCATCCCGGTACGGGGCGAAGTCCTCGCGCATGGCGCGGCCGAAGTTCGTCTCGGCCGACCCGTAGGGCGGGCCGTAGTTGTTCGCCAGGTCGAAGTGCGTGACCCCGCGGTCGAAGGCGTGACGCAGCAGCTCTCGCTGCCGGTCGAAGGGGATGTTGTCGCCGAAGTTCCACCACAGTCCGAGGGACACCGGGGGGAGGTACACTCCAGACGTACCCACCTGTCGGTAGTCCGTCATCGCATAGCGATCCCCGGCAGCGGCGTATGGGCGATGGAGGTCGGAGACGTCCGGGCGGAAGCGCGGTCGGTCGGTCACCCTCCGACCCTAGCGCGCACCCCCGGAACGAACGACCCCTCGGTGAAACCCGGTCGTAACGGGACTGAACTACCGTGGGCGCACTCCGCGCCCGCGGAGGATCCCGACTTCAATGTTCTCGGAAGGAGAGCCCAGTGCGTCGATTCGTTCCCCTCCCCACGGAGATCGATCCGTGGCGGGCTCTGCTGGCCCGAGAGGACGTCCGGCTGCTGGACGGCGTGCTCCATCTCGTCACCGACGAGGTCTCCCCCGCCGAGGCGCTGTCTCAGGACCTCCTCGATGTCGCCGACTCCCTGGAGGCGGCCGGGATCGAGGTGCTCCTGGTCCGCGACAGCAATCGTCGCCCCAAGCTCGTCGCCGATGCCCACACGGCTCCGGCGGCGCTGGCGGCACTGCGATCCGCCCGCCCCGGCGAGCCGTTCTACCTCAAGGCCCGCGGGGATGACCCGGTGCCGATGCACGGAGCGGTCGTGGAATCCGGCGCCCTCGCCTCGTACGCGGTGTTCCGGCCACGCACGAGCACGAACGGCGCCTACCGCTACGGCTCCTCGCTGGCTCCGCGCCTGGAGTTCTGGCGGTTCGGTGAGGCCCTCGTGGAAGCGCCCCGCCCCACCGTCCTCTCTCGGCGCGTGACGGCACGGGAGGACGTCGCGTTCGTGCGCACCGAGCGCTACGGCCGCGCGTGGACGACGCTGGCCGGCATGTTCGACCCGCACCCCGACGAGGTCCGCGTCGACATCGACATGGTGTTCTCGTGGGTGGACGGCTCCTCCACCGAGTTCCAGCGTCAGCGCGCCGCGCAGATGGACGGCTACGTCGTCGGCGACGGCGATGACTCCCCCGCCCGGTTCCGTCAGATCGACGAGCTGCGTTACGCCCTGCGCAGCGTCCACATGTACGCGCCCTGGGTGCGGCGGATCTTCATCGCGACCGACTCCCCGCGCCCGGCGTGGCTCGCCGAGCACCCGAACGTCACCCTCGTGCGCAGCGAGGAGTTCTTCGCCGATCCGGCCGTGCTGCCCACGCACAATTCCCACGCCGTGGAAGCGCAGCTGCACCGCATCGACGGGCTCGCCGAACACTTCCTCTACAGCAACGACGACATGTTCTTCGGTCGCCCCGTGGCCCCCGAGCTCTTCTTCAGCGCCGGCGGCGTGAGCCGTTTCGTCGAGAGCGGCGTGCGCATCGGCTCGGGCGCGCCACATCCGGGCCGCTCGGGTCACGACAACGGACTGCGGGTGAACCGCGCCCTGCTGCAGGAGCGTTTCGGGCGCGTCATCACGCACGACCTGGAGCACTGCGCGGTGCCCATGCGGCGCTCGGTCGCGGCCGAACTGGAGCGCGAGTTCGCCGCCGACTACGCCCGCACGGCGGCCAACCGCTTCCGCGCCGCCACCGACATCTCCGTGACCAACAGCCTGTACCACTACTACGCGCTGCTGACCGGGCGCGCGGTCGTCACCCGCGAGCCCCGTGTGCAGTACGTGCAGACCACGCAGCTGGACTCGCTGCGCACGATGGAACGCCTCGTGACCCGCCGCGACACCGACATGTTCTGCCTCAACGACGGCAGCGTGCCCGAGATCCCGGAGGAGATGCGCGTGCGCGCCCTGCGCTCGTGCCTGGAGCGCGCGTTCCCGGTGCGCCCCCCGTGGGAGCACCCCGAGGTCAGTGCAGGACCGGCAGCGGAGCGGTCGGCGGTGCTGTCCGGCTGAGGTCGGCGGAGGAGGTGGGCACTTCGATGCCCGCCTCGCGCAAGCGCACCGCGGAGGCGGCGGCGTCGACGTACTGCAGCGGCGGCGCATCCACCAGCGGCACCACCGAATGCACGATCGTGTGGTCGTACACGTGGATGAGGTTGAACCCCTGTGCACCGTCGTGCGGACGCGTGCCGCCCACGGGCACCGTCAGATCCTGCGTGTAGCACGTGGCCGACGCGACCGAGACGGGGATGCCGGCGAAGGTGGCGAACGTCGAATAGTGCAGATGACCGCCGATGATGGCGCGCACGTCGGTGCCCCGCAGCACGCGCGCCAGGCGGGCCTGGTCGCGAAGCTCGACCGTTGCGGCGAGGTCGAGGACGCTCGGCACCGGCGGGTGGTGCAGCGCCAGGATCGTGCCGTGCGGGGCGGGGGTGGCGAGCACGTCGGCGAGCCACTGCAGCTGCGCGTCGGAGACCTCGCCGTGGTGGTACCCGGGAACGGTCGTGTCCAGCGTGACGATCCGCAGGCCGTCCAGCTCGTCCACGCGATCCACGGGGGCGGTCGGCGGCGCCGACGCCTCCTCCGGCAGGAGATGCGCGCGGAAGGCCGTGCGGTCGTCGTGGTTGCCCATCACCCAGATGACCTTCGCGTCCAGTCGCTCGGCGAGCGGTTCGACCAGCTCCCGCACGCGCGCGTAGGCCTCGTCCTCGCCGTGATCGGCCACGTCGCCGGTGAACACCAGCGCGTCGGGGCGGACCCCGGAGGCCTCGATGGCCGTCAGCGCCCTGGCGAGGGAGGCGTCGCTGTCGACCGCGTCGTACAGGCGCGACCCGAGGGCGCGCAGGTGCGTGTCGCTGAGATGGAGCAGGATGCGTTCGGCTTTCGGGTACTCGGCGTACCGCATGACTCCCCTTCGCGCCGGCGGGTGCGGCGATCTGGTGTTCGGCTCTTGCGTTCCGAGTCAAATGTTACCGGCATGTTTCGGGACCGGGCTGGTAACCGGTCGGGAACGCGCCGTGAACACGTCAGGAACGCCCGGCGTCGCCCATCGCGCGCGCGACACGGAGGAAGTCGTCGATCGACAGTTCCTCCCCGCGCGCCGTCGGCGCCACCCCGGCACTCTCCAGCACCGCGGATGCGGCCGCGGACGAGCCCCCGAGCACCGCGGCGAGGGCCTGCCGCAGCATCTTGCGGCGCTGCTGGAACGCCGCATCCACGATCGCGAAGGTGCGGCGACGCTCCTCCTCGCTCCCCCGGGGCTGGGCGTCGCGGGAGAACGCCACCAGCACCGAGTCGACGTTCGGCACCGGCCAGAACACCTGACGCGACACCGTGCCGGCCAGCCGCCACGGCCCGTACCACGCCGCCTTGGCGCTGGGCGAGCCGTACACCTTCGATCCGGGCGGAGCGGCCAGGCGCTCCCCCACCTCGGCCTGGACCATCACGACGCCCCGTGTGAGAGCCGGGAACGTCTCGAGGAAGTGCAGCAGCACCGGCACCGAGACGTTGTACGGCAGATTCGCCACGAGCACGTCGGGGTCGCCGGGAAGGTCGGTGACGCGCAGGGCGTCGGCGCAGACGACCGTGAGCGCTCCGTCGGTCACGCCGTGCTCGAGCGCGGTGGTGGGGAGTCGCTCGGCGAGACGGCGGTCGATCTCCACGGCCACCACCTCCGCACCCTGCTCGAGCACCGCGAGGGTCAGCGAGCCCAGGCCCGGGCCGATCTCCACGACGCGATCCTGCGGGGTGACGGCGGCCACCTGCACGATCTTGCGGACGGTGTTGGCGTCGACGACGAAGTTCTGCCCCAGCTTCTTGGTGGGAACGACGTCGAGGTCCGCGGCGAGGCGGCGGATCTCGGTCGCGCCGAGGAGGGAGACGGGCATCCCTTCACTGTAGCCAGCCGCGGGTGCAAGGCCTCATCCGCGACGAGCGCGCGAGGTATACCGTGGCCACCATGAGCAAAACCGGCACCATTCCGGCAGACGCCTTCTCGCTGCGCAGCCCCTTCGGCCGCCGCGCGGTCGGACTGTCCGTGGCCGCCGCCGTGGGCGGGTTCCTGTTCGGCTTCGACTCGTCGGTGATCAACGGCGCCGTGGACTCCATCGAGGGGAATTTCGGGCTCTCCGACTTCCTCACCGGGCTCGTCGTCGCCGTCGCGCTGCTGGGCTGTGTAGCCGGCGCGATCCTCGCCGGCGCACTGTCGGACCGCTTCGGGCGGCTGAAGGTCATGATGCTCGGCGCGGTGCTGTTCCTGGTCTCCTCCGTCGGGTCGGGACTGACTTTCAGCGTCCCCGACCTGATCGTGTGGCGCGTGATCGGAGGTCTCGGCATCGGCATCGCCTCGGTCGTCGCGCCCGCCTACATCGCCGAGATCGCGCCGCGTCAGATCCGGGGCAGCCTCGCGTCACTTCAGCAGCTGGCCATCACGCTCGGCATCTTCGCGGCACTCCTCTCCGATGCCCTGCTGGCAGGCGCGGCCGGCGGGGCGTCGCAGCAGCTGTGGCTGGGCATGGAGGCCTGGCGGTGGATGTTCCTCGTCGGCGTCGTGCCGGCCGCGGTATACGGCATCCTGGCGTTCCTGGTGCCGGAGTCACCGCGCTACCTCATCGCGAAGGGCCGCTTCGACGAGGCCAAGGAGATCTTCTCCCGCCTCGTGCCGCCCGCCGACCTCGAGAAGACGATGAAGGAGCTCACCCACGCGATCGAGTCCGACCGCGCCAATTCGGGCGTGAGCCTGCGCGGCAAGTCGCTGGGCCTGCAGCCGATCGTGTGGATCGGCATCATCCTGTCGGTGTTCCAGCAGTTCGTCGGCATCAACGTGATCTTCTACTACTCCACGACGCTGTGGCAGGCCGTCGGCTTCGGCGAGAGCAGCGCACTGCTGGTGAGCGTGATCACGTCGGTGACGAACGTGCTGGTGACCCTCATCGCGATCTGGCTCGTCGACCGCGTCGGACGCAAGCCGATCCTGATGACCGGCTCGGTCATCATGACCCTCTCCCTGGGCACGATGGCCCTGGCGTTCTCGTTCGCGGAGGGATCGGGCGAAGACGTGTCGCTGCCGGGGGCGTGGGGTCCCATCGCGCTGGTCGCGGCGAACCTGTTCGTCGTCGGATTCGGTGCATCCTGGGGCCCGCTGGTGTGGGTGCTGCTCGGCGAGATCTTCCCCAGCCGGATCCGCGGCAAGGCGCTGGGGGTGGCCGCCGCCGCGCAGTGGCTGGCGAACTTCGCCATCACCGTGTCGTTCCCACCGATGTCGGGGTGGTCGCTGCCGCTGACGTACGGGATGTACGCCTTCTTCGCGGCGCTGTCGTTCCTGTACGTGTGGTGGAAGATCCCCGAGACCAAGGGCATGGAGCTCGAGCAGACCGAGACGCTGTTCGTGCAGAAGCCCAAGCAGCCCAAGCCCGCGAAGCCCTGACCCGCGAGACTGCATCCCACCGACGAGACCGCGACATAATGCGGCGGTCTCGTCGGTGGCGTGCAGTCTCACGGAGAGGAAGCTGGCGGGCGGACGGCCAGGGTCCTCTAGAGCAGGGTCCCGCCCGAGACCTCGACGCGTTCGGCCGTCAGCCAGCGCAGCTCGCTGGACGCGAGGGCTGCGATGGCATCGGCGATCTCGTCGGGGCGCCCGACGCGGCCGAGCGCGGTGTGGGCGGCCAGGCTGCTGCGCAGCTCGGGGTCGTCGCGCATGGCGCCGCCGTTGAAGTCGGTGGCCGTCGGGCCGGGGGCGATGCTGTTGATGCGGATGCCGCGGGGCCCGAGCTCCACGGCGAGGGCGCGGGTGATGGCCTCCACCGCCTTCTTCGACGCGGCGTAGAGCGAGGTGCCGGGGCTGACGTGGCGGGTGAGAGAGGTGGAGACGTTGATGATGCCACCACCGGCGCCGATGTGGGGTGCCAGTGCCTGGATGAGGAAGAACGTGCCGCGCACGTTCGTGCCGATGAGGGCGTCGAACTCGTCGACGGTGGCGTCTTCGAGGCGGCCGAACAGCCCGATCCCGGCATTGTTCACCAGCACGTCGATGCCGGGCCTCCCCCAGCGCTCGTCGATGTCGCGCCGCAGCGAGACCGTGAAGTCGGCGAAGGAGGCGACATCCGCCAGGTCCAGTCGCGCGGCGATGGCATCACCGCCTGCGGCGCGGATCTCTTCCACGACGCGGGATGCCTCGTCGGCATCGCCCCGATAGGTGAGCACCACGGCGAAGCCCCGCTGGGCGAGCGCGCGGGCGGTCGCTCGCCCCAGGCCGCGGTTGGCGCCGGTGACGACGGCGATTCGAGGGGTGTTCTCGGTCATTCGGTGTCTCCTTCCGGGAAGTCAACGCTGATGAGCGGGCTTCCCTGCATCCATTCGTCGAGGGGTGCGACCGGCTGGCGGATGCCGGCGGGGTTCCACGGCTGATTGAGGTCGGCGATGATCGACGAGAACACGGCCTCCCGCTGAGCGCGATCGAGCACCGGGGTGCCCACTGCCGGCAGATCCGCCCGCACCCCGTTCTTGAGATGGAACACGAAGTCGGGGTTCGCCACGATGTTCGCGTACCAGCTGCGCCTCGCCGGCGTGGTGGAGAGATAGATCCGCCCGTCGACCCGGTAGAACCACACCTCGATGCGCCGCGGCCTGCCGGTGCGCGCGCCGGTGGTGGTGATGTCGATCGTGCGCTCCCGTGCGCGTGAGGCCGGCGTGATGGCCAAGGCCCGTTCGATTCTCTGTTCCATGACACCTCAAGTAAGTATTTATTTACTTATACGCTAGACGGGAGATGATGGTCGTGTCAACGGCGGCACTGCATGAACGGAGTGAGCATGGGGCAGCGGGACGCGGAGGCGACTCGGGCGCGGATTCTCTCTGCCGCGGTGACGGAGTTCGCGGCGCATGGATACTCGGGCGGCCGGATCGACCGCATCGCGAAGGATGCGGGGAGCAATGTGCGCATGATCTACGCCTACTTCGGCAACAAGAGCGGCCTTTTCGACGTGGCGCTCTCCGATGCGATCGTGCGGATGGCGGAAGAGGTGCCCCCTGAGCCGTCCGATCTACCGGCCTGGGTCGGTGCGCTGTTCGACTTCCATCAGCGTCGGCCCGAGGTGCTGCGCATCTGCCTCTGGGCTCAGCTCGAACGGCCGGAGGCTGCCTCCGAGCCGCTCGAGACTTATCTGGCGAAAGTCGAATCCGTGCAGCAGCAGGCGTCGCCGGCCATCGGCGCCGTCGACCTCCTCGTCATCATCTATGCCGTCGCCCAAGCCTGGCAGCTCGCGCCGATCGGCCTCCTGGCAGTCGACCGGCGTGCCAGCAGCGACACGAGGCGGGCCGCCGCGGTGGAAGCGGTCACCCGCATCCTCGCCTGACCGCAGTCCCTGACCCGCGAGACTGCATCCCACCGACGAGACCGCGACACAATGCGGCGGTCTCGTCGGTGGCGTGCAGTCTCGCGGAGGCGGGGCCCGCGTCAGTCGAACGAGCCGTAGACCTCGGTGGTGTTCGCGGCCAGCTGCGCGCAGAACTCGTCGAGGTCGACGCCGAGTTCTGCGGCCATGAACCGCACCGTCACCGGGATCAGGTACGGGGCGTTGGGCCGCCCGCGCAGCGGCGTGGGGGTGAGGAACGGAGCATCCGTCTCGACCAGGATGCGATCGCGCGGAGTCACCGCGAGGGCGTCGCGCAGGTTCTGTGCGTTCTTGAACGTGACGTTGCCGGCGAACGACAGGTAGTAGCCGCGGTCGGCGGCGATGCGCGCCATCGCCTCGTCGCCGGAGAAGCAGTGGAAGACCGTCCGCTCGGGCGCACCCACGCGCTGCAGGGTCTCCAGGACCGCGTCGTGGGCGTCGCGGTCGTGGATCTGCATCGCCACGCCGTGCTTCTTGGCCAGGGCGATGTGCGCCTCGAAGGAGCGGAACTGCGCCGGGCGGCCGTCCTCGCCGGTGCGGAAGAAGTCCAGCCCCGTCTCGCCGATCGCGCGCACCCGCGGCTGCGCGGCGAGGTCGTCGATGACGGCGATCGCCGCATCCAGCTCCCCCGCCTGGGCGTACGCGGGCGCCTCGTTCGGATGGATCGCGACGGCGGCGAGCACGCGCGGGTGGGATGCGGCGGCCCAGGCCGACCAGCGCGACGACGCGACATCGCCGCCGGCCTGCACGACCCCGCGGACGCCCACGGCGATCGCACGCTCGAGCTGTTCGTCGAGCGACAGGCCCGTCTCGCCGTCTTCGATCTCCAGGTGCGCGTGGTTGTCGTACACCGCCACCGCGAGCGCCTCGGGCGGCTCGGGGTAGCTCACCTCGCGCGCCCCCTTCTCGCGCTGGCGGACGTACTGCGACGGGTCGGCGGGAAGGGGCGGGCGGGACGCGGACATCGGCGGAGCGGGAGGGTCAGGCGGGCTGCTCGACGCGGGGGAAGAGCGGGGACAGGCCGTTGACCGACGTGCCGGGCCGCAGGACGCCCCATCCGCCCGCCTCGCGCAGGGGCTGGTCCTGGATGCGGCCGAGGCTCTCGGCGGCGCCGAGGGCGATCCACAGCTTCTCGGTGGCGACGGGCATCACCGGCGACAGCAGCACCGCGAGGGCGCGCAGGCCCTCCGCCGCGGTGTACAGCACCGTGCCCAGGCGCGCGCGCTGCGCGTCGTCCTTGGCGAGGGCCCAGGGCTCGTTCTCGGTGATGTAGCCGTTCAGCTCCGTCACGATGGTCCAGATCGCGTGGATGGCCTCGTCGATGCGGAACCGCTCCATCGCCGCGTCGGCGGCGGCCGCGGCATCCGCGACGACGGTCTGGATGCGGCGGTCGGCGTCGGTGTACTCCCCCGGCGGCGGCACGATGCCCTCGTAGTACCGCTCGATCATCGCCACCGTGCGCGAGGCGAGGTTGCCGAAGCCGTTGGCGAGCTCTGCCTGGTAGCGGGCGGAGAGGTCCTCCCACGAGAACGATCCGTCCTGCCCGAACGCGATCGCCGAGAGGAAGTAGAACCGGTAGGCGTCGGAGCCGAACACGTCGGTGATCTCGGTGGGTGCGATGCCGGTGAGCTTGGACTTCGACATCTTCTCGCCGCCCACGAGCAGCCAGCCGTGCGCGAACACGCCGCGGGGCACCTCCAGGCCCGCCGCCATCAGCATCGCGGGCCAGATGACGGCGTGGAAGCGGAGGATGTCCTTGCCCACGACGTGGTACGCCGGCCAGCGTCGGGCGAACTGCTCCGGATCGGTGCCGTAGCCCACGGCGGTGGCGTAGTTGAGCAGGGCGTCGACCCACACGTAGATGACGTGCGACTCGTCCCACGGCACGCGGATGCCCCAGTCGAAGGTCGAGCGGGAGATGGAAAGGTCTTTCAGGCCGTTCTTGACGAAGGAGATCACTTCGTTGCGCGCCGAGTCCGGGCGCAGGAAATCGGGCTCGTTCTTGTAGAGCTCGAGCAGCTTGTCCTGGAACTCGCTGAGCTTGAAGAAGTAGTTCTTCTCCTGCAGCAGCTCCAGGGGCTTGGAGTGGATGGCGCAGACCTTCAGGCCCTCGAACGCCCCCGTGCCGTCGACGATCTCCGACTCCGGCTTGAACTCCTCGCACCCCACGCAGTACAGCGCCTCGTACTCCCCGGCGTAGATGTAGCCGGCGTCGTACAGGGTCTGGAAGAAGACCTGCACGTTGCGCTCGTGGCGCTCCTGGGTGGTGCGGATGAAGTCGTCGTTGGCGACGTCGAGGGTCTCCAGCAGCGGGAACCACGACTCGGTCACGAGCTTGTCGACCCACTGCTGCGGCGTCACGCCGTTCGCGGCGGCCGCGCGCAGCATCTTCTGGCCGTGCTCGTCGGTGCCGGTGAGCATCCACGTGTCGTCGCCGGACTGCCGGTGCCAGCGCGCGAGGGTGTCCACGGCCACGGTCGTGTACCCGTGGCCGATGTGGGGCACGTCGCTCGGGTAGTAGATCGGCGTCGTGATGTAGAAGGATCGGCCGGTGCTCACCTGAGGATTCTACGGGGGCCGGCGCGCGCGATCGGTCGTGTGACGCCGCGGCGTGACGACCGGCGCCGGGCTACGTGCGGGCCGTCAGCGCCGCCTGGTACAGCTCGCGGGAGGAATGACCGGTGTGGGCGGCGACTTCGGATGCCGCATCCTTCAGCCGCGCGCCGGTGGCCTTCAGTTCGAGCACCTGGGCGACGGCGTCGGGGAACGACGTCTCCCGCGGCGCGGCGCCGCCGACCACGAGGGCGATCTCGCCGCGGACGCCGCCCCGCGCCCATTCCGCCAGTTCTCCGAGCGACCCGCGCACGATCTCCTCGTGCAGCTTGGTCAGCTCGCGGCACACCGCGGCGGGCCGGTCCTCGCCGAAGGCGGCGGCGAGGTCGTCGAGCGTGGCGGCCAGGCGCGAGGGCGCCTCGAAGAACACCAGCGTGCGGGGCTCCGAGGCGAGCGCGGCCAGCGCCGCCCGCCGTTCGCCGGGTTTGCGCGGCGGGAAGCCTTCGAAGGCGAACCGGTCGGTGGGAAGGCCCGACACGGCCAGGGCCATCAGCACGGCGCTCGGGCCGGGGAGGGCGGTGACCGTCACGCCGGCGCGGGCGGCCGCCGACACCAGGCCGTACCCGGGGTCGCTCACGGTGGGCATGCCCGCGTCGCTGAGGACGAGCACGTCGCGCTCGCGCGCGAGGGCGACCAGGTCGTCGGCGCGCTCCTTCTCGTTGTGGTCGTGCAGCGCGATCAGGCGCGGGCGGTTCTCCACCCCGAGGGCGGCGAGCAGTCGCTGGGTCGTGCGGGTGTCCTCGGCGGCGATGACCTCGACCGACGACAGCGCCTCGACCAGGCGGCGAGAGGCGTCGCCGAGATTGCCGATCGGCGTCGCACCCAGGATGATCACGGCCCCAGCTTAGGCTGGGCGCGTGACGTCGACCGCCGAGCATCCGCCCACCGCAGCGGCCTCGACGCGGCTGGAGCGATGGCGGTCGCGCGTGCACGCCGACCCCGCCCGATCACGCCTCTTCGCCTGGCTCGCGCCGGCGCTGGTGACACTGCTGGCCGGCGTGCTGCGGTTCGCGGGGCTGGGGCATCCGGAGTCCATCGTCTTCGACGAGACCTACTACGTGAAGGACTCCTGGAGCCAGTGGGTGCTCGGCTACCCGTCGAGCTGGCCCGCCGACGCCGACGCGAGGTTCGTCGCCGGCGAGACCGACATCTTCACCGCCACCGGCAGCTACGTCGTGCATCCGCCGCTGGGCCGCATCCTCATCGCCGCGGGAATGGCCCTGTTCGGCCCCGACTCCTCCACCGGATGGCGCTTCTCGGTGGCGGTGCTGGGCACCGCGAGCGTGCTCGTGCTGTACTTCCTCGCCCACGCGCTGACCCGTTCGCGCCTGTTCGCCACGGTCGCCGCGTTCCTCCTCGCCATCGACGGGGTGGCGATCGTGATGAGCCGCATCGCGCTGCTGGATGGCATCCTGACCTTCTTCGTGCTGCTGGCGTTCTGGTTCGCCGCGCTCGACCGGCGCGGATCGCTCGACCGTCTCGCCGCGCTGGTGACCGCGCGCGCCGGTGACCCACCCGACGGGCGCCTGAGGTGGGGGCCGGTGCTGTGGGCGCGGCCGTGGCTGGTCGCTGCGGGGGCTGCGGCGGGGGCGGCCACGGCGGTGAAGTGGTCGGGGCTGTACGTCCTGGCCGCGATCGGCCTGTATGCCGTCGTCACCGACGCGCTCGCCCGCCGCCGTGCCGGCGTCCGGATGTGGCCCGCCGACGCCGCGCTGCGGCAGGGGCCGGCGTCGTTCCTGCTCCTCGTGCCCATCGCCGCGGTCGTGTACGTCGCGTCCTGGACCGGCTGGCTCGCCAGCGATGGCGGCTATTCGCGGCACGCCGTGGACGCCACCCCCGCCACCGGGGTGTGGGCGTGGGTGCCGCTGGCCCTGCAGAACCTGTGGGCCTACCACCAGTCCATCTACGCGTTCCATGTGGGCCTGACCACGCCGCACGGATATGCGAGCCCCGCGTGGCAGTGGCCCCTGCTGGTGCGGCCGACGTCGATGCACTGGCAGCAGGATGCCGCCGGCACCGCCGGCTGCGGGCTGCCGGCCGGGTGCACGGAGTCCATCTCGAGCCTGCCCAACCCCATCGCGTGGTGGGCGGGGGTGGCTGCGGCCGTCTTCCTCGCCGTGCGCTTCGTCATGGTGCGCGACTGGCGGTACGCGTTCGTCCTGACCGGCCTGGCCGCCACGTACGGGCCGTGGCTGCTGTACCCCGACCGCACGATCTTCCAGTTCTACACGGTCGTGATGGTGCCGTTCCTCCTGCTCGCGCTGACCTTCGCGCTGCGCGAGATCGCCGGCCCACCTACGGCTCCCCTGGCCCGCCGGCTCAGCGGGCAGCGGGTGGTGGTGGTGTTCCTCGTCGTGGTGACGCTCGTCTCGGCCTTCTGGTACCCCGTGTGGACGGGCCTGCCGGTGGCGTACGACTTCTGGCGCCTGCACAACTGGCTGCCCACGTGGGTCTAACCGAGCTGATCCGGATCGGTCACCGGGAGCCGGCACGCGAATCCGCGGCAGTCGTACGCAGTCGTGCGCCCATCCAGCGCCGTCTTCCCCTCGAACAGCGACAGCCCCGCTGCGGCCAGGGCCTCGGCCTGCTCGGGTGAGACGAGCGCGACGATGTCGGCCCGGATGCGGCGGGCGCGCTGTGCCAGCGGGGCGCCGGGGTCGCCCACCACGACGAGCTGATGCGGCGCTTCGGCGAGCGCGGCGGCGACCTGCAGCAGCGCACCGTGCGCGATGGGGGCGGCGAGGGCTGCGGGAGCGGCGGCCTTCACGAGCGTGACCGCGACGGAGCGGTAGCGGTCGCCGGCCCCGGCCTGCCACAGCGCGAGCGCCGCGGCGGCGAGCGCCGACGGCCCCGACGGCGCGGCGCCGTCGCTGGGCACGCCGGCGGTCTGCACCCCCTGCGCCACCAGCACGGGGTCTCCCCCTCCGGGCGCCTCGATCGTGCCGTCCTCCTCCACGCAGGCGTCGACGAGCTCGCGAGCGCGCACGGCGTAGGCCGGCTCGCCGGTGGCCAGCGCCAGCGCCAGAAGCCCGCGCGCGAGGCCGCCGTAGTCTTCGAGGGTGGCCGGGGCGGAGGAGACGATCTCATCCAGCGACGCACGGCGGAGCATCCCGTCGGCCCCGAGGTTGGTCTCCAGCACCGCATCCGCCGCCCAGCGCGCCGCCTCCAGGAATCGGGCGTCGCCGAGTACGGCTCCCGCGCGGGCCAGCGCGGCGATCGCGTGCCCGTTCCAGCCCGTGACGATCTTGCCGTCCAGCGCCGGGGGCTGAAGCCCCGCACGTCCCTCGGCGTCGCGGGCGTAGTAGCCGCCCTCGCTGCGGGCGCCGTCGATGATCGACTCGGAGTCCTGCGCGGCGGCGATCCCGCCGCTGGGCTGCTGCAGCACGTCGACGAGGAAGCGCGCCGCGTCGCGCGCGATGTCGTCCTCGCCCACGTCCAGGGCCGCATCGATCAGGCCGGCGTTGTCGGTGAGCATGCGCTCGTAGTGGGGCACCGTCCAGTCGCGCCGCGTCGCGTAGCGGAAGAATCCGCCCTCGACGGGATCGTGCAGTTCGGAGTCGGCCATCGCCCGCAACGCGCGACGGGCGACGTCCGCGGCATCCGGGGCCGCCTCGGCGAGCGCCTCGCACGCGAGGAAGCGCAGCACCGGGACGTTGGGGAACTTCGGGCTCTCCATCCCGAGCCCGGCGGCGAAACCGCCGTGCTCGCGGTCCTCGGCTGCGGCGACACCGCGCGCGGCGGCGGCGAGCTCGTCCAGCGACGGCGGCGCGTCGGCGCCCGGTGCCGCCGCGCCGGCGATCGCCTGACGCAGCGCCTCGCCGGTGCGCTCGACCTCCTCGCGGCGCTGCGTCCACGCCTCGCGCACCGCGGCCAGCACGTCGCGGAAGGCCGGCAGCCCGCCGCGGGCCTCGTCCGGCCAGTACGTTCCCGCGTAGAAGACCGCTCCGCGCGGGGTCGTGAACACCGTCAGCGGCCACCCGAGGTTGCGCGTGAAGGCGGAGGCGGCGTCGAGGTACGCCGCATCCACGTCCGGATGCTCCTCACGGTCGACCTTGATCGCCACGAATCCGTCGTTGATGATCGCGGCGGTGGCGTCGTCGGCGAAGGACTCCCGCGCCATGACATGGCACCAGTGGCACGTGGAGTAGCCGATCGACACGAGCACCGGCACGTCGCGGCGCTCGGCCTCGGCGAACGCCTCCGGCCCCCACGGGTACCACGCGACCGGGTTGGCCGCGTGGAGCCGCAGGTAGGGGCTGGAGGCGTTCGCGAGGCGGTTCAGCTCAGTTCACCTCATCGGAGTGCGACGCGACGCGCCCCGACCCGTCCTGCGGGTCGATCGAATCGATCGCGGCCATCTCGGCGTCGGTGAGCTCGAAGTCGAAGATGTCGAAGTTCTCCTCGAGGCGCTCGCGGCGCACCGACTTGGGGAACACGATGAAGCCGTGCTGGATGTGCCAGCGCAGCACCGCCTGGGCGGGGGTCTTGTCGTGCGCGGCGGCCGCCTCGGCGACGGCGCGGATGCCGAACAGGTCGTACTTGCCCTGCCCCAGCGGTCCCCACGACTCGATGTGCATGTCGTGCGCGGCGCCCCACTCGACGATGTCGCGACGCGAGTACGCGGGGTGCAGCTCGATCTGGTCGACGACGGGGGTTACGCCGGTGGCCTCGACGATGCGGTCCAGGTGCGGCACGAGGAAGTTCGAGACGCCGATGGAGCGCGTGTGCCCCGCATCCCGGATCTCGATCATCTTCTCCCACGCGTGCAGGTAGTTGTCCTTCGCCGGCGTCGGCCAGTGGACGAGGTAGAGGTCGACCTGCTCGAGACCGAGCTTCTCGAGGCTCTCGGCGATGGCCTTGTGCGGCTCGTCGCCGTCGTGACGGTCGTTCCACAGCTTCGTCGTGATGAACAGCTCGTCGCGCGGGATGCCGCTGGCGGCGATCGCCGCGCCCACGCCCTTCTCGTTGCCGTAGATGGCGGCGGTGTCGATGTGGCGGTAGCCCACCTCGAGCGCTTCGCTGACCGCCCGCTCGGTGTCATCCGGCGGAACCAGGAACACGCCGTAGCCGAGCTGGGGGATGCTGTTGCCGTCGTTGAGCGCAACTGTGGGAATCGTCATGCCCCCAGCCTAGGAGCGGCCCCGGCCGCCGCGTCCGGGGGTTGACGCGCCGCCCGCTGCTCGCCCACGGGTCCGCCGCACGCGAGACACCACATTCCGGCTGAGACACCCTGCGGCGCGCGGCGTCTCAGCCGGAATGTGGTGTCTCGGGAATGGCGCGGCGGCGGCGGGATACGATCGGAGGCTGTGTCCGCGCCCGAACCCGTCATCGCCTACCCGCCGGAGCTGCCCGTCAGCGCCGCCCGGGAGGAGATCGCGCGCGCCATCGCCGAGAACCAGGTCGTGATCGTGGCCGGCGCCACCGGCTCGGGCAAGACGACGCAGCTGCCGAAGATCTGCCTCGAGCTCGGCCGCACCAGCATCGCCCACACCCAGCCCCGCCGGATCGCCGCGCGCACGATCGCCGAACGCATCGCGGAAGAGATGCAGGTGCCGCTGGGCACCACGGTCGGCTACAAGGTGCGCTTCACCGACAACGTCTCCGCCGACACCCGCGTCGCGCTCGTGACCGACGGCATCCTGCTCAACGAGATCCACCGCGACCGGCTGCTGCGCCGCTACGACACGATCATCATCGACGAGGCCCACGAGCGGTCGCTGAACATCGACTTCCTCCTCGGCTACCTCCGCCGCATCCTGCCCGAGCGGCCGGAGCTGAAGGTCATCGTGACGTCGGCGACGATCGACCCGCAGAGCTTCGCGAAGCACTTCGCGGATGCGGCGGATCGCCCGGCGCCGATCGTGGAGGTGTCCGGCCGCACCTACCCGGTCGACATCCGCTACCGCCCGCTCGTGCCCGACGGCGCGGCCGACGACGACGCGGACGAGGTGGGCGGCATCGTCGCGGCGCTGCGCGAACTCGACCGCGAGCCGCCGGGCGACGTGCTCGTCTTCCTCCCCGGCGAGGCGGAGATCCGCGATGCCGCCGACGCCGTGCGCGGCGCGTATGCGAAGGATGCCGCGCCCACCGAGGTGCTCCCCCTCTACGGACGCCTGTCCTCGGCCGAACAGCACCGCGTGTTCGAGCCGTCCCGCGTGGCGGGCGTGCGACGGCGGATCATCCTGGCCACCAACGTCGCCGAGACGAGTCTGACCGTCCCCGGCATCCGCTACGTCGTCGACACCGGGACCGCGCGCATCTCGCGCTACAGCGCGCGCTCGAAGATCCAGCGCCTGCCGATCGAGGCGGTGTCGCAGGCCTCCGCGCAGCAGCGCTCGGGCCGTGCGGGCCGCACGGCCCCGGGCGTGGCCATCCGCCTCTACTCCGAGGAGGACTTCACCCGCCGGCCGGAGTACACCGAGCCCGAGGTCCTGCGCACGTCGCTGGCGTCGGTGCTGCTGCAGATGCTCGCCCTCGGGTTCGGCGACATTGCGGCGTTCCCCTTCCTCACCAAGCCCGATTCGCGCGGCGTCAAGGCGGCCGGCGACCTGCTCACCGAGCTCGGCGCCATCACCGTGCCGGGCGGACGCAGCGGCGACAACCCCAGGCTCACGAAGATCGGCCGCGAGATCGCGCGCCTGCCGATCGACCCCCGTTTCGCGCGGATGCTGCTGGAGGCCCGCGAGAACGGCACGCTCGGCGAGGTGCTGCCCATCGTGGCGGGTCTGTCCATCCAGGACGTCCGCGAACGACCCGAGGAGCGCCGCGAGGAGGCCGACCGCCTGCACGCGCGGTTCGCCGATCCCACGAGCGACTTCCTCACGCTGCTGAACCTGTGGAACCACCTGCAGGAGAAGCAGGCCGAGCTCGGCTCCAGCGCCTTCCGGCGGCTGTGCCGCAGCGAGTTCCTCAACTACGTCCGGGTGCGGGAGTGGGTGGACGTGCACCGGCAGCTGCGCTCCGTGCTCGGCGGTCCGCGCTCCTCGCGGGAGGCCGGCCCCGACGGGCATGAGGCGGGAGACGCCATCCACCGGGCGATCCTGGCCGGCCTGCTGTCGCAGATCGGCATCCTCGACCCGCGCACCGCGAACCCGCCGAAAGACCGCCGTACGCCCAAGGCGCCCGCCGACGGGCGCCCCGCCAAGGGCGAGTACATCGGAGCGCGCGGCGCGCGCTTCGCGATCTTCCCCGGTTCGGGCCTGCGCAAGAAGCGGCCGCACGCGGTGATGGCCGCCGAGCTGGTGGAGACCTCACGGCTGTTCGCCCGCACCGTCGCCGCGATCGATCCGGCGTGGGCGGAGGAGCTCGCCGGCGACCTCGCGAAGCGCTCGCTGAGCGAACCGCACTGGTCCAAGAGCGCCGGTGCCGCATCGGCGTACGAGAAGATCACGCTGTTCGGCGTGGAGATCGTGCCGCGCCGCCGCGTGCAGCTGGCCCGCTTCGACCGGCCGCTCGCGCGCGAGATGTTCCTGCGCCACGCGCTCGTCGAGGACGAATGGGATGCGGCGGCCCTGGACAAGCGGCTCACGGCGTTCCTGCGCCGCAACGCCGAGCAGCGCCGGCGGCTGGAGAAGATCGAAGAGCGCGAGCGGCGCCGCGACATCCTCGTCGGGGACGAGGCGGTGTTCGCGTTCTACGACGCCCGCGTCCCCGCCGACGTGTTCGACGTGCGCTCGTTCGAACGGTGGTGGCGCGAGGCCGCGGCACGCACGCCGCACCTGCTCGACCTCACCGAGGCCGACCTCACCGGTGACGCCGCGCGCGCCGACGACCGGGGCTTCCCCTCACGGTGGCGGCAGGGCGATCAGACGCTGTCGCTGTCGTACCGCTTCGAACCCGGCGCCCCCGACGACGGCCTCACGGTGCTCGTGCCGCTGGCCCTCCTCGCCCAGCTGCGGCCGGACGGGTTCGACTGGCAGGTGCCGGGTCTGCGCGACCAGCTCGTGACTGCGCTGCTGCGCGCCCTCCCGAAGGCGATCCGCCGCAACGTCGTCCCCGCCGCCGACTGGGCCGAGCGGTTCTCGGCGGAGCTCGTCGGCCGGGGCCCCGAAGACACCGACGGGCTGCCGGCGACGAGCCTCGTCGAAGCCCTCGCCGCGCAGGTGCAGCGGGTCGCGAATCAGCCGGTGCGCGCATCCGACTTCGACCTCGAGCGCGTGCCCGGGCACCTCCTGCCGACCTTCCGCGCCGTCGACGCGCGCGGACGCACCGCCGGCAGCGACCGTGACCTGGCCGCCCTGCAGGCGCGCCTGGCGGACCGCGCGCGCTCGAGCGTCGCCGCGACGATCGAGCGGAGCACGGCGCGGGTCGCGGCGGCGACGGCTCCCGGGTCAGCCGCCGCGTTCCCCGCGCGCGCCGGCGTCACCGGCTGGGATTTCGGCGACCTGCCCGACGTCGTAGACACCAGGGTGGCGGGCGGCGTCGTGCGCGGCTACCCCGCCGTCGTCGACGACGGCGCGAGCGTGTCGCTGCGGCTGGAGACCACGCCCGCGGATGCGGTGCGCCTCACTCGTGCGGGCGTGCGTCGCCTGCTCCTCCTGGCCGTCGCCTCCCCCGCCGCGTACGTGCTCGAGCACCTCACCTCGACGGAGAAGCTCGCCCTCGCCGCATCCCCGTACCCCAACGCCAAGGCGCTCATCGAAGACGCGCGCGTCGCCGTGGCCGATGCGGTGCTGGAGCGGGAGGCGCCCGCGGGCGTGCGCACGCGCGCGGCGTTCGAGGCGGTGCGCGACCGCCTGTCGGCCGTCGTCGTGGACGACACCTTCGCGGCGGTGTCGCTGGCGGCCCGAGTGCTCTCGGCCGCGCGGGAGGTCGACCGCGCGCTCAAGGGGCAGAGCTCCATGGCGCTCCTGGGCGCGCTGGGGGACGTGCGGGCGCAACTGGGCGGCCTCGTCTTCCCCGGGTTCGTCTCGGCCATCGGCCTCACGCGCCTGGCGCACGTGCCGCGGTACCTCGCGGGGGCGCTCGAGCGCTTGCAGACCCTCCCCGACAACCCGGGGCGCGACCGGCAGCGGCAGAACGAGTACGAACGAGCCGCCGCCCTGTACGCCGAAGCGGGCGGGACGATCCCGCCCGCCCCCGGCACCCCCGCCGGCCTCGTGCACGCCCGGTGGCTGCTGGAGGAGCTGCGCGTGAGCCTGTTCGCGCAGCGCCTGGGCACCGCCGAGGCGGTCTCGCCGCAGCGCATCGCGAAGGCGCTGCGCGAGGCGGGCGCCCCGGCCGCCCGCGGGTAGGCTCGGCGGCGGAAAGGGGACGCCATGCCGCGCGCCGTCGTCTACACCGAGTTCGGAGCACCCGAGGTGCTGCGGATGGTCGAGATCCCCTCGGGCCGTCCGGGCGCCGGGCAGCTGCGCATCCGCATCGAGGCCGCCGGGGTCAACCCGGTCGACGCGAAGCTGCGCTCCGGCCGCCGCGCCAGCCCGCCCATCGACGCGCCGCGCCGCGCCGGCGCCGACGGGGCCGGCGTCGTGCTCGAGGTCGGCGACGACGTCGACGGCTTCCGTCCCGGTCTGCCGGTCACCGTCTTCGACACACTCGGGACGTATGCCGACGAGGTCGTCGTGCCCGCCGCATCCGTCGTCCCCCGCCCACCCGCCGTCAGCGCGGTGCAGGCGGCGGCGCTGGGGGTTCCGGTCGGGACCGCCTACCAGTCGCTGCGGTCGCTCCGGGTGGGCCCGGGCGACACCCTCCTCGTGCACGGCGGCTCGGGCGCGGTGGGTCGCGCGGCCGTGCAGTACGCCGTGCTGTGGGGCGCCCGCGTCATCGCGACCTCCTCCGACCGGCGAGCGCCGGGCGTGCGGGAGCTGGGCGCGACGACCGTGCCCTACGGCGAGGGGCTGACCGAGCGCGTCCGGGATGCGGCGCCCGAGGGGATCACGGTGGCCTTGGACTGCGTC
The DNA here is from genome assembly GCF_008727775.1 of Microbacterium lushaniae. Classification (NCBI taxonomy): domain Bacteria; kingdom Bacillati; phylum Actinomycetota; class Actinomycetes; order Micrococcales; family Microbacteriaceae; genus Microbacterium; species Microbacterium lushaniae. Next base: position 2,455,576 of record NZ_CP044232.1, read on the forward strand.
GGCACCGACGAGGCCGTCCAGACCTCACTGGACCTCGTCGCCGACCGCTCGCGCATCGTGACCCTCGTGCGCGGAGCCGAGGCCGACGAGCTCGGGATCCGGGCGTTCCGCGGCGGCAGCCCGCATCCGCTGACCGAGCGGGAGGCCGCGTGGCGGCGCGAGGCGATCCCCGTGACGCTGGGTCTCCTCGCCGCCGGCGCGTTCTCCGTCGAGCTCGGCCCGGCCCTGCCCCTCTCCGACGCCGCCGACGCGCAGCGCCTGGTGGCCCGCGGCACCGACGGCAAGATCATCCTCCTGCCCTGACCCGCTCGCCCCGCGCTGACGGGTTTCGGCGGCTCAGTTGCCGGAGCGGCGCTTGTTGTAGACGTCGAAGGCGACCGCCAGGAGCAGCACCAGACCCTTCACGGCCTGCTGCCAGTCGATGCCGATGCCCAGGATCGACATGCCGTTGTTGAGCACGCCGATGATGAGGCCACCGATGATGGCGCCGCCGATCGTGCCGACACCGCCCTGCACGGCCGCGCCGCCGATGAACGCCGCGGAGATGGCCTCGAGCTCGAACCCGTCACCGGCCTTCGGACCGGCGAGGTTCAGCCGGGCGGTGAAGATGAGGCCGGCCAGCGCCGCGAGGAAGCCCATGTTGACGAACAGCCAGAAGTCCACGCGGCGGGTCTTGATGCCCGACAGCTCCGCCGCGTGACGGTTGCCCCCGATCGCGTAGATGTGGCGGCCGAACACCGTGCGGTTCATGACGATGCCGTAGACCATCACGAGGGCTGCCAGCACGATGAGCGTCACCGGGATGCCCTTGTACGACGCGAGGGAGTAGGTGAAGAACCCGATCGCCGCGGCCACCAGCACGAGCTTGGCGATGACCCACACGAGGGGCTCGACCTCCTGGCCGTACTTCGCCCGGCCCGCGCGCGTGCGCAGCTGCTGGACGACCAGCGCGATGATCGCCACCGCCCCGATGGCCAGGGTGAACAGGTCTGGATCGGTCTCGCCGAACAAACCCGACAAGAACCCGTTGCCCAGGGCCCGGTACTCCGTCGGGAACGATCCGATGTTCGCGTTGCCGAGCACGACGAGGGCGAGTCCGCGGAAGATCAGCATGCCGGCGAGCGTCACGATGAACGCGGGTATCCCGACGTAGGCGATCCAGAACCCCTGCCACGCGCCGACGAGGGCGCCGATGAGGAGGGACAGCAGGATCGCGAGCCACCACGGCATGCCCATCTTCACCGCGAAAACGCCCGAGAGCGCGCCGACGAAGGCGGCGACCGATCCCACCGACAGGTCGATGTGGCCGGCGATGATCACCATGACCATGCCGATGGCCAGCACCAGGATGTACCCGTTCTGCACCACCAGGTTGGAGATGTTCTGCGGGCGCAGCAGGATGCCGTCGGTCAGGATCGCGAACAGCGCCACCACCGCGATCAGCGCGATGAAGATGCCGTTGCGACCGAGGTCGCTGAGCAGGTGCGTGAGCCACCGGGTGAACCGGTTGTCGGGCGGATCGACCTTCGCGCCGACGGCCTCGGTGGGGGTGCTGTTGGTGAGTGTCATTTCGCTTCTCCCGGAACGCCCGTCAGCGGGGGTTCTCCATGGTCATGAGCTTGAGGACGGATTCGGGCGTGGCCTCGTCGATGGGCAGCTCGCCGGTGATGCGCCCCTCCGACAGGGCGTACACGCGGTCGGAGATGCCGAGCAGTTCGGGCAGCTCGGAGGAGATCACGATGATGCCCTTCCCCTCGGCCGCCAGGCGGTTGATGATCGTGTAGATCTCGTACTTCGCCCCCACGTCGATGCCGCGCGTGGGTTCGTCCAGGATCAGCACGTCGGGGTCGGAGTAGATCCACTTCGACAGCACGACCTTCTGCTGGTTGCCGCCGGAGAGCTTGCCGGTCTTGGCCAGGACGCTGGGGGCCTTGATGTTCAGGTCGCGGCGGTACTCGTTCGCGACGCGGAACTCCTCGTTGTCGTTGACGAGCCCGGCCTTCTCCAGCTTGCGCAGCGACGCCATCGAGATGTTGCGCTTGATGTCCTCGATGAGGTTCAGTCCGTAGGTCTTGCGGTCCTCGGTGGCGTACGCGAGACCGTGGTCGATGGCTTCGGACACCGTGCGCGTCTTGATCTCCTTGCCGCGCATGAACACCCGGCCGGAGATGCGCGTGCCGTAGCTGCGGCCGAACAGGCTCATCGCGAACTCGGTGCGGCCGGCGCCCATGAGCCCGGCGATCCCCACGATCTCCCCCGCGCGCACGCTGAGCGAGACCCGGTCGACGATCACGCGCGCCGGGTCCTGCGGGTGGTGCGCCGTCCAGTCCTCCACGCGCAGCAGCTCCTCGCCGATCTGCGGTTCGTGGTCGGGGTAGCGGTGCTCGAGATCGCGGCCCACCATGTCTTTGATGATGCGGTCTTCGGTGACGTCGGCCTTCGAGATCGTCTCGATCGACTTGCCGTCGCGGAGGACGGTGACGCTGTCGGCGACGCGCTTGATCTCGTTGAGCTTGTGGCTGATGATGATCGAGGTCACGCCCTCCTCCTTGAGCTGGAGGATGAGCTCCAGCAGGTGGGCGGAGTCCTCGTCGTTCAAGGCGGCGGTCGGCTCGTCGAGGATGAGGAGCTTGACGTCTTTGGACAGCGCCTTGGCGATCTCCACGAGCTGCTGCTTGCCGACGCCGATCTGGCTGATCTTGGTCGTGGGGTTGTCGCGCAGCCCGACGCGTTTGAGCAGCTTCGCCGCTTCGAAGTTGGTCCTGTTCCAGTCGATGAGCCCGGCGCTGGTGCGCTCGTTGCCCAGGAAAATGTTCTCGGCGATCGACAGGTACGGGCTCAGCGCCAGCTCCTGGTGGATGATGACGATGCCCTTGGCCTCGCTGTCGCGGAGGCTCCGGAACTGCACCTCCTCGCCCGCGAACACGATCTCGCCGTCGTAGGTGCCGTGCGGGTACACGCCCGACAGCACCTTCATGAGCGTGGACTTGCCCGCGCCGTTCTCACCGCAGATCGCGTGGATCTCCCCCGCGCGCGCGGCGAGGGTGACATTCGCCAAGGCCTTCACGCCCGGGAAGGTCTTGGTGATGCCGCGCATCTCCAGGATGTTCTCTGACACGTCTCCGACTTCCTCGTGGATGGATGGTGCGAGCCGCGGCGGTGGGCGGGGACCGTGGACCCCGCCCACCGCCGGAGCGGCGCGGGCCTTACAGGCCGAGCTGCTCTGCGGTCCAGTAGCCGGTGTCCACCAGCGACTGCTCGACGTTGTCCTTGACGACCGGGACCGGCGACAGGAGATAGGACGGAACGACCTTCACGCCGTTGTCGTACTGCTCGGTGTCGTTGACCTCGGGCTCTTCGTCCTCGAGGACGGCGACCGCCATGTCGGCGGCGACCTTCGCGAGCTCGCGGGTGTCCTTGAAGATCGTCGCGTACTGCTCACCCGAGAGGATCGCCTTGACCGAGTCGACCTCGGCGTCCTGACCGGAGATGACGGGCCATTCCTCGCCGACGCTGTAGCCGGCGTCGGTGAGAGCGGAGATGATGCCGCGCGAGATGCCGTCGTACGGGGAGAGCACGGCGTCGACCTGCGTGCCGTCGGAGTAGCTCGCCGTGAGGATGTCCTCCATGCGGCTCTGGGCGGTCTCGCCGTCCCAGCGCAGCGTCGCCGCCTGATTGATGTCGGTCTGGCCGGACTGCACCACGAGAGTGCCGTCGTCGATGAGCGGCTCGAGCACGCTCATGGCGCCGTCCCAGAAGAAGACGGCGTTGTTGTCGTCGAGCGACCCGGCGAACAGCTCGATGTTGAACGGTCCGGCCGGCGCATCCGCGGCCGGCTCGCCTTCGAGGTCCGTCAGGCCGAGCCCCGCGAGCACCGACCACGCCTGCTGCTGCCCGACGAGGAAGTTGTCGAACGAGGCGTAGTAGTCGACGTTCTCGGAGTCGCGGATGAGGCGGTCGTAGGCGATCACCGGGATGTCGGCGTCGGCGGCGTTCTGCAGCACCTCCGACAGCGTGGTGCCGTCGATCGAGGCGACGATGAGCGCTTCCGCGCCCTTCGTGATCATGTTCTCGATCTGCGAGACCTGGGTGGGGATGTCGTCCTCGGCGTACTGCAGGTCGACGGTGAAGCCCTGCTCCTCGAGCGTCTCCTTGACGGCGTTGCCGTCCTGGATCCACCGCTCGGAGCTCTTGGTGGGCATCGCGACGCCGATGAGGCCGCCGTCGCCGCCGCTGTCGCCGCTGCCGCTGCCTCCGCCGCTGCAGGCCGAGAGCATGAGCGCGCCGGCGGCGATCGTTGCGAGAAGAACCTTCTTCGCCTTCACTGGGTGTCCTTTCGTGGGACTCGTGGGACGTCGTCGTCTTGTCGGACGCCGTCGTCTTGGTGTTCGGTGTTCAGTTGTGTGGCTGCTGGCCGTAAACGTTCTGGTAACGGTCGAAGAGGCTGTCGATGGCCTCCTGCGGGATGGGGAGGACCTCGCCGCCCTGCCGGGCGTAGTGGATGGTGCGGGCCACGTCTTCGAGCATCACGGCGGCCTTGACCGCATCCCGCGCGCTCGAGCCGATCGTGAACGGCCCGTGGTTCTGCATCAGGACCGCGCGCGAGCGATGACCGCGCAGGGTCTCGACGATGCCGCGGCCGATCGAGTCGTCGCCGATGATCGCGAAGGGACCGACGGGGATCGGACCACCGAACTCATCGGCCATCGCGGTGATCACGCACGGGATCTCCTCACCGCGCGCGGCCCACGCCGTGGCGAACGTCGAGTGCGTGTGCACGACCCCGCCGACCTCGGGCATGTTGCGGTACACGTACGCGTGCGCCGCGGTGTCACTCGAGGGCGATCGGTCGCTGCCGGGCGTTCCCGGGATCGCGGTGCCGTCCAGGTCGCACAGGATCATGTTCTCCGGGGCGAGCTCGTCGTACGACACCCCCGACGGCTTGATCACGAAGAGTTCGGCACCCGGCACACGGGCCGACACGTTGCCGCCGGTCCACACGACCAGGCCGTAGCGGACGAGCTCACCGTGCAGCGCTGCCACCTCGGCGCGTGCGCGTGCCACGGCCACTTCGGTGCGCGCACTCACGACGTACGCATCCTGGCCATCGGCGTGGGTCGTGCTCATTCCGTCGGACTCCTTCGTCTACCGTCGAACGGCCATGTGACCGTTCACATCGAGAAACTATAGCCATACCTACGGCGGGCGGGGCCAGAACCGTCGATCTCATTCCGATAACGGCGGTCAGAGCGCGACGGCACGCCCCGTGGAGGCGCGCACGATGAGCTCCGGCTCGATCGCCGCGCTCACCGGCTCCGCGGCGGGGTCGGCCGCCCCCAGCAGCAGATCGACGCAGCGACGGCCCAGTTCACCGAAATCCTGCCGGACGGTCGTGAGGGGCGGCGCAAAATGGGCGGCCTCGGGGATGTCGTCGAACCCCACGATGCTGATGTCGCCGGGAACGTCGAGCCCCGCATCCCGCACGGCGTGCAGGAGCCCCAGCGCCATCTGATCGTTGGAGGAGAAGATCGCCGTGAAATCACGCACCCGCAGCAGCTCGCGGCCGGCGTAGTAGCCGAAGTCCGCGGTCCAGTCGCCCAGGATCGGCGCCGTCGTGGGGAGGTCCTGCGCCGACATCTCCTCGAGGAACCCCCGCATCCGCGCTTCGGCCTCGACCCAGTCCTGCGGGCCGGCCAGGTGATAGATCTCGCGGTGGCCGAGTTCGATCAGGTGCCGCGTGGCCAGGCGCGCCCCGGCGATCTGGTCCACCGACAGGGCGTGGCCGGGGTCCAGCCCGGTGGACTGCAGCGTCACGTAGGGCACGTCCAGCTGCTGCGCGGCGATCGCCCGGATGACCCGCACCTGCGGCGCGATGACGACGAGCCCTTCGATCGACTGGGCCGTCAGGTGCCGGAGACCCTGCGCGATCGAGTCGGGCTGGCGCGCGTCGATGTTGACCGTGCTGACCCAGTATCCCCGCGCCCGCGCGGCGGCCTCGATGGCGGCGATGCTGGAGGCGGGGCCGTACTGCGTGCTGGAGGCGGCGAGGATCCCGATCGTCTGGGACCGCGCCGTCACGAGCGCACGAGCCGCGCGATTGGGGCTGTACTGCAGGCGCGCCATCACCTCGAGCACGCGGGCGCGGGTCTCGGGGCGGATGCTGGGGTGGTTGTTCAGCACGCGCGACACGGTCTGGTGCGACACGTCGGCCAAGCGCGCGACGTCGCGGATGCTGGGGCGGCGCCCACTCGCGTCCTCGCTCATACCGTCCCCTCCGGCACCGACTCGATGTGACGGGATGTGACAGTCACACGACTTGAAACGTTCGGGGGGATTCTGTCACACGCTTGTCACATGCCTACACTGTGCGCGTGTCCGACTTCGCGCGCCACCTTCCGCTGAGTCAGCGCGGTCAGGGCGACGACCCGTCCGTGACGGCCGACCGGCGCGGTGCGCTCGCCGATGTCGTCGACCGCGCCGCCGACCTCCTCGCCGACGCGCCGGACGCCCCTCCCGGCCTCGCCGCCGCGTTCCTGGACGTCGCAGGTCTTCGGGCGGAGGCGACAGGACCGGCTGCCGACGGCACGATGCCGCTGCGGGAGGTCGCACAGCGCGTCCGCGCCGGTCGCCGGCGCAGCATCCGCGCTCTGGCCGCCGGTGTGAAGGCGCTCCTGCTGCTCGCGCGCGACCTGTCCGCCGACGCCGGGGTGGATCCGTTCATCGCGGGCGCGGCCGCGCTGTACGCGTCGGCGGCTGCTCCCGCCGACCGGCGCGCAGCGGTGCGCGGGCACACCGTCCGGGCCACGGATGCCCCGTGGACCTTCGGCTCCGGTCCGCCGCTGGAGGCCACCTCCGCCCAGATCGCGGCGTTCCTCCTCGGGGTCTCGGATGAACCGCCGCGACGGCCCGCTACCGGGCGAGGATGAGTTCGCGGTAGAAGCCGATGCCGCGCAGCCACACCGCCACGCCGATGCGCTCGTCCGCGGCGTGCAGGGCGTCGCGTTCGGAGCGCGAGAGGCGGAAGGGTGTGAAGCGGTAGACGGCGCCGGTGAGCCCGGTGAACCAGCGGCTGTCGCTGGCACCCAGCTGCACGTACGGCAGCGGGACGACCTCTTCGCCGAGCGTCGCCACGACCGTGCGGGCGAGCCGCTGCCAGGCCTCCCCGCGCCAGGGCGACACCGGCGAGGGCTCGGAGCCGTCCTCCACCGCGATCTCCACGAGGGGATCGGCGATCGCGCGGCGCAGGTGCCGCTCGGCGGCCCCGATGCTGTCACCGGTCAGCAGACGCACGTTGACCCAGGCCCGGGCCGTCGTGGCCAGGACATTGCGCCCCGACGCACCGGCGAGCTCGGTCGCGACGGCGGTCGTGCGCACGAGCGCGTTGGTCTCGGGGCCGAGCGCGGCGAGCACGCGCGTGAGCACGGGGGCAAGCGCGCCGGCGGAGGAGAAGATGCTCCGCAGGGGCTGGGCGACGTGCGGTGCGGCGGTGGCCAGCAGCGCCCGCACCGGCGGTGCCAGGCGCACGGGGAAGGGGCGACGGCGGATGCGGTCGATCGCGCGGGCCAGGCGCGCGGTGGCGGGCATGCGGGGCGGGGTGGAGGCGTGGCCGCCGGCTTCGCGGGCCGTCAGCACGAACGTGGCGGTGCCGCGCTCGGCGACCCCGATCATGGCGGCCGGAGCCGAAAGCCCGGGGAGCACGTCCGTCACGACCGCGCCGCCTTCATCCAGCACGAGCCCGGGGGTCACGGCGCGCTCGCGCAGGAGCGCCGCGATGGCCTGCGCGCCCGTCCCGTGCGTCTCCTCGTCGTGACCGAAGGCGAGATACACGTCGCGCGGCGGGGTCGCCCCCTCACCCAGCAGCGCCTCGACCGCCTCGAGGATCGCCACCAGGGCGCCCTTGTCATCGATCGCGCCGCGCGCGTGGATGGCCGCATCCTCCCCCTCGCCGACGATGTCGGCGTCGAAGGGGGCGTGGCGCCACTCCCCCGGCACGACCGGCACGACGTCCTGGTGCGCCATGAGCACGAGCGGGTCGGTCGAGGTCTCCCCCGGCCAGCGGTACAGCAGGGCGCCGTCGCCGACCACCTCCCGCTCGAGCCGCGCGTGCACGAGCGGGTACAGGCGCTCCAGCGCCGCGCGGAAGCGCGCGAAGCCGTCGGGATCGATCCGCGTGGCGTCGGCGTAGGAGATCGTGGGGATGCGCAGCAACTCGCGGAAGCGGTCGGTCGGGCTCACGCGACGAGCCTACGGCGGTCGATACGCTCGGGGGCATGAGCAGACTTCGCTGGGGGATCCTCGCCACAGGCGGCATCGCCCATTCCTTCACGCGTGAACTCCAGGCCGCCGGGCACACGGTCACGGCGGTCGGATCCCGGCGGACGGAGTCGGCGGAGGCCTTCGCCCGGGAATTCGGGCTGCCGCGCGCGCACGGATCGTACGAGGACCTCGTCTCCGATCCCGACGTCGACATCGTCTACGTCGCGACGCCGCATCCGGCCCACGCCGAGAATGCGCTGCTCGCGCTGGACCACGGCAAGCACGTGCTGGTGGAGAAGCCCTTCACCCTCACCGGCGACGAGGCCGAGCTCATCCGCGAACGGGCCGCGGAGCGCGGTCTCGTGGCGCTGGAGGCGATGTGGACCCGGTTCCTGCCGCACATGGCCCGCATCCGCGAGATCGTCGCGGCCGGCACGCTGGGCGAGATCCGCACCGTGTCCGCCGAGCACACCCAGAAGCTCCCCACCGACCCCGCTCACCGCCTGAACGACCTCGCGCTGGGCGGGGGCGCGCTGCTGGACCTGGGGATCTACCCGGTGTCGTTCGTGCACGACATCCTGGGGCCGCCCGTGACGATCACCGCGCGCGCGCGGTTCGCCGACACCGGCGCCGACACCGAGGTCGCGACGATCTTCACGCACGCGTCCGGAGCGATCTCCACGACGCTGTCCTCCTCCCGCGGGGCGGGACCGAACCGGGCGAGCATCGTCGGCACCGAGGCCCGCATCGACATCGATCGCGTGTGGTACACGGCCACCTCGTTCCAGGTGGTCGCGCCAGACGGCACCGTGCGGGAGCGGTACGACAATCGCGTCGAGGGGGGCGGCAAGCAGTTCCAGGCGCAGTACGCCGAAGACCTCGTCGCATCCGGCCGGCTCAGCGGCGACGTTCTGCCGCCGGCGGAGTCGGTGGAGATCATGCGCACCCTCGACGCGGTACGCCGACACATCGGTCTGCGGTATCCGGGCGAGCACTGACCCGGCAGACTGGAACCATGCCCGATTCTCACACCGCCCGCGTTGCCGTCTACCTCGACTTCGACAACATCGTGATGTCCTGGTACGACCGGGTGCACGGGCGCAACGCCTATTCGCGCGACCGCTCGCGCATCGCCGACAAGCCCACCGATCCGGAGATCGCCGAGCGACTGAGTCAGGCCACCATCGATGTGGGCGCGATCATCGACTACGCCGCGTCCTTCGGGACCCTCGTGCTCACGCGCGCCTACGCCGACTGGTCGGCGCCGGTCAACGCCGAGTACCGCACGCAGCTCGTGGCGCGCGCCGTCGACCTCGTGCAGCTGTTCCCCGCCGCCGCGTACGCCAAGAACGGCGCCGACATCCGCCTCGCCGTCGACACGGTGGAGGACATGTTCCGCCTGCCCGACCTCACGCACGTGGTGATCGTGGCGGGCGACTCCGACTACGTCCCGCTCGCGCAGCGCTGCAAGCGCCTCGGCCGCTATGTCGTGGGCGTCGGCGTCGCCGGTTCCACCGCCAAGTCGCTCGCGGCGGCGTGCGACCGCTTCGACGCGTACGACTCCCTCCCCGGCGTGGTGCGCGAGCCCACGGCGAAGAAGGATGCGGCCCCCAGCCGGCCGCGGGCGCGCAAGCGCTCGAGCGACCCCGCCGTGAACCTCCTCGAGCGGGCCCTGCAGCTGGAGCAGGAGCGTGCCGAGGGCGATTGGGTGCACGCATCCGCCGTCAAGGACCTCATGAAGCGGCTGGACCCCGCCTTCAGCGAGAAGGCCCTCGGATTCCGCGGCTTCTCCGACTTCGTCAAGGCGCATCCGGCCGTCGTGGAAGTGGACGAGGCCTCGCACGTGGTGCTCGTCCGGGCCGTTCCGCGCCCCTCCTGACGCGGGCGACCTCGGGCAGGAACGCCCGGCCCGGTGGAAGTGGTTACCGAAACGTGACCTTCCACTCGTGCGCTCGCCCCGCCACGCGAGCATCATGGGTGCACCGCGCACGGGGCCGTGCGTGGAACGAGGTGAGACCTCACACCGACGAAGGGTGAGAAATGAACCGACGCTCCTTGTCCGCCGTGGTAGCGCTCTCAGGAGCTGCGGCGGTCCTGCTCGCAGGCTGTTCCGGATCCGGGGGCGGCGGCTCCTCGGAGGGGGGCGGCGGAGAGGCGGCCGATCGGGCGTGCGTGATCCTCCCCGACGCGGTGTCGTCGCCGCGGTGGGAGAACTTCGACCGCAAGTACCTCCAGGAGGGTCTGGAGGAGGCCGGGTTCGACGTCGACATCCAGAACGCGCAGGGCGACACCAACAAGTACTCCACCATCGCCGACCAGCAGCTCACGCAGGGTTGCGGCGTCATGCTGCTCGCCGACTTCCAGGGCGCTGCCGAAGCCGTCGCCGCCAAGGCCACCGCGGAGGGCATCCCCGTCATCGCGTACGACCGCCCGTTCGAGGGCGCCGACTACTACGTCTCCTTCGACAACGTCGAAGTGGGTCGCCTGGAGGGGCAGGCGGTGCTCGACGGGCTGGAGGCTGCGGGCAAGGACCCGGCCAGCGCCGTCGTGGTCTACATGGGCGGCGACCCCAGCGACGGCAACGCCGCGATGTTCAAGGAGGGTGCCGTGGAGGTCATGGAGGGCGCAGGCATCACCGCGGCTGCCGAGCCGCCCGGAATCTGGGACCAGGCGAAATCGCAGACCAACTTCGAGCAGGCGCTGACCTCGCTCGGCGGACAGGTCGACGGGGTGTGGGCGGCCAACGACACCAACGCCGCCGGCGTCATCAAGGTCCTGCAGAACAACAACCTCACCGGTGTGGCGGTCTCGGGTCAGGACGCCAACGTCGCGGGGCTGCAGAACATCCTCCTGGGGTGGCAGACGGCCACCGTGTACAAGCCGGTCAAGGAGGAGGCCGACGCCGCCGTGGAAGTGGCCGTCGCCCTCCTCAACGGCGAGACGCCCGAGGCCGACCAGGAGCTCGAGGACGGCACGCCCTACATCGCGGTGACGCCGCAGCTGGTCGGACCCGAAGAGGTCATCACGGTCATCGAGGCGGGTGATGCGGACGCGGCGGAGGTGTGCACCGGCGACGTGGCCGCCAAGTGCGCCGAGTACGGCATCCAATAGCGCCGGGTTGCGGGCGCCGCGTCGGTTCCGGCGCGGCGCCCCCTTTTCGGTCCGGCACAGCGCAGGGAAGCGGCAATGACTGACCCGATCATCGAACTCATCGGCGTGAAGAAGTCCTTCGGCCCCGTCAGCGTCCTCAAGGGGGTGGATCTGCAGGTCTTCCCCGGCACCGTCACCGCCCTCGTGGGCGACAACGGCGCCGGCAAGTCGACCCTCATCAAAGGACTCGCGGGCGTGCAGCCCTACGACGAGGGCGAGGTGCGCATAGACGGCGCGCATCGCGATCTGCACACCCCGAGGGATGCGGCGGCGCTGGGCATCGAGGTCGTCTACCAGGACCTCGCCCTGTGCGACAACCTCGACATCGTGCAGAACATGTTCCTCGGGCGCGAGGAGCTGTCCACCGGCACCCTCGACGAGGGGCGGATGGAGCGGGAGGCGTCGGACACCCTGCGCTCACTGTCGGTGCGCACGGTGAGATCCGTGCGGCAGAAGGTGTCGTCCCTCTCCGGCGGACAGCGACAGACGGTCGCCATCGCGCGGGCCGTGCTGAAGAAGGCGCGCGTGGTGATCCTGGACGAGCCGACCGCAGCCCTGGGCGTCGCCCAGACCGAGCAGGTGCTGCATCTGGTGGAGCGGCTGGCCCAGCAGGGGGTGGCCGTCGTGCTGATCAGCCACAACCTCACCGACGTGTTCGCCGTCGCCGACGACATCGCCGTGCTCTACCTCGGCCAGCTCGTGGCCCAGGTGCGCGCGCAGGACACCACGCGCGACGACGTCGTGGGCTACATCACCGGCACCAAGACCCTCACCGGCGCTCCCCTGCTGACCACCGACACCATCCCCACCGAGGGAGACCCGGCATGACGAACGTCGCCCGCACGAACGCATCGCCGGATCCGCTGGCGACCGACCTCATCGGCAGTGGCGTGGAGGGGGGCCTGCGCGAGCAGGTGGTGGCGTGGTGGCAGCGCGTCCGCTCCGGCGACATGGGCGCCCTTCCCGCCATCGGCGGGCTGGTCGTGCTGACCCTGCTGTTCTCGACGCTGAGCCCCTTCTTCCTCACCGAACGCAACTTCGCCAACCTGCTCAACCAGGCCGCCACGCTCGTGATGCTGGGGATGGCACTGGTGTTCGTCCTGCTCCTGGGCGAGATCGACCTGTCGGCGGGGGTCACCGGCGGCGTCGCGATGGCCCTGTTCGTCGTGCTCAACACGCAGTTCGGCATCGACTGGCCCATCGCGCTCCTCGTCGGATTCGCGGTGGGCTTGATCACGGGAGCGCTCATCGGCTTCTTCGTCGCGCGCGTGGGGATCCCCTCGTTCGTCGTGACCCTCGGCCTCTTCCTCGGTTATCAGGGGCTCGCCCTCGTCATCATCGGCGACGGCGGGCTGTACCGCGTGCAGGTGCCCGAGCTCCTCGCGCTGCAGAACGGCAACCTGCCGGTGTGGGGCGGCTGGGCGATGCTTGCGGTCATGCTCGCCGTCTCGGCGGGCACGTCGTTCTGGGATCGGGCGCGGCGCACCAAGGCGGGCGTTCCCAACCGGGCGATGTCGCTCGTGTGGATCAAGCTCGCCGTCATCGCCGTGATCGGCGGCGTCTTCGTGTACATCCTCAACCAGGACCGCGGCCAGTCCGTCGTCGCGGTGCAGGGGGTGCCCCTCATCGTGCCGGTGACGCTCGCGATCCTGTGGCTGGGCACGTTCGTCCTGGATCGCACGCGCTTCGGCCGTTACATCTACGCCATCGGCGGCAACGCCGAGGCGGCGCGGCGCTCGGGGGTCAAGGTGCGCTGGGTGAAGTGGTGGGCGTTCGTGATCTGCTCCACCCTCGCCGTGGCATCCGCCCTCTTCAGCGTCTCGCGCGTGGGATCCGTCGACGCCACGGTGGGCCGCGACATCGTGCTCAGCGGGGTGGCTGCCGCCGTCGTGGGGGGTGTGAGCCTGTTCGGCGGCCGGGGGCGCCTCATCCACGCGGCCATCGGCGCGCTCGTGATCGCGTGCATCACCAACGGGCTGGGCCTGCTCAACCTGCCGGCCGGCATCAACCTGCTCGTCACCGGCGGCGTGCTGATCCTCGCCGCCACCGTCGACGCCGTGTCGCGGCTGCGGGCCGGCGGGTCGTTCCTGAGGAGCTGACCCGCGGCCCTCACGCCCCGGCGAGGACCTCGTCCACCCACGCGGGGACGACGGCGGTCGCCGGCCCGGCCCGGACGTCGTCGAAAGGGAGCACGGGGTCGCTGGGCGCGAGGTTCAGTTCGACCGTGCGCGCGCCGTGCGCCGCGGCGAGCGCGGCGTATCCGGCCGCGGGATACACCTCCCCCGACGTGCCCACCGAGACGAAGACGTCGCACGCGCTCACCGCGTCGTCGATGCGGTCCAGGCCGTACGGCATCTCGCCGAACCACACCACGTCCGGCCGCAGCGCACGCGCACCGCAGTGCGGGCACTCCGGACGGTTCCGCAGGTCGCCGGTCCAGGGCGTGCGGGCCAGGCACCGGGTGCACAGCGCCCGGAACAGCTCGCCGTGCATGTGCACGAGACGCCGCGTGCCGGCCCGCTCGTGCAGGTCGTCGACGTTCTGCGTCACCACGAGCACTCCGTCGCCCAGCGCCTCCTCCAGACGGGCGAGCGCGTGGTGGGCGGCGTTGGGGAGAGCGGATGCGGCGATGCGGCGCCGCTCGTCGTAGAAGGCCAGCACGGTGTCGGGGTCGCGGGCGAACCCCTCCGGCGTGGCCACGTCGGCGACGGAGTGCCCCTCCCACAGCCCGCCGGCGTCGCGGAACGTGGCCAGGCCGCTCTCGGCGGAGATGCCGGCGCCGGTGAGGACGACGATGCGCATCAGTGCCGCGTGTCCGGGGCCACGTGGGCGAGCACGCGCGGCCACACCGCCGTGAGCCCGAGCCGGCCGTCGAGGGCACCGGCGGCCTCACGGCTGAGCACGTCGGCCCGGGCGTGCGGCAGCCGTTCGGCGTACCACTGCGCCGCGTCTGCGGGGGCGGCCTCATCCGCGGAGTCGTTGACGACGAGGGTGTCGGCGGCCACCCGTGCGAGGGCCTGCGAGACGAGGTCGCGGGCGAGGCCGGTCTCCGGCAGCGGCGCCGCGACCAGCGCCAGCCGGTCGGCGCGCTCGCCCAGGGCCGCCGCGAGCGCGACGGCGAACAGGGCGGCGGCGCGCTCCCCGACGACGCCGACGGGCCCGTCCGGCACCTCCTCGCGCAGCAGCGCGAGGACCTCCGCCGCCGTCGAACCGGCGGGCGTCTCGCCGCCGAAGGTCGGCGGGTCGTCGAGCTCGGGCGCGTCGACGGCGATGAGCAGCAGACGCACGTGATGCTCGGCCGTCACCAGCGGAGCGGGGTCGATCGTGGCGATGGGTCCGCTGCGCACCACGAGCACGCACCGGGGGGCGGCCAGTGCCCCCGCGCTGCGGTACTCGATACCGAACGCCGGTCCTTGCGCGCGCGTCATGGCGCCATCCTGGCACGCAGCCGACGAGGCGTCAGCCCCGCAGCATCCCGCGCAGCCGCTGGATCGTGTCGGCGTCGGCGGCACGCTTGTCGGGTCGGTACGCCTTCACGCGTGCGAAGCGCAGCGCGACCCCGCCGGGGTACCGGGGGGAGCGCTGCACGCCGTCGATGGCGATCTCCACGACGGTGACGGGGGCGACGTGGACGGTGCCGGCGGTGCGCCGGGTCTGGATGGCCGGGAAGTGCTCCGTCTGCCAGCGCAGCAGGTCGTCGGTGAGACCCTTGAAGGTCTTGCCGACCATGACGAAGCCCCCGGCCTCGCCGAACTCGCCGTCGGGGTCGTACGCGCCCAGGTGCAGGTTCGACAACCATCCCGCCCGGCGCCCGGATCCCTCCTCCACCGCCAGGACGACGAGGTCGAAGGTGTGCACCGGCTTGATCTTCAGCCATGCCGTGCCGCGCCTGCCCGCGACGTAGGGCGCGGCGAGGTCCTTCACCATGACGCCCTCGTGCCCGGCGTCCAGCGCGGCGCCGGCGAAAGCCTCCGCCTCGCCGGGGTCGTCCGTCGTGATCGCCGGCACCCGCCACGCGCCGGCGACTCGCTCGAGCTCCTGCTGACGCAGTGCCAGCGGCTCGTCGAGCACGTCGCGGCCGTCCACGTGCAGCACATCGAAGAACCAGGGGCGCAGCGCGATCCGGCGTGCCGTCTCGGCGCCGAAGCGCGCCATGGTGTCTTGGAACGCCCGTGGCGCCCCGCTCTCATCGAGCGAGAGGGTCTCCCCATCGAGGATGAGCTCGGTCGCCGGCAGCCCGCGGACCACCTCGACGATCTCCGGCACGCGCGCGGTGACCTCGGCGAGGCTGCGGGTGAACACGCGGACCTCGTCGCCGCGACGGTGCACCTGGATGCGTGCGCCGTCGAGTTTGTATTCGACCGATGAGGTGCCGGTGGCCGTGACCGCCTCACCCGCGGTCGCCGCGGTGGCCGCGAGCATGGGGAGCACCGGCCGCCCGACGACCAGCCCGACCTCGCCGAGCGCGGCCGGCGGCTCCGTGAGAGCGATCCGGGCCGTCTCGCCCAGGTCGCCGGAGAGCATCGCGGCCCGGCGGACCACGGCGGGCTCGCGGTGCGCCGCCCGCGCGATCGCCTCCAGGAGCACTCCCTCCAGCGCTCCGGTGCGCAGCTCGCCCATCATGACGCGGGCGAGCAGATCCCATTCGCCCGGCGTCGTCCGCCGGGCGAGGGAGCCGAGCACCTCACCGCGGCGGGCCGCCGACCCCGCGCCGACGGTCTCGGCCAGCGCGGTGAACGCCGCATCCACGTCGCGCACCGTGACCGTGGCGGCGGGGGCGGATCCGGCCGGCAGGCCCGACAGGGTGCGCCACCCCACGCCCAGGCGTCCCTGCCGCGGCGAGGCCGTGAGCAGGCCCACGGCGGGCACGATCTCGTCCGCCTCGAGCCGGGCCAGCAACCCGGCGAGTGCGTCGGTCTTCGCCGACCGGGCGCGCGTGGCCGCGACGGCGGTGACGGTGTCCACGACGTCGGCGAGCAGCATCCCGGCATTCTCGCACCGGGCGGCGACAACGGCCCGGCCTTGCGCTTCCTCCCGCTGCGGGTCAGGCGCCGGGGGCGGTGGCGGCGACGAAAGCGAGGTAGGCCTCGAGATCGTCGGTGGGCGTGACCGCCCGCAGCACGACCTCGTCGGCGGCGCGCTCGTAGGCGGGCAGGCCTTCAGCCAGCGCGGCGGAGTCTGCGAAGGCCGTGGCCATCGCCGACACACCCATGCGGGCGAAGTTCGCGGCGTAGTTGGGGAACTTCGCGTACCGCCCGGCCTCCTCCTCCAGCCGCGAGCGGGCGGCGGGGTCCACCGCCGTGCGGACGTAGACGGCGACGGATGCGCCCGCCGCGACCGTGTGCGCCGCGGCCGCCTGTGCGGCCGCGGTGTCCGCCGTCACCCAGTTCAGGAGGATCCCGTCCGATCTCTCGGCGCCCAGGCGCCGCATCCGCGGGCCGAGCGCACCCACCACGATGCGTGCGTCGACGCGGGCACGCAGGACGTCGACGGCGTCGGACACGCGGGCGAGCGCCCCCTCGCGTGCGGACCCGGAGCCGATGCCGAGCACGAGACGCTCGGGCGGCAGACCGGCCGCCTCGACCTCTTCGGCGATCGCCGTGGCAGGCCGGCGATCGACGGGGATCACGCCGGTGGCCAGCGTCAGCTGGGATGTCGTCCGTGCTGCGGCGGCGAGACCGGCCAGCGCGTCGCCCCCCGGGGTGTCGTTGACCCACAGGGTCGCGAAACCGGCATCCTCGACGGCCGGGGCGAGGCGGGCGAGCAGGTCGGGTCCGAGCGATCCGGCGACACCGAGGGAGACCGTCATGGCCTCCACCCTGCCACGAAACGACGGAACGCCTCCCGAGCGGACTCGGGAGGCGTTCCGGATCGCGATTACGCGGCCGCGGCCAGCACCGGACGGTCGGCGCGCACCGACAGTTCGCCGTCGGCGGCATCCACCGTGACGGCTCCCCCGTCGGCGAGAGCGCCGGTCACGAACAGATCCGCGATGCGGTCGTCCACCTCGCGCTGGATCAGGCGGCGAAGCGGGCGGGCGCCGTACTCCGGCTCGTAGCCGTGCTCGGCGAGCCAGTCCGCCGCGGCCCCGGTGACCTCCAGCGTGATCTCGCGCTTGGCCAGGCGACCCTCGGTGGCCCCCAGCATGAGACGCACGATCTGGCGCAGCTGCGGCAGGTCGAGCTTGCGGAACAGCACGATCTCATCGATCCGGTTGAGGAACTCCGGTCGCATCGCCTCGCGGAGCTTCCCCATCACGCGGTCGCGCAGGTCCTTCTCCGAGCCGAACCCGGTGGACCCGCCGCCGTCGGCGATGAATCCGATCGCTCCGGAGCGCGACGCGAGGAACTCGCTGCCGAGGTTCGACGTCATGACGACCACCGTGTTGCGGAAGTCGACCGTGCGGCCCTGACCGTCGGTCAGACGCCCGTCGTCGAGCACCTGCAGCAGCAGGTTGAACACGTCGGGGTGCGCCTTCTCGATCTCGTCGAACAGGACGATCGAGTAGGGGTTGCGCCGCACGCGCTCGGTCAGCTGCCCGGCCTCGTCGTAGCCGACGTATCCGGGAGGAGCCCCCACCAGGCGCGAGACGGTGTGACGCTCGCCGAACTCGCTCATGTCGAAGCGGACGACCGCCGTCTCGTCGTCGAACAGCGAGGCGGCCAGGGCCTTGGCCAGCTCGGTCTTGCCGACGCCGGTCGGGCCGAGGAACAGGAACGATCCCACCGGCCGGCGGGGGTCGCCCATTCCGGTGCGGTTGCGCCGCACCGACTTCGCCACGGCGGCGACGGCGTCGTCCTGGCCGATCACCCGGCCGTGCAGTTCGTCCTCGAGTGCGGCCAGACGCTCGCGCTCGCTCTCGGTCAGCCGGTTCACCGGGATGCCGGTGGCCCGGCTGATGACGGCGGCGATCTCCGGCTCGTCCACGACGGCGGCATCCGATCCGGTGCTGCCGGCGGAGGTGGCCGCCTCGATCCGCTCCTGCACCTTGACGATCTCGTCGCGGATGCGCGAGGCCTCCTCGTAGTGCTCGGCCGAGACGGCGGCGTTCTTGTCGGCTTCCAGCGTCGCCAGGCGCTCCATGAGCGCCGACACGTCGACCTTGACTCCCAGGCGCAGCCGCAGGCGCGCACCGGCCTGGTCGATCAGGTCGATCGCCTTGTCCGGCAGCACGCGCTCGGTCAGGTACCGGTCGCCCAGTTCCACCGCGGCACGCAGCGCCTCGTCGGTGTAGACGACGCCGTGGTGCTCCTGGTACGCGGGGCGCAGGCCCCGCAGGATCTCCACCGCATCCTCGATCGAGGGCTCGCCCACACGGACGGGCTGGAAGCGGCGCTCCAGCGCCGGGTCCTTCTCGATCGTGCGGTATTCCTTCAGCGTCGTGGCACCCACCAGGTGCAGGTCGCCGCGCGCCAGGCGCGGCTTGAGGATGTTGCCCGCATCCATGCCGCCCTCGCCGGCGCCGCCGGCCCCGACGACGGTGTGCACCTCGTCGATGAAGAGGATCAGCTCGCCCTTGAGAGCGGCGACCTCCCCCATCGTCTGGGTGAGGCGCTCCTCGAAGTCGCCGCGGTAGCGGGTTCCGGCGAGCATCGCGGGGAGGTCGAGCGCGATGACGCGCTTGCCGACCAGCTGCTCGGGCACGTCGCCGGCGACGATGGCGGATGCGAGTCCTTCGATGATGGCGGTCTTGCCGACGCCGGCCTCGCCGACCAGCACGGGGTTGTTCTTCGTGCGGCGGCTGAGGATCTCGATCGTCTGCTCGATCTCTTCGCGGCGCCCGATCACGGGGTCGAGCTCTCCCGCCGCGGCACGCGCGGTCAGGTCGGTGCCGAACTTGTCGAGGTTCGGCGTCTGGCTCTCCCCTGCCGTCTCGGGCGCGGCCTGGGTCCCGGCCCCGGCGGTCACCGGCTCCCGGACGCCCTGCGTGAGGGCCTCGGCGGTGACACCGGCCTGGGCGAGAACCTGCCCGGCGGGCGCATCCTGGGCCAGCACGAGGGCGAAGAACAGGTGCTCGGGGTCGACATAGGTGGAGCCGGCCGAGCGAGCGACCTGGAACGCGTGGAACAGCGCGCGCTGAACCGACGGCGTGATGACCGCGCCCTCGACCCCGGCGGGGGCGGATGCGGCGGGCAGGCGCTCTTCGGTGGCCTTGGCGATCGCGGCGGGGTCGGCGCCGATGCGGGTCACGGCCTCGCGCACGGGGGCGTCGTCGATGAGGACGCGCAGCATGTGCAGCGCGTCGAGCTCCCGCTGGCCGCGCTCCAGGGCGAAGCGTCCGGCCTCCTGGAGCAGCGCCTGCGTGCGCGCGCTCAGGAACCTGCTGAGGTCGATCGAGCGCTCGGCGCGGGCGCGCTCACCGGCGAGATACCGCGCCAGGAACTCGTCGAACGAGCTCGCGCCGTCGCCGGCGCTGGGGGTGAAGTCTTCGGGCATTCCCGTCTCCTGTGATACTTGAGTCGTGCGCTATCAAGTTTCGGACTTGAGCGCGGTGATATCAAGTTCAACGCTCCGTCGTCGCCGGTATTCCCGGTGCGCTGCGAAGGGCGGGATCGGCCGCATCCCAGAACTCGACCGTCTGCGCCACCCAGAACACCGCGAACAGGCCCAGCGCCACCGCTTCTGCGGTGAAGATGAGCGGGAAGCCGGTGAGGGCGATCAGATCCACGCCGCGGTCGCGAAGTGCGAGCACGACGCCCAGCAGCAGCAGGGTCGACAGGATCCCCACCGCAGTGACGGCGTAGACCGCTCGCAGGATGCGCCGCCCCCGCGCCGAGTCGGCGACCGGGCGGATCGCGGCGACGGCGGCGACGACGGTGACCAGCGTGAAGAATCCGAGCGTCGCGGCATCATGCCCGCGGCGGAGGAAGGTCTCGGGAGAGAGCACCCACCACGTGGCCGCCGCGGCCACCAGCACCGCCGCGGCGAGGATGGTGACGCCCGCTCCCCGGGTGAAGGTGCGCTGCGCCCGCGCCAGCGCCGCGGCCGCCACGACCCCGACGACGCCCACGACCGTGAGCGTCAGCATCCCGTTCGCGACCTCCGGAACGGCCGCCGCGGGGACGCACGGCGTCATCGCCGGGCAGTTCGGATCCATCCCGGGCACGTCCCCGGCCATGACCGGCGCGGGCACGAACGCGATGACGGGGGCGAGCACCGCCGCCAGGTCCAGCAGCGCCTGCTCGAGACTGCGGCCCGACAGGGCCAGCAGTGCCAGGCTCACCGCGCACAGCGCGCCCACGAAGACGTTGCGGGCGGGGGTGTAGTACGACGCGCTGAGCGAGGCCAGGGGGCCGCCCCCGACGACCTGAGCACCCACGCCCACGGCGACCAGCAGCACGACCGCCACGAGTGAGACGCGCACGTAACGGTAGGTCCGTTGCGTCGAGGTGGTCCGCAGCTGCATCCGGCGCTCCTGTCCGACGGGGCCCCATCATGTCACCGACGAGCGACGGTTCTGGGAGACTTGCGCGCATGCGGGAATTCATGCGCGGGGCGGGCACGCTGGGTCGCGGGTTCGGGATGTGGCGGCGGATCCCCGGCGCGATGGCGCTGGGGCTCGTGCCCGCCGCGATCGTGGCGCTGCTGATGCTCGCCGGGCTCATCGCACTGGGGATGGCGCTGCCGCAATTGGTCGTCACGCTCACTCCCTTCGCGGAAGGATGGCCGGAGTTCTGGGCGGGGGCCGTGCGCCTCGTGCTGGGCGTGGCCACGTTCGGCGGGGCGCTCTTCCTGGCCGCGTCGACCACCACTGCGCTGACCCTCACCCTGGGCGAACCGTTCTACGACCGCATCTGGCGCGCCGTGGAGCGCGACGTGACCGGATCCATCCCCGAAGCCGGCTACGGCTTCTGGCGCGCCGCCGGCGATGCACTGTCGCTGTTCCTCCGGGGTGTCGGCGTCGCGCTCCTGGCGTGGCTGGTGGGGTTGGTCCCGGTGGTGGGCGGGGTCGCCGGCGCCGCACTCGGCGTGGCCCTGACCGGCCGCCTGCTGGCGGACGAGCTCAGCTCCCGCGCCCTCACCGCGCGGGGCATCGGCCCCGCCGAGCGCAAGCGCCTCCTGCGCACCTCCCGCGCGCGTGCCCTCGGATTCGGCGTCGCGACGCAGCTGTGCTTCCTGATCCCCTTCGGCGCGATCGCCGTGATGCCCGCAGCCGTGGCCGGGGCCACGCTGCTGGCCCAGGATGTGCTGCGCGTCAGCGCGGTGCCGGGGCCCCCCGTGCGCCCGACTGCAGCGCCCGGATGAGCGTCGCGGAGTCGTACGGCCCGACGTGCCGGTACCCGTTGACGAAGAACGACGGCGTGGAGTTCAGGTCCATGATCTCCGCATCCAGCCGGTCGTCCTGAATGTGGCGCAGCACGCGCGCCGATGCGAAGTCGTCGGCGAAGCGGTCGGGATCCAGCCCCAGCATCTCGGCGTAGCGGAACAGGTCATCGCGCTCGAGGTGGCCCTGATGCGCGAACAGCTTGGTCGCCATCTGGAGGAACTGCCCCTGTATGGCCGCCGCCTCCGCGGCCTGAGCGGCCTCCTGCGCGTGCGGGTGGACGTGATCCAGCGGCAGATGACGCCACACCCAGCGGACGTCGGCGCCGAAGTGCTCGCGCACCGCGTCCACCGAGCCGGTCGCGCGGCTGCAGAAGGGGCACTCGAAATCGCCGTACTCGACGATCTCGTACGGCGCGGCCATGCTGCCTTTGACGTGGTCGCGCGTAGGGTCCACCGGTCGGGCCAGCCGCGCTCCGATCGCCTGCGGAGGGCTGAGGCGGTCGCCGATCGCCAGGATCGCCCATCCCAGGAAGAAGGCCAGCACGGATGCGGCCAGCACGGCCACGCGCGCGATGTCCTGCGTCTCGGGGTCGCTGATGGCGATGGGGACGAGGAAGAGGGAGATGGTGAATCCGATCCCCGACAGCGCCGCCCCGCCCGCGATGCGGTGAAGACTCAGGCCCGGTGCGAGCTGCCCCCGCCCGACGGCGCACACCAGCCAGGTCGCGCCGAAGATGCCGAGGGATTTGCCCACGATGAGCCCCGCGAGGATCCCCCATGCGACGGGCGAGGCGAGGGCGTCGGCCAGGGTCGCGCCGGTGATGTGGACCCCCGCGTTGGCCACCGCGAAGATCGGAAGCACCACGTAGAGGATGTAGGGACGCCACGCGTCCTGCACGCGGTCGTTGATCGAGAAGGATTCCCGGAGGCTCCGTGAGACGGCCGCCGCGTACCGGGGGTTCGGCGACTCGCGGAAGGCCTGCGCCTGCTCTGCGGCACGTTCCACCTCCGGGCGACGCGGCGGGAAGACGGGGATGAGGAGGGCGACGGCCACCCCGGCGAGGGTGGGATGGATGCCGGCGAGGTACACCGCCACCCACAGCGCCGCCCCGAGCAGGACGTACGCCGGCGGACGCAGCGGCGCCGGCAGGAACCGCACGACGGCGAGCAGCCCGATGAGCACGACCGCGACCACGAACGGCCAGATGTCCAGGCCGTCGTTGTAGAACAGCCCGATCGCCAGGAGCGCCCCGATGTCATCGACCACGGCGAGGGTGAGGAGGAACGTCCGCAGCCGCGCGGAGAACCTCGGCCCGATGATGGCCAGCGCACCCAGGAGGAACGCCGTGTCGGTGGAGATGACCACCCCCCACGCATCCGGCTCGCCGTCGCCGAGGTTGACCAGGAGGAAGATCAGCGCGGGCAGGATCAGCCCCGCGGCGGCGGCGGTGATCGGCACGAGGGCGCGGGAGCGGTCGGTCAGCTCGCCGACGGCGAACTCGTGCTTCACCTCGAGCCCGACGAGGAAGAAGAACAGCGTCATGAGGCCTTCGTTGACGAAGGCGTGCAGGGTGAAGGTGATCGCGGTGTCGCCGGCACCGAGGGTGAGCGGCAGCTCCCACGTGCCGTCGTAGGACCCGCCCGGGATGTTCGCCCACGCCAACGCGACCGCGACGCCGAGCAGCATGAGGGCGGCCGACAGCCGGTCGCCGCGCAGGGCCTTCTTCTTGTGCGGACCGGGCCGCTGCCGCTGGACGGTGGTCACCGCACCATCCTGCCGCGGCCTCGGCGTCTTGTCTCCTGTTCGCGTGGGGAACGGAGAGGGCCGCCGGGCACGATAGCCTGGATGCAGGAGGTCCCATGTACGTTATCGCGCTCATCCTGTTCCTCGGCGGGGTGCTTCTCGTCGGCATCTCCTTCGCGCTGGCCCCGTTCCAGGCCCTGTTCTTCATCCTCGGCATCCTGCTGGTCTCGGCGGCATTCGCGCTGCCGATCCACCTCGGCAACCGCACGTGAGCCTGCGGGCCTGACCGCCCGCCGCATCCGCGCCGCCCGCCGCCCGCGCCCGCGCCATCCGTCCGTCCCGCGCGCATCAGCGTCGGATGATCGCGCCTTCGTCGGGCGATGCGGGATGCATCCTCCGACGTTGAGCGGATGCTCCGACCTCAGTGGCGCCCGCCGGGCGGGCCGACGATGAGCAGCACGACGTACAGCACCACGATCGCCGCGACCAGCAGCAGCGCGAGCACCCAGGGCCGGCGCAGGAAGAAGCGCAGCATCCGGTCCAGCACCGTGCGGTCGCGCGGGTCGTCGGTCTCCTCCAGCCGCCACTGACCGGTCAGGCGACCGGATCGGTTCAGCCAGATCTCGGTCGGGATGGTCGCATACGGGATGACCGCGCTGGCGACGGCCACGACGGTGGGCCACGCGCGCCAGCGCTGGTTCAGCGCCACCAGGATCGCTGTCGCGCCGTAGGAGAGGAACACGAATCCGTGGATGGCCCCGCCGATCGTGACGGCGACATCCAGTCCGGCGACGGCGCGCACGATGAGCGCGGCGATGAGAATCGTCCAGGACACCGCCTCCGCGATGGCGAGGGTGCGGAAGAGCGTCAGGGGCGCGCGGAACACGGGGTCTCCTCGTCGGGTGCGGGAACCCCCAGCCTACGGACCTTCCCTGGGCTCCACCGGCGGCGGCGCTCGGCGCCCGCAGGTAACGTGGGGCGGTGGACTTCTCCCTCGATGCTCTCCGGCGCGATGCCGGCCCCAATGGCGACGCGGCGCATGACGCGGCGGACCGACTGCTCTTGGACGAGTCCGCGCCCGCGCGGACCGCTCTCGACGCGGGCGACATCGTCGTGATCGGTGACACCAGCGGGGCGCTGGCGCTGTCGGTCGCGGCAGGCCACGCCGCATCCCCCGTGCGCGTGCATCAGGATCCGCTCTCGGATGAGCGTGCGCTTCAGGCCAATGCCCGCGCGTTCGGCCTCGAAGGCTCGGTGCGCTCGATGCCCCTGGACGGCGAGCTCCTCCGCGGTGCGCGCGCCGTGCTGATGCGACTGCCGCGCTCGCTGGATGCGCTGCGCGACATGGCGGGCCTGATCGCCGCGCACGCCGCATCCGATGTCGCCGTCTTCGCGGGCGGACGGATCAAGCACATGAGCGTCTCGATGAACGACGTCCTCCGCGAGCACTTCGCGACCGTCGACGTCACGCACGCGCGGCAGAAGTCACGCGTGCTCATCGCGCGTGGCCCCCACGACGGACGGGATCCGGTGCCCGCCCGTGCCACCCACGACGGCGTCATCGTGTGCGCCTTCGGCGGTGTCTTCGCCGGCGCATCCCTCGACCTCGGAACACGGCTCCTGCTCGAGCACCTCCCCTCCCCCGGCGACCGTGACCCCTTCATCGACATGGCGTGCGGAAGCGGCGTCGTGGGGGCGGCGATGGCGGTGCGGCACCCCGGCCTGCAGGTCTACGCCTCCGACGAATCGGCCGCCGCCGTCGCATCCGCCCGTGCCACCGCCGAGGCGAACGGTCTGGCCGATCGGATGACGGTGGTGCGGGATGACGCGCTGTCGGCGCTCCCGGATGCCAGCGCGTCTCTCATCGCCCTGAACCCGCCGTTTCACCGCGGCGCCGCCATCGACGAGGGCATCGCGCCCTCCCTTTTCGCCGATGCCGCGCGCGTGCTGCGCACCGGCGGTGAGCTGTGGACCGTGTGGAACTCGGCCCTGCAGTACCGGCCGGCCCTGAACCGCCTGGTAGGCCCCACGCGGCAGATCGCCCGCAATCCGAAGTTCACGGTGACCGCCTCCGTCAAGCGCTGACCCTGCCATCACCGACGTCGGAGAAGGCGAAGAAGGTCGGAGGATGCGGGCGGAATCCTCCGACGTTCGCGCGATCTTCCGACGCGGCGCGTCAGACGCTCGTCCCGTCGGGCGTGATCAGCTCGCCGATGTCAGCCACCCGCACGATGCCCGCGGCCGCGGCGGCCAGCGCAGGGTCGGCCGTGATGAGCGCGTCCGCCTGAAGGGACGCCACCGCGAGGGCGGTGTCGGCCCAGTCGTTCTGCGCGGCGATCCGCCAGGCGGTCGCACGGGATCCGGAGGGCGGCGGCGGCATCAACGGGTCATGCCCTCATGCTCCCGCGCACCGCGGACATCACCACGTCGGAGGAAATGACGAACGTCGGAGGATCCGGGTGGGATCCTCCGACCTTCGTGCGATCATCCGACGGTGCGGATGCGGAACTCTAGAAGTCCCAGTCGTCGTCCTCGGTGGCCTCGGCCTTGCCGATGACGTAGGACGAACCCGACCCGCTGAAGAAGTCGTGGTTCTCGTCGGCGTTGGGCGAGAGCGCCGACAGGATCGCCGGGTTCACGTTCGTCACGCTCGCCGGGAACATGGCCTCGTAGCCGAGGTTCATGAGCGCCTTGTTGGCGTTGTAGTGCAGGAACTTCTTGACGTCTTCGGTCAGCCCGACGCCGTCGTAGAGGTCTTGCGTGTACTGCACCTCGTTGTCGTAGAGCTCGTACATCAGCGAGAACGTGTAGTCCTTGATGTCCGCGCGCTCGGCCTCGGAGACCTTCTCGAGGCCCTTCTGGAACTTGTAGCCGATGTAGTACCCGTGCACGGCCTCGTCGCGGATGATGAGGCGGATGAGGTCGGCGGTGTTGGTGAGCTTGGCGCGGCTGGACCAGTGCATCGGCAGGTAGAAGCCGGAGTAGAACAGGAACGACTCCAGGAGCGTCGAGGCGACCTTCCGCTTCAGGGGCGAGTCGCCGCGGTAGTACTCCATGACGATCTGCGCCTTCTTCTGCAGATTCGGGTTCTCCACCGACCAGCGGAAGGCCTCGTCGATCTCCTTCGTCGAGCACAAGGTCGAGAAGATCGACGAATAGCTCTTCGCGTGCACCGACTCCATGAAAGCGATGTTGGTGTACACCGCCTCCTCGTGCGGGGTGATCGCATCCGGGATGAGCGACACCGCGCCGACGGTGCCCTGGATGGTGTCCAGGAGCGTCAGTCCGGTGAACACCCGCATCGTGAGGAGCTGCTCGTCGGGGGTCAGCGTGTTCCACGACTGGATGTCGTTGGACAGCGGCACCTTCTCGGGCAGCCAGAAATTGTTCACGAGGCGGTTCCACACCTCGAGATCCTTATCGTCCTGGATGCGGTTCCAGTTGATGGCCTGGACGTGATCCAGGAGCTGGAGCTTCTCGCTCATATCTTCTTCTTCTCTCGAATCCTGGTCAGCGCGTCACAGCGTGCACGAGACGCATTCGCTCATGTCGGTGCCCTCGAGGGCCATCTGGCGCAGCCGGATGTAGTAGATCGTCTTGATGCCCTTGCGCCAGGCGTAGATCTGCGCCTTGTTGATGTCGCGCGTGGTCGCGGTGTCCTTGAAGAACAGCGTGAGCGACAGGCCCTGGTCCACGTGCTGCGTGGCGGCGGCGTAGGTGTCGATGACCTTCTCGTAGCCGATCTCGTACGCGTCCTGGTAGTACTCCAGGTTGTCGTTCGTCATGAACGCCGCCGGGTAGTACACGCGTCCGAGCTTGCCCTCCTTGCGGATCTCGACCTTCGCCGCGATGGGGTGGATGGAGCTCGTGGAGTTGTTGATGTACGAGATCGACCCGGTCGGGGGCACGGCCTGCAGGTTCTGGTTGTAGATGCCGAACTGCTGGATCGAAGCCTTCAGCTCACGCCAGTCGTCCTGCGTGGGGATGTGGTGACCGGCGAACATGCTCTTGACCTTGTCGGTCTCGGGCTCCCACACCTGCTCGATGTACTTGTCGAAGAACTCCCCCGACGCATAGGCCGAGTCCCAGAAGCCGTCGAAGGCCTGACCGCGCTCGATGGCGAGCTTGTTCGACGCGCGGAGCGCGTGGAACAGCACCGTGTAGAAGTAGATGTTCGTGAAGTCGACACCCTCCTCCGAGCCGTAGTAGACGTGCTCGCGGGCGAGGTAGCCGTGCAGGTTCATCTGGCCGAGGCCGATCGCGTGCGTCCGGTCGTTGCCCTCCTCGATCGAGCGCACCGAGCGGATGTGGCTCTGCTCGCTGACCGCGGTGAGCGCGCGGATGCTGGTCTCCACGGTCCGCGCGAGGTCGCCGCCGTCCATCGCCAGGGCGATGTTGAGCGAACCGAGGTTGCACGAGATGTCCTTGCCGATCTGGTCGTAGGACAGGTCTTCGTTGAACGTCGTCGGGGTGTTCACCTGCAGGATCTCGCTGCAGAGGTTCGACATGTTGATCCGGCCCTTGATCGGGTTGGCCTTGTTCACCGTGTCCTCGAACATGATGTACGGGTAGCCCGACTCGAACTGGATCTCCGCGAGGGTCTGGAAGAACTCACGCGCGTTGATCTTGGTCTTCTTGATGCGCGGGTCATCGACCATCTCGCGGTACTTCTCCGTGACGGAGATGTCACCGAAGGGCACGCCGTACACGCGCTCGACGTCGTACGGCGAGAACAGGTACATGTCCTCGTCGTTCTTGGCCAGCTCGAACGTGATGTCGGGCACCACGACACCCAGCGAGAGCGTCTTGATGCGGATCTTCTCGTCGGCGTTCTCACGCTTGGTGTCGAGGAAGCGCAGGATGTCGGGGTGGTGGGCCGACAGGTACACCGCGCCGGCGCCCTGGCGTGCGCCGAGCTGGTTGGCGTAGCTGAAGCTGTCTTCGAGGAGCTTCATGACGGGGATGATGCCGCTGGACTGGTTCTCGATCTGCTTGATCGGCGCACCCGCCTCGCGGATGTTCGACAGCAGCAGGGCCACGCCCCCGCCGCGCTTGGACAGCTGCAGCGAGGAGTTGATGCCGCGCGAGATCGACTCCATGTTGTCTTCGATGCGCAGCAGGAAGCAGCTGACGAGCTCGCCGCGCTGGGCCTTGCCCGCGTTGAGGAAGGTCGGGGTCGCCGGCTGGAACCGGCCGGAGAGGATCTCGTCGACGATCTCGGTGGCGAGCTTCTCGTCACCGTCGGCGAGGGCGAGACCGGTCATCACGACGCGGTCTTCGAAGCGCTCCAGGTAGCGCTTGCCGTCGAAGGTCTTCAGCGTGTAGCTCGTGTAGTACTTGAACGCGCCGAGGAACGTCTCGAAGCGGAACTTCTTCCCGTACGCGAAGTCGTTGAGCTGCTGGATGAACTCGAACGAGTACTTCTCGAGCACGGCCGGCTCGTAGTACTCCTTCTCCACGAGGTAATCCAGGCGCTCCTTGAGCGAGTGGAAGAACACCGTGTTCTGGTTGACGTGCTGCAGGAAGTACTCCCGCGCGGCGCGCTTGTCGGCGTCGAACTGGATCTTGCCGTCCGCGTCGTACAGGTTGAGCATCGCGTTGAGGGCGTGGTAGTCCATGCCGTCGAACCGGAGGTCGGCCTTGAAGTCGTTCGCGGTCAGTGCCGCCTCTAGTGCTGATTCCACCATCGTTCCAATCCTTCGCTGACGCGAGCGACGTCGTCGGGTGTGCCGAAGAGCTCGAGCTTGTACAAGTGCGGCACGGAGCACTTGCGGCTGATGATTTCGCCGGCGAGACCGAAATGCTCGCCGAAATTCGTGTTGCCCGCGGAGATGACTCCGCGGATGTTGCTGCGGTTGCCGGTGTGATTGAGGAACCGGATGACCTGCTTGGGGACGGCGCCCTTCTCGACGCCGCGCCCCTGACCCCCGCCATACGTGGGGGTCACGAGCACGAACGGTTCGTCGATGGTGAGGGGGGCGTCTGTGGCGTGGAGCGGGATGCGCACCGCCCGCATCCCGAGCTTCTCGATGAAACGCGCGGTGTTGCCCGACACGCTCGAGAAGTAGACCAGGAGCGGGACTTCGGTGGCGGTCACGACAGAACTCATGACGGCGGCCCCTGAGCCGGTCGAAGCTCAGGCCAGGCGGGAGGCGAGTTCGTCGATCTTGTCGGGGCGGAAGCCGGACCAGTGGTCCTCATCCGTGATGACGACCGGCGCCTGGAGGTAGCCGAGGGCCTTGACCTGCTCGAGGGCGGCGGCATCCTGAGACAGGTCCTGCACCTCGTATTCGATGCCCTTCGAGTCCAGCGCGCGATAGGTCGCCGTGCACTGCACGCACGAAGGCTTGGTGTACACCGTGATGGCCATGATTACCCGTTTCTCCCCTCAAGGACCTGGTTTCCCGGAGTACTGCTGTCCCGGGAGCTCAATACTACATATGGGTGCCGACATTGGAAGGCACCACAAGGGCTAGTAGTTACATTCGTGTAGTTTTCCACCGCTCTCCCCAGATACAACACATGTTGTCCACCGTTTCATCCACAGGCGCGGCACGGTTTCCGAGACCGGAAAAGCCCTGAATCCCGCTCGTTTCCCCCGCCGCGGCGAGATCTGTCCACAGGCGCCAGGGTAGGGCGGACCTCCGACATGCGGACTTCTGTGGAATGCGCGCGGTCGGCGTGTCGCGCCCGCACGCCCCTCGCCGGTCCCGGGACGTTCGCCGCAGCCGGGACGAGTGGGTACCGTGGGATGTCGTGGCTGGTTACCGGGATCTCCTGCGCACGCGCGGCGTCGCGCGGATCATGACCGCACAGCTGGCCGCCCGATTCCCCAACGGCATGACGAGCCTGGCGGTGCTGCTGCACGTCGAGCGGGTGACCGGCTCGTACGCCGCCGCGGGCCTGGTCCTGGCGGCGACCTCGATCGGCCAGGCCGTCGCGGGCCCCGTCACCAGCCGCTGGATGGGCCGCTGGGGGATGCGTCCGGTGCTCGTGCTGACCCTCGCGGTGTGCGCGCTGGCGATCACCGCGCTCGCGCTGCTGCCCCTCCCCGTGCCCGGCTACATGGCGCTCGGCCTCATCGCCGGGCTGTCCACCCCTCCCGTCCAGTCGGCCGTGCGCACGATCTACCCGAAGATGGTGACCTCGCGCCAGCTGACGCCGCTGTTCTCCCTCGACGCGTCACTGCAGGAGATCATCTGGATCGTCGCGCCCGTGGTCATCACGTTCGTGGCCACCCAGATCGGCACCCTCGAGGCGCTGCTCCTGATCGTGGTGATCCTCGTGGGCGGCGGGAGCTGGTTCATCCTGTCCCCCGAGGTCGGACGCGTGCGCATCCCGCGCAGCCGCCGCGGCTTCGGACGGGTGCTGCTGAAGGCCCCCGTCCTGCTGGCCACGGTCACCGGGTTCCTCCTGATCGCGGCATGCTCGGCGGTCGAGGTCGGCGTCGTGGCCACGTTCGGTCACTCCGGGGCCGCGGCCGGCCTCGTGCTCGCCGTCTTCTCGGTCGGGAGCCTGGCCGGCGGCCTGACGTTCGGGCACATCCCGATCGGGCCGTGGGCCATGGCCCGGCGCCTGACGATCGTGGCCGTGGGCCTGGCGCTGGCGATCTTCGCGCTGGACGTGTGGTGGCTCGGCGGAACGCTCTTCCTCGCCGGCATCGGGATCGCCCCGGCCCTGGCGGTCATCTTCGCCATCACCTCCGCCAGCGTGCGGTTCAGCGAGACCGCCGAGGCATACGGCTGGATCGGCACGGGCCAGCTCATCGGAGCAGCAGCCGGGTCGGCGGTGGCCGGTTTCCTCATCGACGGGGTCGGCCCGCAGGGCGCCTATGTCGCCGCGGCCGGGTTCGCCGGGGTCGGCGTGCTGGTGGCGCTCGCGTGCGTCCGCGGATTCCCCGATCTGCGCGACCGCGACGCCAGTCCCATCCCCGACACCGAGCCGGTCTCCACGATCACGTAGGCGGTCCGGCTCACGCCGCCGGCCGGCTCGCGGGAGGGCGACCGCTCACGCCATGCGCGCGAGAAGCGCGAGCACGGCGAACGCGTACGCGTCGGCCGGCTCGGGATGCTGGAACGTGCGGCGCTCGCCGGCGAAGACGATCTCCACCTCGTGCGTGTCGCCGAGCCGTCGGAGATGCCGGAAGGAGCCGCGCAGCATCTCGCGCAGCTGCCCCTCGGAGGGCAGCCACAGGGCGTCTTCGAGGGCGACGGAGTCCAGCGCCCACTCGGTCGTGCCGTTGAAGGCGAGGATCGTGCCGGTGGGATAGGACCGGGGCTCGATCGTCATGTCGCTCACGGTGAACACGTCGGCGTCGAACTCGGGCTCGTCCAGCTGGAACCGGTCGCCCGAGCGCGGCCGCCACTCCAGCCCTGCCTCACGCAGGGCGAGGGCCGCCTCGGTCGAGATCATCCCTCCATTGTGTCGGCCCGGCCCCGGATGGGGGCCGTGGCGGCCGTGAATAGCATGGGGGGATGACCTTCGCCGTGACCCTCCCCCGCCTCGCCTGGGGCGACCGCTCGGCCCCCCGCCGCGCCCTCCTCGTCCACGGCCTCGGATCCAACGGCGCCCTCATGTGGCGCTACGGCGTCGCCCTGGCCGAGGCGGGATGGCGGGCGGATGCGGTCGACCTGCGCGGTCATGGCACGGCCCCGCGCGCACTGGACTACCGGATCGACGCGTACGCCGCCGACATCCGCCAGACCCGGCCCGACGACGCCGAACAGTGGGACCTCGTCATCGCGCACTCGCTGGGAGGGGCTGCCGCCACCGTGGTGGCGGCAGAGGACCCCGGCTGGACGCGGCGCCTCGTGCTCGTGGACCCCGCCATCCACCTCGCTTCCCGCGACCGGGAGATCGTCCGCGAAAGCCAGGAACGCGCCTTCGCCGACCCGACCACCGCGGCCGTGCGTGCCGAGCACCCCGGGTGGCACCCGCAGGACATCGAGCTGAAGGCCCTCTCCGCCCAGCAGGCCAGCGCGTGGGCCGTCGAGCAGACGAGCCTGCAGAATCCGGCGTGGGATGTCCGCGGCGCCGCCGCGCGACTGACGTGCCCGACGCACATCATCGCCGCCGACCCCGCCGTGTACTCGATCTTCTCCGGCGCGCTGGCCGAGGAGGTGCGGCAGAACCCGGTCGTGACGATGTCGGTGGTCGCCGGAGCCGGCCACTCGCCGCACCGCGACAAGCCGGAGGAGACGATCGCGGCGCTCCTCGCGGCCGTGGGCTGAACCTCCGCGATCGACCCGCCCATCCCCGCGCGCGCGACAATGGGGGCATGACGGCCGCGTTCGACCCCGCCCAGCACCTTCCCGACGAGCTCCTGGAGCGCATCCGCGAGCGCGCCGCCGTCCACGACCGCGAGAACACCTTCCCCGTCGACGACCTCCACGACCTGCGCGACGCCGGCTACCTCGCGATCCTCGTGCCCGAGGACCGGGGTGGATCGGGCCTGCGTTTGGCCGAGGCATCCGTCCTCCAGCAGCGACTGGCCACAGCGGCCCCGGCGACCGCACTGGCCGTGAACATGCATCTGGTGTGGACGGGCGTGGCGAAGGTCCTGCAGGACCGCGGCGTCGACGACCTCGCCTTCGTCCAGACCGGCGCCGCCGCCGGCGAGGTCTTCGCCTTCGGCATCAGCGAGGCCGGCAACGACCTCGTGCTGTTCGGCAGCGACACCGTCGCCGAGCCCACCGCGGACGGCGGCTACGCCTTCACCGGCACGAAGATCTTCACCTCCCTGGCCCCCGTCTGGACGCAGCTGGGCGTCCACGGCCTGGACACCACCTCCCCCGACGCGCCGAAGCTCGTCTACGGCTTCCTTCCCCGCACCGACGCCGTCATCACGCGCGAGGACTGGGACACCGTCGGGATGCGCGGCACGCAGAGCCGCACGACGCAGCTGCACGGCGCCGTCGCCCCGGCCGACCGCATCGCGCGGCGGGTGGATCCGGGGCCACAGCCCGACCCGCTCGTGTTCGGCATCTTCGCCGTGTTCGAGATCCTGCTGGCCTCGGTCTACACGGGGGTCGCGCGCCGCGCGCTCGAGCTGGCGGTGGATGCCGCGTCCACGCGCCGCTCGAAGAAGACGGGGACGTCGTACGCGCAAGACCCCGACATCCGCTGGCGCGTGGCCGACATGGGCATCGCCTACGACGCGCTGCCCCCGCAGCTGTCGGCGCTCGCGCGGGACGTCGACGGGCTGGTCGACCACGGGGGGCGGTGGTTCTCGCTGCTGGCGGGCGTGAAGCACCGCGCCGTGACGACGGCCAAGCGCGTCGTCGACGACGCGATGCTCGTGGCCGGCGGCTCGTCCTACTTCTCCCGCAACGAGCTGTCCCGGTTGTACCGCGACGTCCTCGCCGGCCTCTTCCACCCCTCCGACCCCGAGTCGGCCCACGCCGCCGCCGCCACGGCGTGGCTCGGCCCGCAGGAGCGCTGACGCGCGGCCCGCGACGAGGACGCGCGTGCGAGGATGACCGGATGCACTCCACACCGACCGCTCTGCTGAGCCCGGCCGACCAGGAGCGGCGCCGCGCCCTGCGCACCATGAAGGCGGTCGCGCTGGGGGCGCTGGTGTTCATGGCGATCGTGTTCGCGGTGTCGTTCCCGCTCCAGGAGCGGTATCCGTGGGTGCAGTGGGTGCGCGCTGCGGCGGAGGGCGGCATGGTCGGCGCGCTGGCCGACTGGTTCGCCGTGACGGCGCTCTTCCGCCACCCGCTCGGTCTTCCCATCCCGCACACCGCGATCATCCCGCGCCGCAAGGACGAGATCGGCCGCAGCCTCGGCGAGTTCGTGGAGACGAACTTCCTCTCCGCCCCGGTCGTCCGCGGCAAGCTCGAGACGACGCCGATGGCCGCGCGGCTGGGCGCGTGGCTGGCCCAGCCCGCGCACGCAGAGCGCGTGTCGGCGGAGGCTGCCACCGCCGCCACCGCGGTGCTGAACGCGCTGAGCGACGACGATGTGCGCGACGTGATCGAAGACCTCGCCCGCGAGCACCTCATCGCCCCCGACTGGGGCCCGTCGATCGGCAGCTGGCTGGACCGCGTGGTGGACTCGGGCGCGCACACCGGCGCCGTCGACCTCGCCGCCGACTCCGTCGCCACGTGGCTCGCAGCCAACCAGGACGCGTTCACGGGCCTCGTCTCGCGTCGCCTGCCGTCGTGGGTGCCGGGCGTCGCGCAGCGCCTCGTCGACGACACCGTGTACCGGCAGGCGCTCTCGTTCGTCGATGCCGTGCGCGACGATCCGCAGCATCCCGCCCGCGCCGCGATCGACCGCTACCTCGCCCGGCTGGCCGACAACCTCCAGCACGATCCGGCCACGATCGGCAAGCTCGAAGACGCCAAGGCGACGCTGTTCGACAGCCCGCGCGTGCGCTCCCTGGCCGCCGAGGCGTGGCAGACCGCCAAGAGCGGCCTGCTGACGGCGCTGCAGGACCCCGACAGCGGGCTGCGACGACGGGCCGAGCAGGCCGTCGCCGAGATCGGCGAGCGCCTGACGACGGATGCGGCGCTGCAGCGCCGTGTGGACGGCTGGGTGACCGACGCGGCGGTGTTCGTCGTGGACCGCTATCGACACGACATCGCCTCGATCATCACCGAGACCGTCGAGCGGTGGGACCCCGCCGAGACGACCGAGAAGATCGAGCTCATGGTGGGGCGCGACCTGCAGTACATCCGGCTCAACGGCACGATCGTGGGGGCCCTGGCCGGGACGGTCATCTTCACCGTGGCAACGCTCGCCCTGGGCTGAGCGCTACCCTGAGTCCGTGGTGACGACATGATCCAACTGGCCCTGGCACGGCACGCGAAGTCGGATTGGGCCGACGCGTCGATCGACGATCACGACCGCCCGCTCAACGCGCGCGGTCAGCGCGATGCGCCCGAGGTCGCCCGCCGCGTGCTGCGCACCGGAGTGCGCCCCGAGGTGATCCTCACCTCCACCGCGCTGCGAGCCCGCACGACCGCCGAGCATTTCGCGGCGGCCTTCGACGCCGAGGTGCGTGAGCTGGACGACCTGTACCTCGCGGGGGCGGAGGCCCTCCTGCAGGCGGCCCGTGACAGCGGCGCCGACGAAGTGCTCGTCGTGGCCCACGATCCCGGCATGAGCGAACTGGTCAGCGAGCTGGCCGGGCGCGAGGTGAGCATGCCGACCTCCGCCGTCGCGGTGTTCACGTGGGACAGCGGCGGCTGGGATGCGGTGGGCACGACGCCGCCCGACGACCTCACGCTGACCACGCCCTAGGTCAGCACAGCGCCCTTGGCTCACCGCCGCGCCGTTCAAAACTCAGGAGATCCGCGCACTTCGGCTGCACCGGGGCCACCGCCGTCGGCGTGTCTCCTGAGTTTTGAACCGTAAGGAGTTCAGCTCAGCGCACCGCTCAGCGTTCAGCGCACCACGAGACGCGGCTCGACGAGCACGTGCGCCGAGCCGGAGGACGCCGGCCGCGGCACGACGATGCTGCCGGTGGCGCCCATGAGCAGCTCCAGCGCGCCGGCGGCGACCTTCTCCGGCAGCTGTTCGACGCTGGAGAGGCCCAGCGCTTCGGCTGCGGGGGTGTTGTCGAATCCGACGATGGGAAGCTCTGCCCTTCCGGCCGCCACGGCGGCCAGATGCGCGCCCACGGCGAGGGAGTCGCTCGCGCAGACGATCCCGTCCACCGGCTCCCCCGATGCCAGCGCGGTGGTCACCGCCGACCGCGCCCCCCCGACGCTCTCCTGCACGGCCCAGCGCGGCCCCCCTCCGCCGGCAGCACGCCAGCCGCGCTCGCGATCGTCGCCGGTGCCCGATCCCTCCGGCCAGCCCAGGAAGGCCACGCGCCCACCGGCGGTGCGCTGGATGTGCCGCGTGGCGGCGGCGGTGCCCGCGGCGCCGTCCACGTCGACCCACAGGTGTGCGGGCACATCCACGTCGTCCTCGCCCCACGGACGGCCGAACGAGACGAACGGGAGGGCGTGCTCGGCCAGCCAGCCGGTGCGCGGATCGCCGCGGAACGTGCCCGTGACGATCACGGCATCCACTTCGCCGCCCTCCCGAAGATCCGTCAGACGCGCCACCTCCTCCTCCGGTGAGCGCGCGGCATACACCAGCACCCGCATGTCGCGGTCGCCCGCCCGCTCGGTGAGGGCGTGCACGAACCGGTCGAGGACGACGCCGGAGATGCCGCCGGCATACGGGTCGAGGTGGATGCCGATGGTCGAGCTGCGCCGCGTGCGCAGCATCCGCGCCGCCGCATGGGGGCGATACCCGAGCTGCGCGATCGCGCCCTCCACCCGCTCCCGGGTCTCGGGCCGGACGATGTGCGGCGCGTTGACGACGTTGGACACGGTCTGGCGCGACACGCCCGCCGCACGCGCGACGTCGTCGACCGTGGGGGCCTTGACCATCGAACCTCCCGCCGATCGTGTCCTGTGCGCCATCCTAGGACGCTTCCTCGCGCGCCTTGACAGGGCGGATGCCGCGTACGTACGGTAAGGGACCACTGGGTTTGATCGTTCAAATCCGCGGCCATGGCTCATCGAAGGAGAGAGACACATGACACGGCACACCACGCGCGTCTGGCTCGGAGCCGGGACGCTCCTCGTGACCGGTTCCCTCGCACTCACCGCGTGCGGTTCGGGATTCGACGACTCCGGGGGCGGCTCGGAGGAATCGGCCGACGGCGCGCTCACGGTCCTGATCGGTTCCTCCGGCGAGGCGGAGACCACCGCGGTGGAGGAGGCCGTCGCCGCGTGGTCGGAGGACTCCGGCGTCGACGCCCAGGTGCAGGTGGCCAACGATCTGCCGCAGCAGCTGTCGCAGGGCTTCGCGGCCGGATCGCCGCCCGACCTGTTCTACCTCGCCCCCGAGGCGCTGGCCGGTTATGCGGAGAACGGCTCGATCCAGGCGTACGGCGACGAGCTGGCCAACAAGGACGACTTCTACCCCTCGCTCGTGGAGAACTTCACCCTCGACGGCGAGTTCTACTGCGCGCCGAAGGACTTCTCCACCCTCGCGCTCATCATCAACACCGACCTGTGGGCGGAGGCCGGCCTCACCGACGCCGACATCCCCACCGACTGGGACTCCCTCGCCACCGCCGCCCAGCGCCTCACCGGCGACGGCCAGGTCGGCCTGGCGTTCGGCGCGGAATACCAGCGGCTGGGTGCCTTCATGGCACAGGCCGGCGGAGGGCTGCTCGTCGACGGGCAGGCCGCGGCGAACAGCCCGGAGAACGTCGAGGCGCTCAGCTACGTCCAGACACACCTGAACGACGGCAGCTTCGCATTCGCGGCCGACATCGGCGCGGGATGGGGCGGCGAGGCCTTCGGCACGGGCGCTGCCGCCATGGTCATCGAGGGCAACTGGATCACGGGCACCCTGGCCAACGACTACCCCGACGTCAACTACACCGTGGCCGAGCTTCCCCAAGGTCCCGCCGGGAAGGGCACGCTGCAGTTCACGAACTGCTGGGGCATGGCCGCCGACAGCGCCGACCAGGAGTCCGCACTCGCCCTCGTCGAATACCTCACCGGCACCGACCAGCAGCTGACCTTCTCGGAGGCCTTCGGCCCGATGCCCTCGATCGAGTCGGCCGCGGGCACCTGGACGGACGAGAACCCCGAGCTGGCGGCCTTCCTCGCCGGAGCCGAGTACGCGCAGTTCCCGCCGACCATCGCCGGGGCCGCCGACGTCATCTCCGACTTCAACGCTCAGCTGGAGTCCCTGGCCACCGGCGACCCGCAGACGATCCTGGATTCGGTGCAGTCCAACCTCGAAGCGATCGTCGAGTGACCGGCATCCGCTGATCGGGTCGGAGTGATGCCATGACCGCTGTATCGACGCCGTCGCGCCGCGCCGGGTCCTCCGGGCTCCGGCGCGGCGAGGCGGCCGCCGGGTGGATCTTCACGCTTCCCGTGCTGATCATCCTCGGCGTCTTCCTCCTCATCCCGGTGCTCATGGCGCTGTGGGTGAGCTTCTCGGACTGGAACGGCCGCGGCAGTCCGTTCGCCGGCGACGTCGGCTTCGTGGGCGGGGAGAACTATGCCGCCATCACCACCGGCGGCGGGCTCGCAGAACGCGACTTCGGCATCGCCCTGCGCAACAACGCGTGGTACGTGCTGCTGGTGGTCCCCCTGCAGACGGCGCTGTCGCTGTTCCTGGCGGTCCTGGTCAACCGCGCGGTGCTGCGGGGCCGGGGCTTCTTCCGCACGGCGTTCTACTTCCCCTCGGTCACGAGCACCGTGGCCATCACGGTGCTGTGGCTGTTCCTCTTCTCCACGTCGGGCGCGATCAACCAGGTGCTGTCGTGGATCGGCATCAACGGGCCGAACTGGTTCAACGAACCGAGTGGCGTCGTGCACAATCTCCTCGGCGTCTTCGGGGTGACCTCGGGCCCCGAGGCGCTCACGCAGGGCACCTTCCTCGGAGTGTCGTGGTGGGACTGGCTCGCCGGCCCGTCGGTGGCGATGTCGGCGTTCGTCCTGATGGCCGTGTTCACCACGTCGGGCACCTTCATGCTGTTGTTCATCGCCGCCCTGCAGAACCTCTCCGGCGACGTGGACGAGGCGGCCATGGTGGACGGCGCGAACGGATGGCAGCGCTTCTGGCGGGTCACGCTCCCCCAGCTCAAGCCGACGCTGTTCACGGTGCTGACGCTCGGGCTGATCGGATGCTGGCAGGTGTTCGACCAGATCTACACGGGCACGCAGGGCGGGCCCGGCAAGACGACCCTCACCCCTGCGTACCTCAGCTACAACTCCGCCTTCATCTCGCAGGAGTGGGGTCAGGGCGCAGCGATCGCGTTCGTGCTGTTCGTCATCATCGTCGTCTTCACGATCCTGCAGCGCTTCCTCCTCCGCGACCGGCCGGTCTCACGCCGTCGTGCCCGGCAGTACGAGGTGCGCCCGGCCGCGCGGAAGGGAACGGCACGATGACCGCCGCAGTCACCGGCCTCCAGGCCGACGTGCTCATCGAGCAGGAGCAGACCGGCGGCGACCGCGGTCGCCCCGCCCGCCGGCGCCGGCTCCCCCGCAAGACGCTGATGTGGCAGATCGTCCTCTACGTGGTGCTCGCCGCGCTGGCCGCCGTCTACATCTACCCGTTCCTCGTCCAGGTCGCCACGTCGTTCAAGACCAATGACGGCGCCGCCGTCGACCCGGTCTCCCTCATCCCCTCCCCCTTCACGTGGGCGGCCTACGAGCAGCTGTTCCTGCGGTCGGATTTCCCCACGTGGTTCGCCAACTCCGCGATCGTGACCGTCCTGGTCACGATCGGACGGGTCTTCTTCAACTCCCTCGCCGGTTACGCGCTGGCCCGGCTCCGCTTCCGCGGCCGCGGCATCGTGTTCGCGGCGCTGGTGGCCGTCATGGCCGTGCCCACGGTGGTGCTCCTCATCCCGAAGTTCCTCGTCATCAACCAGCTGGGCATGTACGACTCCTATGCGGGCATGGTGCTGCCGCTGCTGGTGGATGCGGCGGGCGTGTTCATCATGAAGAACTTCTTCGAATCCATCCCCGCCTCCGTCGAGGAGCAGGCCCGGATCGACGGCGCCGGCACGTTCCGGATCTTCTGGTCGGTGGTGCTGCCGATGGCACGCCCCGCCCTCATCACGATCGTCATCCTGTCGTTCCAGGGCTCGTGGAACGAACTCAGCCACTTCGTCATCTCCACCCAGTCACCCGAGCTGACCACCCTCACCAAGGGCGTCGCCTCGCTCGCGAGCGGACAGCTCAGCCAGGGCAGCCAATACCCCATCAAGCTCGCGGCCGCGGCCATCATGACGATCCCCGTCGCCGTGGTGTTCTTCATCTTCCAGCGCCGCATCATGAACGCCAGCGAAGGAGCGGTCAAGGAATGACCCGCGAGAACGAGGGCCTGCCGCATCCGCTGCAGCCCCTGCTTTCCGATGCCGTCATCGCGCTGCGCGCGCCCACGCAGGTGTGGTCGCGCGCCGGAGGCGACAGCGCGGCGGCGATCGACGGGATCTATCACGGCGACGTGCGGCACGTCCGCGACGTCGAGCTGTCGTGCGCGGGCTCGCGCATCGAGTGGATCTCGGTCGCCCCGGACGGTCCCGCCCGCATCGTCTTCAACGGCCTGCTGCGGGCCCTGGACGACGCCACCCCCGACCCGAAAGTGCGCCTCACGCGGGATCGCCGCGTCGAGGCCGGGCGCGTGCGCGAGACCTTCACCGTGCGCTCGCACGCGCCGCACGCCGTGTCCACGACGCTCACGCTGCGGCTCGTGCCCGACTTCGCGCTCCTGTACGACGTGAAATCCGGCGCGCACGCCCCGCGTGACGCCGAGATCGCGGTGAGCGGTGCGACCGCGACCGCTCGGGCGGCGAGCGCATGGTTCGAGGCCGCAGCACCGGGCGCCGACGTCGCAGTCGACGGTGGGGCGGTCGTGGTCACCTGGGCGGTGGACATCCCGCCGCGCGGGGAAGCCGTGCGGGAGTGGGCGATCGAGCTTCGTGACGACACGCTCGTCGTGCAGGCGGCCGCCGCACCCGGGGCGTGGGCCCGCGGCGCGGCCGTCGCTGCGGCCGGCGTGGGTGCTGCAGCGGGCGACGTGGGGGCGGCGGGCGGCGGCGCGGGTGCGGGCGTGGGCGCTGCGGCGGCGGCGGGTGGCCCTCGGCTGGCCCGCTGGCTCGAGGTGGCCCTGGGTGACCTCGACGCCCTGCGCCTGGCACTGCCCGACGCACCCGGCGACGAGTTCTTCGCGGCGGGAGCGCCGTGGTTCTTCACGCTGTTCGGACGCGATTCCCTGTGGGCGGCGCGCCTGACCCTTCCGCTGGGCGCCGGGATGGCCGCATCCACTCTGCGAGTGCTGGCCCGCCTGCAGGGCACCCGCGACGACCCTGCCACCGCGCAGGAGCAGGGGAAGATCCTGCACGAACTGCGGTCCTCCGCGATCGAGCTGCCCGGTGAGGGCGTCGTGCTGCCGCCGCAGTACTACGGCAGCGTTGATGCCACGCCGCTGTGGATCTGCCTCCTCGCCGACGCGTGGCGGGCCGGCATGCCCGACGCCGAGGTGCGTGAGCTCATGCCGGCGCTGCGCGGCGCGCTGGCATGGATGCGGGAGCACGGCGACAGCGACGGCGACGGGTTCCTCGACTACATCGACCGCATGGGGACGGGGCTGGCCAACCAGGGCTGGAAGGACTCCGGCGACTCCATCCAGTGGCGTGACGGCACTCTGGCCACCGGTCCGATCGCCCTGTGCGAGGTGCAGGGGTACGCATACGAGGCGGCGCGGGGCGGGGCCGACCTGCTGGCGGCGTTTGGAGACGACGGCGACGACCCGGCCGGGCTGCGCACATGGGCCGCCGACCTGAAGGCGCGCTTCGCGGAGGCGTACTGGGTGCAGACCCCCGAAGGCCGCTACCCCGCCGTCGCGCTGGACCGTGACAAGAAGCCGGTCGACACGCTCACGAGCAACATCGGGCACCTCCTGGGTACGGGAATCCTCGAGCCGGACGAGGAGGCGCACCTGGCCGGGCTGCTGCTGGCCCCGACGATGTCCAGCGGTTACGGCATCCGCACGATGTCGACGCAGGCGGCCGGGTTCTGGCCGCTGTCGTACCACGGCGGGAGCGTCTGGGTGCACGACACCGCGATCGCGATCCACGGGCTGCTGCGCGCCGGGCTGCTCGACGCAGCCGCGCAGGCCGTGGACGGGCTGCTCGCGGCCGCCGAGGGGTTCGCGTACCGGGTGCCCGAGCTGCACGCCGGCGACGCCGCATCCGAGACGCCCGTCCCCGTGCCCTACCCGGCGGCGTGCCGCCCGCAGGCGTGGTCGGCCGCCGCGGCCGTGACGTGCCTCCAGGTGCTCACGGCCGTCGGCTGAGCCGCCGTCGCCTCGACGGCGGCACCCACCTCCGGGCGGCACGGGCGCGCAGCGCCGTTCAAAACTCAGGAGATCCGCGCACTTCGGCGCCCTCGGCGACCCCGCCGACGGCGTGTCTCCTGAGTTTTGAACCACCTTGCGCCCCACCGCCCGGCGGCCTCCATCCCCCGCTGCCGGCGGCTGCCGGTGAACTGCCATGCCGCGCCGCCCGGCGCGCCACCCGGCGCGCCACCCAGCTCCGCCGACCGGCCGCACCTGGCCCCGTTCAAAACTCAGGAGATCCGCGCACTTCGGCGCCCTCGGCGACCCCGCCGACGGCGTGTCTCCTGAGTTTTGAACCGAAATGGATGCGGCGAACCGCCCAGGCTTCAGCGGCGACGGCCTACCGGCCCGCGCGCCAGCAGGCCGCGGAGAGCCGCGAGCACCCGGTCGGCGTGCCACATGATGTCCTCGGCGATCGGCCGATAGGTGCAGTAGCCCAGCGCGGCGGCCGCCTGATCGCGGCGGAGGTCGGCGCGGCGCGCTTCCCAGCTGGAGTGGTGCTCCTCGCTGTCGCACTCGATGATGAGCCATCCATCGACGACGAAGTCCACCCGCCCGACACCTCGGATCTCCACCTGAACGTCGAATGAGCATCCGAGCCGGCGGAGGAGGAGGCGCATCAACGACTCCGGTCCGCTCCCCGCCCGGGGATCCAGCATCCGTCGCAGGACCCGGTATCGGCGAGGAAGAGAGGCGAACAGCTCGCCGAGCTCGTCATCGCGGATGACACCCAGGCGAAGCGCGGAGTCCAGTGTCGCGACAGCCGCCCGCGGCTCCTGACACCTCACCGCGTGAAGGACCGCGTCGAAGGGCTCGGCGGCGCAGGCCCGGGGATGCGGTTGCCGCACCGGGGCGTCCCAATGACGGAACACCTCGGTGCCCACGGCCCGCATCCGCCCCGTATTGGCGGGAAGATGGACGTGCACCTTCGACACGCTGAGGACGAAGACACCCCGGCGGCGCAGCTCCGACACGCAGGTGAGGCGCCCTCCGACGCGCGCGGCCGTTCGCAGGTCGGCGTCGTCGGTGGGCAGGAGGTAGACGCCGTTGCGGGATCGGACCAGCTCGTCGCGGCGGACCGCCGCGGTGATGGCACGTCCGGTCCACCCCTCGGCAAGGAGATCCGCACGGGAGCGAGCGAACGGGACCGGTGCGGGGGCGAACGCGTGAGGTCGACCATCCCAAGGCATGCCGCCACCCTGGTCGGCCGAGGTGGCCGCCGGCGGGCATTCGGCGCCGGTGTGCACAGATGGTGGCGGTCGGCCCCTGGGGAGGAGAAGTCGCGCACCCGGTCGTGTTCAAAATTCAGGAGACACGCCGACGCGGCGGGCGTAGACAGGACCCGAAGGCGGATATCTCCTGAGTTTTGAACGCGTCGGCGGGAGCAGCGGGGTCGGGCCGGGCCGGGCCGCGCCGGGCCGCGCCGGAGCAAGGTATGAGGACGCTCCCTCGCGGGTCGCAAGGGTCTGGCCCGGTCCCCGCCCCGCGCCTATCCTCGGGGCATGCTCGCCCGAGACTTCCCCGACAACGCACAGCTCCTGAACCTCATCGAGGCACGCACTCCGGGCAGCGTCAGCCTGGTGATCGGCTCCTCACCGCTGCCCGCCGACCACGACCGGGCCCGGATCGCCCTGCGCGACGCGATCGACGAAGCCGCCCGACGGCTCGAGGTGCTCGAGCTTCCCCGCGGCGCACGAGCCGCCACCGTGGAACGGCTGCGCGAGGCACTGCAGGACGACGAACTGTGGGCGAACCAGTCCCGCGGCATGCTCATCCTCGCCACCGCCGACGAGATGCAGTGGTACCGGCTGCCGTTCGAGGTGAGCGACGACGTGTCCGTCGGCGATCGCTTCGACCTGCGGATGCTGCTGCGTGCGCGCTCGGACGCCTCATCCGCGTTCGTCCTGC
The DNA here is from genome assembly GCF_008727775.1 of Microbacterium lushaniae. NCBI lineage: Bacteria > Bacillati > Actinomycetota > Actinomycetes > Micrococcales > Microbacteriaceae > Microbacterium > Microbacterium lushaniae. The sequence continues at coordinate 2,499,773 of NZ_CP044232.1, forward strand.
AGCTCTCGCGGGGCCTGGTCCGCCTCACCGAGATCGCGTCGGGAACCGACGTGGTCGACCATCCGTTGCACCTCCCCGACGACCACGACCTGATGCTCGAGCACGCCTCCAACGACGGTCGCGCCGACCGCGCATCCGCGCAGGGGTCGGACGGCGATCGGCCGGAGCGCGAACGCTTCTGCCGTGCCGTGAATGAGGCCGTGGTCGCCGTCATCCCCCGCGGCGCGCCCCTGATCCTCGCGGTGACCGATGACTTCCGGCCCGCCTACCGCGCCGAGAACACCCACGCCCTGCTGCTCGAGGACGAGATCCCGGCGCATCCGGAGTCGCTCGCCGACCAGGAGCTCGCCGACCGCGCCCTGGAGGTGCTCCGCCTCCGGCGCGAGCGCAAGGTGGCGGAGTGGAAGGAGCGGTTCGGCTCACTCCGGGCCCAGGGGCTCGCGACCTCGCGCGTCTCACAGGTCGCCGCGGCCGCAGCCGCCGCGGCGATCGAGGAGCTGCGGCTGGATCAGGATGCCGAGCGCTCGGGCACCGTGGACGAGTTCGGCCGCGTGCACGCCGGCGGCGACGGACGGTTCCTCCTGCTCGACCTCGCCGCGGATGTGTTGCGCACCGGCGGAACCGTCATCGCCGTCCCACGCGAGGAGCTCACCGACGGCTCGCCGGTCGCGGCGATCCTCCGTTTCCCCGTGCCCTCCCCGACCGGCGGTTAGTCGACCTTCGCCACGGTCCCCGCGGTCAGGCGCACGAGCTCCTCGAAGGTCAGCGGGAAGATCGTGTGCGGGGTGCCGCCCGCTGCCCACAGCTGCGGGAAGGCGGCGAGCGCCTCGTCGACGATGGTGGTGAGGGGCTGGGGATGGCCGGTGGGCGCGACGCCGCCGATGGCCTGACCGGTCGCCTGCCTGACCCGCTCGGGGGTGGCGCGGCCGATCGATCCGCGTCCCAGTCGCGCGGCGAGCGCTGCGGTGTCGACGCGGTGCGCCCCACTGGTCATCACCAGCAGCGGCTCGCCATCGCTGACGAAGACGAGGCTGTTGGCGATCGCCCCGACATCCACTCCCAGCGCCGCCGCAGCCAGCGCGGCAGTGGACGCCGCATCCGGCAGGACCACGATCTCACCCTCGATGCCCTCCTCCCGGAGGCGCTCGGCGACCAGGCGGCTGCGGGCGGGAAGATCCACGGTCATCCGTCCAGATTACGGGCGGTGTCGGAGGCTCGCGCTACCGTCGTGCCGCGGGAGTCGCCGAGGACCCCGCGGAAGGAGGAGCTCGTGTCCGGAGTCATCGACCCCCGCGAACCCGCCCACGCCAAAGCCCTGCAGCTCCTGCAGGAGCGTCTCATCGCATGGTTCACGACGGTGGATGCTGCGGGGCGACCGCACGCGGTGCCGGTGTGGTTCTTATGGCACGACGGTCGCGTCGTCGTCTTCAGCGAGGCCGACACCGTCAAGGTGAAGCACGTGCGCCGAGGCTCGCCCGTGCTGGTGCACCTGGACACCGGCCGGTTCGGAACCGAGGTGGTGATCCTGCGCGGCACCGCCACGATCTCCGAGCGCGACGCCGCCTCGTGGCTGGCGGAGTTCGGCGAAGGCTACGAGAAGAAGTACGCCGCGGCCATCGCCGACTACGGAGTGCCGCTGGAGGGCATCGCCGCGACGTTCTCGACGGCCATCGTCTTCACGCCGGAGCGCCTGCAGACGTGGTGATGCGGGAGGCGGGGGTCTCGCTGTGCGCCATCGGAAGCCACCCACCCCGGCGCATGGGGTGATGACCGTGCACGCGCGCCCACGCAGAGTGTCGATGCGCGCGCGCACCGCCCCCTCCCCTTCGCGGCGACGCCCGGGCACAATGGATGCGGATGCCGCACACCCGCAGCATCCGATCGCCCACGGCCCACGAGGCCCGCCGGAAGAGGATCGACGATGACTCCCGTTCTGCCCCTGCCCGATTTCACCCACGAGCGCGTGGAGGTGAGGACCGGCGAGCGCAGCGGACTGTTCCTCGCCGTCGCCTTACACTCCTCGGCGCTCGGACCCGCCCTCGGCGGCGCACGCGTGTGGACGTATCCGCATTGGAGCGATGCGCTGGGCGACGTGCTGCGCCTGTCCGCCGCCATGACCCTCAAGAACGCCGCGGCGGGCCTGGACGCCGGTGGCGGCAAGGCGGTCATCGGTCTTCCCGAAGGAACCGTGCTCGACGCCGAACGTCGGCGCGCGGCGTTCCTCGATCTCGGCGACGCCGTGGAGTCGCTCGGCGGTCTGTACCGCACCGCCGAAGACGTCGGCTCCACGGCCGAGGACATGCTCGTCGTGCGCGAGCGCACGACGTCGGTGGTGGGGCTCCCGGATGCTGCCGGCGGCTCTGGCGAACCGGCCGGTCCGACCAGCGTCGGCGTCTACGAGGCACTGCGGGCCACTCTCGAGCGCGTGACCGGTTCGCCGGAGGTGGCCGGCCGGCGGATCACGATCTCCGGGCTCGGCCAGGTGGGCGGGCGCCTCGCCGTGCGCCTGTCGGCGGAGGGCGCGGTGCTGCACGTCACCGACGTCAACCCGGCCAAGCGTCAGCTCGCGGCAGAGCTGGGCGCGACGTGGGTGTCCCCCGGCGAAGAGCATCTCGTCGCCGCCGACGCGTTCGTCCCCGCCGGCATCGGCGGGGTGCTCACCGACGAGGTCATCGACGCGCTGCACGCGCGGGCGGTGTGCGGTCCGGCGAACAATCCGCTGGCCGACCGTTCGGGTGCCGACCGGCTCGCCGCCCGCGGCATCCTGTACGCCCCCGACTTCGTCGCCAACGCCGGCGGGGTGATCTACCTCGACGCGACCGACAAGCACGTGGGCGATCGTGCCGGGACCATGGCCCGGGTCGCGGCGATCGGCGACACCGTGCGCCGCGTGTTCGACGAGGCAGCTGCGCGAGAGGTCACCCCGCTCGCCGCCGCGGAAGCCCTTGCGGCGGAACGGCTGAGCGCCGGAGCGTCCCGCAGCGCGCTCGTCGGCTGACGGTCCCGGGCGGCCGGCCCGGGCGGCCGGCCCGGGCGGGCGAGACCGGGCCCGCCGCGTGGGGCCGCGTCACGCTTTGCGCGCGGCGCCGCCCTCCATTGCCACGATGCGGTGGTCCTGGTCGTGGCTGAGTGGCGTGCGAAGGAACACGTCGTCCGTGGGCAGTCGCAGGTCGAATCGTCGATAGGCCGCCACCCGGAGGCTTCCCTTGGCCAGGGTCGACTCGAGGACGTGGCCGCCGGCGAGACGGTCGTCGGAGAGGAAATGCAGGTGCAGGCCGGCGACGGCGATGCCCTGGTAGATGGCCGGTGCCCAGAACCCCAGGAGGGTGCCGGCGCATTCTTCGAGCACCGTCTCGACCTGGTCGCGGGTCGCCTCCGCCAGCGACGGGAACGGGCTCCTACCGCGCCGCGGCACGCGGACGCGGACAGCGGCGAAGACGCCGTCGATGCGCACGGCGTGGAACAGATTGCGGCTGACGAGGTGCTCTTCGATCGCCGCGGTGAGAGCCGCCAGGTCGGTTCCGCTCACGTCGACGGGCGCCACCTCCGGGAAGCGGCACACCTCGAAGAACGGGAGCGTCTCGGAGTCGTCCATGGCGCGTGGGGGCGCCTCGTCCGTGCACTCGACGAGGTCGCCGTCGAGGAGGACCACCTCGCCACCCAGTCCGTCGCAGCATCCGATGCCGAAGTCACCCAGCTCTCGTGCCTGCGGGGCGGGGAGTCCGGTGGTGTACGCCGCGGCCAGGAGCGCATCCAGCACGGCGTACTGGATGATCGCGTCGGAGGACATCGGGGTATCGGAGCTCATGCGACCGAGGCTACCCCTGGGGCTCGTCACGGGGCAGGAGGCCCGGTGCCGGTGCGCTGGGGAGGCGCCGGCGCTCGTGGGGTGACGTCCGGGCTCACGCGTGCGTGCGCGGCGGGTTCGTCACTGTCGGGAGCTCGCGCGCGGACTCGCCGGGATGCGCCCACCGGACGCCGTTGGCGAGCACGCGCCGGATCTGCGGGTGATGGTAGACGGGGTACTCCTGGTCGCCCGGAGAGAAGTAGAAGACGCGTCCGCGGCCGCGCCGGTAGGTCATACCGGAGCGGAAGACCTCGCCGCCGGCGAACGACGACACGAACACCAGCTCGTCGGGTGCGGGCACGTCGAAGAATTCGCCGTACATCTCCTGCCGGTCGATCCGCAAGGGCTGTTCAATCCCCGCCGCGATCGGGTGGCCGGGCGCGACCGTCCAGACCAGTTCCTGCTCGCCGTCGTTGCGCCACGCCAGGGAGCACGTGGTTCCCATGAGCCGGATGAAGATCTTCGAGAAGTGCGCAGAGTGGAGCACGAGGATCCCCATGCCCGAGAGCACGTGGCGGTGGACGCGCTCGACGACGGCGTCGTCCACCCCGTCGTGGGCCATGTGCCCCCACCACAGCAGCACGTCCGTCGCCGCCAGCACCTCCTCAGACAAGCCGTGCTCGGGATCGCGCAGCGTGGCCGTGCGCACCTCGACCTCGTCGCCGAGGTGCTCGCGGAGCCCGTCGGCGATGACGGCGTGCATGCCGTCGGGGTAGATCGCCTGCACCGACGCGTCCATGCGCTCGTGCTCGCCCTCGTTCCACACGAGCACCCGGATCATCGCGCCACCTCCGCCTCGACGTCTTCGACCGCGACTTCGCGGCCCTCCGCGGCGGAGCGATAGCACGCGTCGATGATCGCGGCTCGCCGCGCCGCGATGCTCCCATCGCTGGCCGCCCACAGCGCCGGGGTCCGGATGGTGCGGACGAACTCGTCCACGACGCCCTGGTGTCCCGCCGGCACACCTCCCGGCAGCACGCGATCGGCGACCGCTTCGGTCGTCCCGGCGTACAGGGGGACGTCGGTCGCGGGCGCGTAGTCGACGACCCGCAGTTCGGCACCGCCTTCCGTGCCGTACACGACGAAGCCGAACTCGTCGCCCTCGGGCCGGTAGGAGGCCCAGCTGGTGTCGAGGGCGACGGATGCACCGCCCTCCAGCCGCAGCAGGACGGTGGCGAAATCCTCCACGTCGAACGCGGAACCGGTGAACTGCTTGCCGCCGGTGGCGGCATCCGGGCCGCCGAGGCCGCGCGGGCCGAACTCGGCATGCGTCACCGCCGACGCCGACAGCACCCGCGGCTCCCCCATGAGGTCGAGAACGGCGTCGATCATGTGCACACCGATGTCCACGAGCGGACCGCCGCCGGCCAGCTCTCGGCTGGTGAACCAGCTCCCCAGCGCCGGGATGCCCGAGCGGCGCAGCCACGAGGCGCGCACATGGTAGATGCGGCCGAGGGCGCCCGAGGCCACCTCCGCGGCGAGCGCGCGCACGTCGCCGCGCTGACGGTGGTTGAACGCGACCTGCAGCACGCGGCCGGCCGTCCGCGCCGCCGAGACCATCTCCGCCGCCTCCGCCGCCGAGCGGGCGATGGGCTTCTCCGAGAGCACATGGATGCCGCGCTGCAGCGCCGCGATCGCGATGGGGGCGTGCAGGAACGTCGGCACCGCCACGCTCACCGCATCCAGCGGCGTGCTCGAGAACAGCTCCTGCCAGTCGGCGACGGCCACCGGGATGCCGAACTTCTCGGCGAGTTCGGCGCGCGGTGCGTCCTCGAGCCCGGCGATCGCCACCAGATCGACGTCGGGATTCGCCGCGTACGCCGCGATGTGCTGCTGGCCGGCCCAGCCGAGGCCGACGACGGCGACGCGCAGCGGAGCGGAGGCAGAGGATGTGGGTGTCATGCGGATTCTCCTGGGGGGACGCTCGGATGGATGAGGCGATGGATGCTGTCGGGGGCGAGCACGGCGCGGGACGCGAGGATCGCCGCCCCGCGGGCGCCGGCGTTCTCATCGGCACGCGCGGGAACGATCTGCAGGTTGCGCGAGGCGAGGGGCGTGGAACTGCCGTAGACGACCTCCCGCACGCCGGCGATAAGGTGCTCGCCGGCGCGCGCGATGGTCCCCCCGATCACGATGACGGAGGGGCCGAGCAGCGTCACGACCGTGGCGAGCACCGCGCCCAGTTCCCGGCCGGCCTGGCGTACGGCGTCGATGGCGGTACGGTCGCCCGCGAGCACGAGGGCGACGACATCGCGCGCCGAGTGCGCGGGGGTGCCCGCCGCGCGCAGCGCCGTGGCCAGCGCCGCGCCGCTGGCGACGTCCTCGAGCTCGCGGCGCTCGCCGGCGGGACGCACGTCGCCCGGCGACCACGGCACGACGACGTGGCCGAGGTCTCCCGCCGATCCGCGGGCACCGTGCTGGAGCAGCCCGCCGGCGATGATCCCCGCCCCCACTCCGGTGGACACCTTGACGTAGACGAGGTCGTCGACATCGGGCCAAGACGCGGCATGCTCGCCGAGAGCGAGCACGTTGACGTCGTTGTCCACCAGCACGACGCCCGGGATGCGCTCCGCGATCAGCGCGGGGACGTCGGCGTCGTGCCACCCGGGCATGATGGGCGGATGCTGCGGGCGACCCAGCGCGTGGTCGACGGGGCCGGGAAGCCCCACGCCCACGGCCGCGACATCCCGCACCGTCAACGACAGGCCGGCGAGAAGGGTCTCCGCCATCTCGGCCACGGCGCCGAGGACCGCGGCCGGGCCGCGGGCGATCTCCATCGGCACGGTGCGGGCCGCGAGGATCTCCTCTGCGAGATCGCAGACGGCCACCGTGGCGTGAGTGGCACCGAGATCCACCCCCAGCACCACGCGGGCTCGCGGGTTGAATGCGACGCGCGTGGCGGGTCGCCCGCCCGACGACCCGGCGGACGCGGCGGGCACGACCAGACCGGCGGCGACGAGTGCGTCCACGCGTGCTGCGACCGTCGAGCGCGACAGGCCCGTGAGCGCACCGACCTCGGCCCGGGTGCGCGGGAGGCCGTCCAGCAGCACCTCCAGCACGTCGCCCGGGCCCGGCCCGGCCGCGCGGGTGCGCCTCATCGGATCCTGCGTCACGTTTTGAGTAAAGCACAGCCCTCTTCTGCATCAGACGGACGAAACTTCTGCTTGACGGGCAACGGAAGTGTGGTCAGGCTGAGCACCGGCGCATGCGCCCGCGATCCGACGACGAAGGAGTTCCGATGTCGACGTACGCCCCCTCGGTTCAGCTGTACACCGTTCGCGAGGCCCTCGCCTCCGATCTGCCCGGCACGCTCGATTCCCTCGCCGCTCTGGGATTCACGCAGGTGGAGCCATTCGGCCTCCCCGACATGATCGACCGGCTCGCCCCCGAACTGGAACGCCTCGGGCTGTCGGCCCCCACGACGCACGCCGGCTTCGTCGACGCCGACGCCGCCGGACGGGCGCGCGTGTTCGATGCGGCCGAGCGGATCGGCGTGCGCACGGTGATCGACCCGTTCATCGCACCCGAACGCTGGCAGACGGCGGACGACATCCGCATGGTCGCCGAGCGCCTGGCCACCGCCGCCGGTGAGGCCGCCGGGCGCGGGCTGCGCGTGGGTTACCACAACCACGACCACGAGCTCGCGGCCACGATCGACGGCATGCCGGCGCTGGAGTTCTTCGCCGGCATCCTGGACGAGCGAGTGGTCCTGGAAGTCGACACGTACTGGGCGCTCGTGGGCGGGGTCGACCCGGTGGCGCTCCTGCAGCGGCTCGGCGAGCGCGTCGTCGCGATCCACGTCAAAGACGGCCCCGTGCCGGGGGATGTGGCGGATCAGACCCCGCTCGGGCAGGGCGCGGTGCCGATCCGGGAGGTCCTCGCCGCCGCGCCCGACGCCCTCCGCGTCCTGGAACTGGACGAATCGCGCATTCCGCCGATGGAGGCACTGGCCGAGAGCCTGCGGTTCCTGCGCACGCTGGAATCCGACGGGGAGTCGGGCCGATGACCGCCCGGACGGGGCGCGTGGGAGTCGGGGTGATCGGCGCGGGCGTCATCAGCGACCAGTACCTGGGCAACCTGACCCGCTTCCCCGACGTCGAGGTGCGCGCCGTCGCCGACCTGGACGTCGCGCGCGCCGCAGCGAAGGCGCAGCAGTACGGCGTCGCGAACGCGGGGACAGTGGACGAGCTGCTGGCCGACGATGGGATCGAGATCGTGGTGAACCTCACGATCCCCGCCGCCCACGTCGAAGTCGCCGAGCGCGTGCTGGCCGCCGGGCGCCACGTGTGGACGGAGAAGCCGCTGGCCCTCGACCGCACCGCTGCCGCAGGGGTCGTCACCGCCGGCGAAGCGGCCGGCCTGCGTGTGGCCAGCGCACCCGACACCTTCCTGGGCGCGGGCATCCAGTCGGCCCTGCGCCGCATGCGGGCCGGTGAGCTGGGCGATGTGCACAGCGCGCTCACGCTCATGCAGTCGCCGGGCCCGGAGTCGTGGCATCCGAACCCCGACTTCCTGTTCCAGGCGGGAGCGGGCCCGCTGTTCGACATCGGGCCCTACTACCTCACCGCGCTCGTACAGTTCTTCGGGCCGATCGTGCGCGTGCAGGCGGTCGCGACGACGGCGCGTCAGGAGCGCGTCATCGGATCCGGCCCGCGCGCGGGCGAGCGTTTCGCCGTCACCGTGCCCACCCACGTCTCGGCGCTGTACGAGTTCGCCGGCGGCGCGACGGCGTCGAGCATCTTCAGCTTCGACACGCGGCAGGGCCGCACGCTGTTCGAGCTGTCGTCGTCGGATGCGACCCTCGCGATCCCCGACCCGAACATGTTCGAGGGCGACCTCACGATCGTGCGCGAGGACGCCACCGACACCGTCCCGGCGGAGGGCGCCACCGCCGGGCGCGGCATGGGCGTGGTCGAGCTCGCCCGCGCCATCCGAGCAGGCCGCCCCGAGCGCGCATCCGGGCGGCTGGCCCTGCACGTGGTCGACGTGATGCAGACGACGATCGAGGCTGCCACCACGGGAACCGCGCTCGGGGTGCACACCACCGTGGCCGCCCCTCCCCCGCTCGAAGCGGACTGGGACCCGTTCGCCCGCACTCTGTGACGCAGGGCGCCTGCGTCCTGGCAGCTCCACCTCGACAGGAAGGAAGTGACGATCATGACAGTACGTATCGGCATCAACGGATTCGGGCGCATCGGACGCACCTATCTGCGCGCCGCCCTGGCAAGCGACGCGGACGTGGAGGTCGTGGCCGTCAACGACCTCACCGACGCTCGCACGCTGGCGAGCCTGCTCGAATGGGATTCCCTCTCCGGGCACCTCGAGGGCGTCGGGGTCGACGGCGACGCGATCACCCTGGGAGGAAAGCGCATCACCGTGTCCGCCCAGCCTGACCCGTCCGCGATCCGCTGGGGCGATGTGGGCGCCGACATCGTGATCGAATCCACCGGGCGGTACACCGACGGCAGCGCCGCATCCGCCCATCTCGCCGGCGGCGCCAGGAAGGTGATCATCTCCGCACCGGCGAAGGGTGACGTGCCCACGTATGTCCTGGGGGTCAACGACGACGCGCTCGATCCCGACGCCCACGACGTCTTCTCCAACGGATCGTGCACGACGAACTCGGTGGCGCCGTTGGCGAAGGTGCTGAACGACGCGTTCGGCATCGAGTCGGGGCTGATGACGACGGTGCACGCCTACACCGGCGACCAGCGGCTGCAGGATGCGCCGCACTCCGACCTGCGCCGGGCACGCGCGGCCGCGGTGTCGACGATTCCGACCTCGTCGGGAGCGGCCAAGACGATCGGCAAGATCATTCCCGAGCTGGACGGCCGGCTCACCGGTGCCGCCCTGCGCGTGCCCGTCCCGGTCGGCTCGATCACCGACCTCACCGCCGTCCTGCGCACCAGCGCAGGGGTGGACGAGGTCAACGCCGCCTTCCGCGCGGCCGCCTCATCCGAACCGCTGCAGCGCTACCTGCAGTACTCCGAGGCGCCGCTGGTGTCGGCCGACATCGTCGGGAACCCGTTCTCGACGATCTTCGATGCGCCGCTGACGCAGGCGATCGGCTCGCAGGTGAAGGTCTTCGGCTGGTACGACAACGAGTGGGCGTTCTCCAACCGCCTCGTCGAGTTCTCCGCCCGCATCGGCGCCGCCCTCTGACCCGACCTCACCGGTCGACAGAAGACCGAAAGAGCGCCCGGCGGATCGCCGGGCGCTCTTTCATTCGGTGGACCTGAGGGGATTCGAACCCCTGACCTCTTCATTGCGAACGAAGCGCGCTACCAACTGCGCCACAGGCCCCTGAACCTCCGCTACATTACCACGCCACGGGGGTGCTCCCGCGCCGCCACCTCCCCCTCGCGCGCCCTCCGCGGCCCCACTTTCGCGGCACTTCGGCGCAACCGCGCCACATCAGAACGCAGCGGATGCACCGTTGTGGCGCGAACGTGGGATCGGTCGCGGGCGGTCGGCTGAGTGGCGGGCCCAGCGAGCAGCGCATCGGCGCGAACGTGGGGTCGGTCGCGGGCGGTCGGCTGAGTGGCGGGCCCAGCGGGCAGCGCATCGGCGCGAATGAGGTTGTGGCCGGAGGCTCGTGCCCGACTCATCCGCACCACTTCCGCGCCACTTCCGCGCAACCGCGCCACATCAGAACGCAGCGGATGCACGTTTAGGGCGCGAACGCGGGACCGCAGTTCGGAGACCGCGGGCCGGGGTCCCGGAGAGGGTCCTGCGGTGGACGCCGGATCGGGACGGGGGCGCCCCGGGTCCCGGGGGCGGGCCGACGGTCAGCGGCACCCGCGCCACATCCGCGCCACTTCGGCGTAACCGCGCCACATCTAAACGCAGCGGATGCACCGTTGTGGCGCGAACGCGGGATCGAGACGCGCGGCGGTCGGCTGAGTTGGCGTTCTCGCGGGTCGCGCATCGGCGCGAATGAGCTTGCGGCCGGAGACTCGTGCCCAACTCATCCGCACCGCATCCGCGCCACTTCCGTGCAACCGCGCCACATCAAAACGCCGCGAACGCACCTTTATGGCGCAAACGTGGGATCGAGACGAGATGACCGGCGGGGATGGCGCGGGTCAGGCGCCGACGGCGCGGCGCGCGAGCAGCCGGCGCACGTGATCTTCGATCTCGGCGTCGTCCACGTACCCCATGCGGCTGAACTCCGAGGCGCGCGCGGTGCGGGCCTCGTCGATCGAAGGCGGCTGGTTCTGCGCCGCGAGGTCGCGCAGCGCCTCCTGGCGGGCTGCGGCGCGGAGAGCGGCACGCGCCTCCTGCTCGTCCAGCACGGCGGCAGCCCGCGAACCGGCGGACGACACGAGCGGGCGGGGCAGCTCGCGCGGCGTCCACGCGGCCGCGCGCGGGCGGCCCACGGCGAGGTCGGGCATGGGGGTCGCCACGCGTTCGGCGGCGACGACGGGCACCTCGCGCACGGCGGCACGAGCGGCCACACGCGACATCCGGTGCAGCGCGACGGTGGCCAGCAGCGTGGTCGCGCCTCCCACCCACAGCAGCACCGAGGATGCGGCGGACAGGAAGAGCCACACGCCGGCGCCCGTGGCGGCCAGGCCCGCGACCCCCACGACGGTGGCGGCGAGCCGCATGCGGCGGCGAGCGCGGGCGCGCCGGAGGGCCGGGCGGTTGCGGGCGGCTGCCCGCTCGGCACGCGCGGCCTCGATCGCCTCGGCACGGCGGGCGCGGGCGAGCTCGCGCTCGGCGGCGCTTTCGTGCTTCGCGGCCTCGAGGCGGGCGCGCGCGACGACGAGCTCCGTCTCCTCCTGCTCGGCCTGCGCGCGGCGGGCGAGCCGCTGCTGGGCGAGCGCCGTCCGGGCGTTCAGCTCGAGCCGCACCTCCTGGGGCGTCTCGCTGGTCTCGGCGAGCACGCGCAGGGCCTGGTTCAGGCGCACGGCGTTCCGCTCGGCCGAGGTGTATTGGTATCGACTGGCCCACGAGGGCAGCAGGTAGACGAGCCAGAGCACGACGGCGACGGCGACGATCACGCCGCCTCCCAGTACCTGCCCACCCATGCCGCTAACGGTATGCGACGCGCGACCCGACGCATACCAGGCTGTGCGCGTGTCGCGCAGCCAAAAGTCCGATCAGGCCGGTAAGCGGTCGGATGGCGGCACCGTCGCCGCATCCGGCGGGACCCGACCCTCGACCCAGCGCGCGAGCACCCCCTCGGGCACTTCCTCGCGTACCAGGGCGAACGCGTAGTGGTCGCGCCAGTCGCCGTTGATGTGGATGTAGCGGCGCCGGATCCCCTCGTAGCGGAACCCGAGCTTCTGCACGACCCGCAGGCTTGCCGCGTTCTCCGGACGGATGCAGATCTCCATGCGGTGAAGACGCAGTTCGTCGAAGCACACGTCGGTGGCCATCGCCACCGACGCGGGCGTGATCCCGCGCCCGGCGAACCGCTCGCTCACCCAGTAGCCGATCGTCGCCGAAGCGAGGGAGCCGCGGGAGATGCCCCACACGTTGAGCTGGCCGGCGATCTCGCCGTCGTACTCCATGACGAAGGGCACGCCCACACCGTCACGGTGCTGCTGCAGGAGCCGGCGCACGCCCAGGCGCATGTCGAACGACACCGGCCCGTCGGGGCTGGTCGCCTCCCACTGCCTCAACCAGGGTCGATTGGAGAGCAGTTCGTTCTGCAGTACGCGCGCATCGCGGGCACGCACGAGGCGGATCGAGACCGGCCCGTGGCGACGCGGGACAGACAGGTCCATGCCACCCCCTCGAAACGACGTCAGAGCGTCGCTGCGAACTCCTTGAACCACGGGCGCAGGGCCGGCCCCAGGTCCTCGCGGTCGGCGGCGAGCTGCACGATGGCCTTGATGTAGTCCACCCTATCTCCGGTGTCGTACCGGCGGCCGCGGAAGATCACCCCGTACACGCCGCCGCCGTCGCCGGCACCGGAGGCCAGTTCCTGCAGCGCGTCGGTCAGCTGGATCTCGCCGCCCTTGCCGGGTTCGGTGCGCTCGAGGATCTCGAACACGTCCGGTCCGAGGACGTACCGGCCGATGATGGCGAGGTTGGAGGGCGCGTCCTCGGCCTTGGGCTTCTCGACCAGCTGCGTCACCTTGACGACGTCGTCCTCGTCCGTGGCTTCCACGGCGGCGACGCCGTACATGTGGATCTGCGCGGGGTCGACCTCCATCAGCGCGATGATGGTGGCCCCACGCAGGTCGTATTCGGCCAGCATCTTCGTGAGCAGCTCGTCGCGCTCGTCGATGAGGTCATCGCCCAGGAGCACCGCGAACGGGTGGTCGCCGACGTGCGCCTGCGCGCGCAGCACGGCGTGACCCAGGCCCTTGGGCTCGCCCTGACGCACCATGTGCACGTTGGCGAGGTCGGAGGAGTACTCGACCTTCTTCAGCTTCTCGTCGTCGCCCTTGGCGCGCAGCTTGTCTTCGAGCTCGGGCACCGAGTCGAAGTGGTTGGCGATGTTGTTCTTGTTGCGACCGACGATGATGAGGACGTCTTCGATGCCGGCCTCCACCGCCTCTTCGACGACGTACTGGATGGCCGGCTTGTCCACGACCGGGAGCATCTCCTTGGGCATCGCCTTGGTGGCGGGAAGGAAGCGGGTACCGAGTCCAGCGGCCGGGATGACGGCCTTGAAGGGCTTATGCGACATGAACACAGGTTAGCCCGAGCCGTGTGAACCCCGTGTGACGTGATGGCTACAGCGGATGCCGCGCCTGACCGGCCTAGAATCGGATCCATGTCGGACCGCATCGATCATGCCAAACGTGCGCTGCGCGCCGACCTGCGCGAACGGCGGCAGATGCAGTCCGAATCGGCTCGCGAGCAGGCGGCCCACGGCCTGCGCGGGCAGCTGGACGAGCTCCTCGAGCGCCTGGGTGCGCGCTCGGTCTCCTGCTTCCTGTCCACGCCCAGCGAGCCGGGCACGCGGGAGTTCATCGACGCGGCCGTGGGGCGCGGCATCCGCGTGCTGCTGCCCATCACCCGCGCCGACGGACTGCTCGACTGGGCCGTGGCCGTCACCGGCGGCGACGTGACGGCGGGCCTGACGGGAACGCCCGAGCCCGTGGGCGAGGTTCTCGGCCCGATCGCGGTGAACGACGTCGACCTGCTGCTGATTCCCGCGGCGGCCGTTGACCGCACCGGCATGCGCCTGGGCTGGGGCCGCGGCTACTTCGACAAGACCCTCGGATCGATGGAGAAGTGCCCGCCCGTGTACGCGGTCGTCTTCGACTCCGAGTTCGTCGACGAGGTCCCCCGCGACGTCCACGATCAGCCCGTCACCGGCATCGTCACCCCGACGCGCACCATCACGTTTTCCGCCTCAGCGCCCCGCTGATCCACCCGAGGAGCCTCCATGCCCACCTACGCCTATGCCTGCAAGCAGTGCGCCCACCGTTTCGACGCCGTGCAGTCCTTCGCCGAACCGACTCTGAGCGTGTGCCCGGAGTGCGGCGGCACGCTGCGCAAGGAGTACGGCTCCATCGGCGTGACCTTCAACGGCTCGGGCTTCTACCGCACCGACTCGCGCGCGGGCGAGGCGAAGACCGCGGGCAAGAAGGGGGCGGATGCGGCGTCCTCGGGTGGTTCGGGAACCGGGACCGGTAGCGCCTCACCTGCTGCTTCGGCATCATCGACCTCGAGCAGCCCGTCCGCTCCGGCGCCGTCGGGCTCGTGATCCCCCAAAGGAAACCGAGGACCAGCACATGATCAAGGGCTTCAAGGAGTTCATCCTCCGCGGGAACGTCATCGACCTGGCCGTCGCGGTCGTCATCGGCGCCGCGTTCACCGCGATCGTCAACGCCCTGGTCGACAACCTCATCAATCCGCTCATCGCGCTGATCTTCCAGGCCGACAGCCTCGGTGACGTCGGCTTCTTCGTGACGGGCCTCACCGGCAACGAGGTGTTCTTCGGGTGGGGCGCGATCGTCGGGGCCCTCATCAACTTCCTCGGCGTCGCTGCGGTCGTGTACTTCGTCTTCGTCTATCCGATGAACCGCGTCAAGGAGCGGGCCGCGGCCCGTGCGGGCGCATCGGGCCCCGACGACGAGCCGCAGCTGCCCACCGAGCAGGAGCTGCTCGTGCAGATCCGCGACCTCCTGGAGAAGTCCGGTCCCGCAGCGCGCGCCTGACGGCGCTCAGTAGTGCGGCGGGACGTCGCGGCGCAGGCGCTCGTCGTTGGGACCCGGCGCGTCGGTGGCGGATGCGGCGGGGTCGTCCTCGCGCGACTCGTCGGCGGGCGCCGGTTCGGCGGTCGTTCCCGGGGCGGGCGTGAGCTTGGCCCGGCGGGCACCGGGGACGCGTTCGATGCGCTGGCGGTCAGTCGACGACATCGAGAGGCTGGGTCACCGTGTCGGCGGTCGGGCCGTCGGGCTGCACCCCCAGCAACGCCGCGATGCGCGCCGCGACGGAGGCGGGGTCGCTGTACAGGTCGAACGCGTGCACGCGTACGTAGTGCCATCCCAGGCGCCGCAGCGTCTGCGGACGCAGGCGCAGCGTCTCGCGCAGCGAGTCGGCTGCCGTCTCCGGATCACTCTCGGCGACGACGGCCTTCCCGCCGTGCTGGGCGACCAGCGGCAGCAGGCCCCGGTAGTCCACGTCCACGGCCAGCCCGAGCCGGCGGAGCTCCCGGGCCAGGGCGAGGGTGAGCGGATCGGCGAGGTCTTCCAGTCGCGCCTCGCGCCTGCGCGCGGCGAGCCCGCCGAGGATGCTCATGAGCGTGGCGGCCCCGTGCTCGAGCCGGCCGTCGTCGAAGGCGGACGGACGGATGGAGGACACGATGACCATCGAGCGGCGTGCGCGCGTCATCCCCACCGTGAGCAGTCGCTCACCGTCGGGGGTGGACAGGTCGCCGAAGTCGCTGAGCACCCGGCCGTGCTTGGTCAGGCCGAACCCGAGCGAGAAGATCACCCGGTCGCGGCTCTCGGCCACCGACTCCTCCAGCGTCAGCACCGCGAACGGCTCCGCGGTGTCGCGGGAGACGAAGTCGGCCACATCCGACCGGCCCGCAAACGCCGACTCGACGGCGGCGCGCACGCGCTCGGCGTGCCGCGCACTCGCGGTGACGACCATGAGCGACTCGGCGCCGCGATTGACGGCGTGCTCGACGACGAGGGTCACCACGCGCGCGACCTCGGCGTCGGGGCTCTCGACCGCACCGGTGATCGGGTCGGGCGCACCGGTCCCGCCTTCGACGTAGTCGACGCTGAGGCTGCCACGGCCCAAATACGACCCCGCCCACGGCAGCGACACGATCTCGCCGCCGTAGAAGGCGTCGTTGACGAGCTCGGCGAGGTCTTCGCCGCCCGCGCGGTAGCTGCGGGTGAGGGTGGCCACGGGGAGCAGTTCGGCGAGGCGCTCGAAGACCGAGACATCGTCGAAGGCGACGGGCTCCTCGTCGTCGGCGACGGAGAGAGTGGCACCGACGCGGAAAGCGGTGGGCTTCTGCGTGACCGGGTCGCCGAACACGACGATCTGGCGTGACCGGCGGATGGCGGGCACGGCCTCGGCCAGGCACAGGGCCGCCGCATCCGCGATGATGACGACGTCGAAGGGCTGCTCGTCGGGGATGTCCGGCACCTCGTACGGCGAGGCCAGCCACACCGGCGCGAGGGTGTTCAACAGCGTGGGCGCGGCCACCGACAGCTCGCGAGGCGTGGTGAGACCGCGTTTGAGCGCGTCTTTCAGCGCGGCCGCTTCGGCGGCGTGGTCCACGATGCCGATGCGCCACTGCTGGGCGAGATGCGCGGCCAGCAGTGGGCCGGATGCCGCGGCGTGGGCCTCGTCCACGAGCCGGAAGTCGCGCTCGAGGCGGTCGACGACGGTCGTGTTGGCTCCCAGCAGCGCACGGTCGGTGCGCAGGAAGTGCTCCAGCGCCGACTGCCACCACGCGAACTCGAGCTCCTGGCCGACTCGCTCCTCGGGGACGTGCCGCACCGACAGCTCGACGAGCAGCTGCTCGAGTCCCAGCGCGGCGAGCTGCGAGCGCAGCTTCGCCCGCTCGACGAGGTTGTCGAAGAACTCCGATTCGGCGGCAAGCCCGGCGAGGATCCGCACGAGGCGCTGCACGGGGATCGAGGCGAGACGCTCGGATCCTTCGCGACCCAGGATCCCGTCGAGCTCGGCGAGTTCGGCGTCCACACGCTGCCACGCCACGTGCACGTCGGCCAGGCCGAGGGGCACTTCCGGCGTGACGCCGGCCTCCACCACGCGCTGCCATTCGGTGCGCTGCTGCTGGATGCGCACGAGCGCCTCGTACATGTCGGGCACGTGCACGCCGGGGCGCACGTACTCGCGGGAGAGACGCTTGAGGCGGCGGCGGTTCGGTCCACTCATGTTCGGCGCATCCCGGCGCGGGGCGTGCGCCTGGATGAGCTCCAGCAGGGGACGCTCGAACACCGTGGGGCTGAACCGGTCGAGCGAGTCGCGGATGCCCTGCAGCAGCCGCAGGTACTCACCGAGTTCGGCGATGGTGTGGAAGGGGCGCATGCGCGTCTGCGCGATGAGCTCGTAGCCGCGCTCGAGCAGTCCCGACACCTCGCGGCGGTGCAGCTTGCCGGCCAGAGCGTGCGCCGCGCGGGCGTCCTCCGTGCGGGTGAACGACACGCCGTACCAGGGCGAGTCGTCGGGTCCGAAGCGGAATTCGCCCAGGCGCGCGGCGGCTGCCAGGGCCGCGGATGCCTCGGCGCGGCGGTTGGCGAGCCGCTCCAGCGTCGCCAGGTCGAACCGCGCGCTCGTGGACGGCGCGGGGGCGAGGGCCGCGAGCTTGGTGAGGGCGCGCAGCGCCTCCAGCACCGAGATGCCGAGCGAGGGATGCTCCGCCGTGACGGCCGAGCGGTAGTCGCGCAGCACGGTGCGCAGGCGCACGAGCGCGTCGTCGATCTCGGCGACCTTGGGCTGCTCGGCCTTCTCGTTGCGCCCGATCGCGCGGATGAGGTCGCGACGCAGATGCGTGGGCGAGACGGCGAGGCCTGGCAGTCCGATGCCCGACAGGCGGTGGCGGATCCCCTCGAGGGTCGAGCGGCGAGCGCTCACGACCAGCACGCGCTTGCCGGATTGGACCAGCTGGCCCACCGCGTTGATGACGGTCTGGGTGCCACCGGTGCCCGGCAGCGTGTGCACGGCGAGGGAGTGGCCGGCGGCGATGCGCGCGAGCACCGCTTCCTGTTCCGCGTCGGCGTCCAGCAGAAGGGTGTCCGACGCGGGAGTGCGCTCGTCGGGGCTGGTCACCACGGGGTCGGAGCGGCGCACCGACACGCGTGCGCGGTCGTCGGGGTGGCCGGCGAGTGCGTTGAGCACGGGGTGGTCGAGGTCGGCGGCGTCGCGGGCCATGCCCGAGCCCACGTCGGCGAAGGAGGAGATGACCAGGCGCGGGTGCACGACGAACGTCGGGATGTGCCGCGTCAGCGCGCGCAGGTGGTCGATCACCGGCTGCGGCTTGAACACCCCCTGGTCGTACGCCAGCCCGGCGAGAGCGGTGCTGTCCAGCGGGATCCCGAAGTGCCCGCGGAACGCGCGCGCGAGTTCCGGGTTGACGAAGAAGGTGCCGTGGAGCTTGAGCTCGAAATCGCCGTGGTGGCGACGGATCGCGAGCGGGCGCAGGAGCACGGGCGCCGACCACGTCACTCCCCCGATCTTCCACTCGGCCAGGCCGACGGCCAGGTGCACCGGTTCGATGCCCCGTGCCGTGCGCAGTTCGACGTTCTTGGCGGTGATCCGCTCGGCGGCCAGCCGCGCCGAGCGCAGGGCCACCTCATCCCGGAACAGATTCGACAGGAGCGTCGAGCGACCGGTGATGAACTGCGGCAGGCTGCCCGGATGCGCCTTCGTGATGTCGATGCCGGCGTCGGTCGCGTCATCGAAGCGCAGCAGTGTGGAGCGGCCACCCAGGGTCGCCGCTTCGGCACGCAACCGGTCGCGTTCGGGGTCGGCGACGTGGCGGACGTTGACCCCCGGCTCCGCGACCCCCAGGTCTCCCGGGTTCACGGATGCGGCGGCCATGTCCTGCTCGCCGACCACGGCGCTGCCTTCTCCTCGCCACACACGAGCCACAGTATGCGCGGGCGGGCGTTTCGGCTGTCATCCCGCGCGGGTTTCGCGGGATTCGCGGACACGCCGCGCCATTGGGGGTTTCCTCCCCAGGCCCCTTCGCGGACCGTTCCTCCACAGACGTCCGACCGAGGCGGCGTCCGGCGTGCACGCCGGGTCAGGATGGAGCCATGACCCGATACGCCAGCGCCGTGCACGCCACCCCCGTCGGCGACGTGCTCCTCACCGTCGCCGATGACCGGCTCCTCTCCCTGCGCGTGCTCCACGGGGATCAGCACGCGGCGCGGGAGGACCTCGTCCGCATCCTGGGCGCCGTGCCCGAGGACGATCCTTTTGCCGGCGCCGAGGCGGCGGGTCAGCTCGACGAATACTTCGACGGAACGCGCCGGAACTTCGACCTGCCGCTGGACTGGAGCCTCACGCGGGGGTTCTCCCGTGCCGCGCTGCAGGCGGTGTGCGAGATCCCGTACGGCGAGACCGCCGCGTACGGCGAGGTCGCCGTCATGGCGGGGCGTCCGCGGGCCGCTCGGGCGGTGGGCACGGCGTGCGCCACCAGCCCGTTCTCCATCGTCGTCCCGGTGCACAGGGTTGTGCGCTCGGACGGCTCGCCCGGGCAGTACGGCGGACATCCCGAGGTGAAGCAGTACCTCCTCCGGAAGGAGCAGGAGTCGGGCGCGTAGGCCGCCCGACACCGACCGAGGCCCCAGGACGGCGTCCCGGGGCCTCGGTGCTGCAGAACCGGGCTAGTGCGAGGTCGCCTTCTCGGCTCCGAAGCCGGTGAGGGAGCGCACCTCCATCTCCGCGGCCTTGCGCGGATCCTCGCTGCCCTTGCGCGAGGTGATCGTGCCGAGCCAGCCGAGGAAGAACCCGACCGGGATCGACACGATGCCCGGGTTGTTGAACGGCCAGATCGCGACCCCCGTGTCCTTGAAGACGCTCGTGGACGTGCCCCAGAACACCGGCGACAGCACGATCAGGATGACCGCCGCCGCCAGTCCCCCGTACATGCTCCAGACCGCGCCGCGCGTGGTGAAGCGGCGCCAGAACAGCGAGTACAGGATCGTCGGGAGGTTCGCCGAAGCGGCCACCGCGAACGCGAGCGCCACGAGGAACGCGACGTTCTGTCCCTGCACACCGATGCCGCCGAGGATGGCGAGCACGCCGATGACGACCACCGTGCGACGGGCCACCTTCACCTCGCCGTCCGGGGGGACGTCGCCCTTCTTCACGACGTTGGCGTAGATGTCGTGCGCGAACGACGCCGCCGCCGTGATCGTGAGCCCGGCGACCACCGCGAGGATCGTGGCGAAGGCCACGGCGGAGATGAATCCGAGCAGGATCGGCCCGCCCAGCTCCAAGGCCAGCAGCGGTGCGGCCGAGTTCACTCCGCCGGGGGCATCGGCGATGACCTCGGGCGTGACCAGCGCGCCCGCCCCGTATCCGAGGACGAGGGTCAGCAGGTAGAACAGGCCGATCAGCCAGATCGCCCACACGACCGAGCGGCGGGCCTCCTTGGCGGTGGGCACGGTGTAGAAGCGCATCAGCACGTGCGGCAGGCCCGCCGTGCCGAGGACGAGCGCGAGGGCGAGGGAGACGAAGTCCCACGGGTTCGCGCCGTACTGCAGCCCCGGGCCGAGGATCGCCTCCCCGTTCGGCGACGCCGCCACGGCGCTTTCCAGCAGGGTGTTGAGGTTGAACCCGTTGATCGCGAGCACCCAGATGGTCATCACCAGGGCGCCGCCGATGAGGAGGAACGCCTTGACGATCTGCACCCACGTCGTGCCCTTCATGCCGCCCACGAGCACGTAGACGATCATGAGCAGACCCACCACCGCGACGACGATCGACTGCCCCAAGGCCTCATCGATTCCCAGGAGCAGCGAGACCAGACCACCCGCGCCGGCCATCTGTGCCAGCAGGTAGAAGAAGCACACGGCGAGCGTCGTGATGGCCGCGGCCATCCGCACCGGGCGCTGCTTCAGCCGGAACGACAGCACGTCGGCCATCGTGAACTTGCCGGTGTTGCGCATGAGCTCGGCGACCAGCAGCAGCGCGACCAGCCACGCGACGAGGAACCCGATGGAGTACAGGAACCCGTCGTAGCCGTTGACGGCGATGGCGCCGCAGATGCCGAGGAAGGAGGCCGCGGAGAGGTAGTCGCCCGAGATGGCGAACCCGTTCTGCGGGCCGGTGAACGAGCGGCCGGCGGCGTAGTAGTCGGCGGCGGTCTTGTTGTTGCGGCTGGCCCGGATGACGATGAACAGCGTCACGGCGACGAAAGCACCGAAGATCGAGATGTTCAGGATGGGATCGTTCTCCGCCGTCTGCACGGCGGCGTGCACGGCACCGAAGACTTCATTCACGACTGTCCTCCCTCAGCGCGCTCGAGCTCTTCGCGCAGGTCTTCGGTCAACGGGTCGAGCTTGCGGTTGGCGTACCACACGTAGGTCATCGTGATGGCGAACGTCGTCACGAACTGCCCGAGCCCGAACAGCAGGCCGACGGTCACGTCCCCCCACACGCGTTCGGCCATGAACTCCCTCGCGAAGGAGGACAGCAGGACGTACGCGAAGTACCAGACGAGGAACGCGATCGCCAGCGGGAAGACGAAGCTGCGGTGGCGTCGCTTCAACTCCCGGAAGGGCGGTGACTCCTCGACCGCGATGTAGTCGATGCCGCCCGGGGCGGCATCGGTACGCGGATCCGACATGTGGCCTCCTTGCCTCATGGGCCCGGAGCACCACGCTCCGGGTGGGGTAGAACAAGGGCGCCGCACGGGCACCCGGTGATAGGGTCGACGCTACGAAGGCGGCGACGACGCCGTCACCCCCAGAAGTAGGTAGTTCGTGGGAGCTGCAACGGTGCCGATCGAGCAGGCTGATCTGGTCTCGCACGCCATCGGTGAGCTGGCCCGCCGCACACGTTTCCCCGTCGCATTCGGCGGCCTCGAACGCGACGGCGCCATCCATGTGACTGCCATCCACGGCGCGCGCACCCGCAGCATCGAAGGCCTCGTCGTCCAGGAGAACCGCGGGCTGGGCGGACGGGCCTTCGCCGAGAAGCGGCCGCGTCTGGCCCTGGACTACCGCACGTCGCGGACGATCACGCATGACTACGACCGCGCCATCCTCGGCGAGGGGATCTCGACCCTGTTCGCCGTTCCCGTCATCGTGACGGGCACGACGCGCGGGGTCCTGTACTGCGGGTCGTGGACGCAGGCGCCCGTCGGCGACGTGGTCGCGGAGCCTGCCTTCCGCGTGGCGCGCGACCTGGCCACCGAGCTGCGCGTGCGCGACGAGGTCGATCGCCGCATCGCGATGATGCCGACCGGCAGCCCCGACCGAGCCCTGTCGCCGGCGGCGCAGGAGGAGGTCCGCGAGAGCTACGCCGAACTGCGCAGCGTCGCCGCCGCCATCGAGGACGAGAGCCTGCGGGTGCGTCTCGAGCAGATCGAGCGGCGACTTGCGGCACTGACCGGTGCCCGCGGCACGGCCGAGGGCAGCCCGGAGGTGCGCCTGTCGCCGCGCGAGCTGGATGTCCTCGCGTGTGCGGCCCTGGGCGCCACCAACTCCGAGATCGCCCAGCAGCTCGATCTGAAGGAGACCACCGTCAAGTCCTACCTTGCGGCGGCCATGAGCAAGCTCGATGCATCCACGCGCCACGCCGCCGTAGCACGTGCACGCCGTATCGGGATACTGCCCTAACCCTCGCGCCCCTCCATCACTAAGGTGTCACCATGGCCCGCAGAATTGTGCATCAGCTCGTCGACGACCTGGACGGCAGCGTCCTGGAGGTCGGGGAGGGTGAGACCGTCCTGTTCTCCCTCGACGGCGTCGCGTATGAGATCGACCTGACCGAGGAGAACGCCGCAGCGCTGCGCGATGTCCTGGCGCCGTACGTCGCGGCCGCTCGGTCGGTGTCGTCGCGGTCGGGCGCCTCGCGATCGGGAACCGGCGGCGGCAGCGGACGGACGCGGCGGCGCGCCGGGCAGCAGGATTACACCGCCATTCGCACGTGGGCCAAGCAGAACGGCCACACGGTCTCCGAGCGCGGCCGCATCCCCGCATCCGTGCTCGAGGCGTACGAAGCGGCCCACTGACGCGACGGACGCGGCCAGCTTGGGAATCCCCTGGCAATGGCTTCCTCGGCTTGAGGTGCGCACGCATTCTCGGCATCGTGGCTGACTTCGAGTCCGCAACGGAAGGAGCATCCATGCTCACGCTCACCGAGCAGGCGACCACGGCCGTCAAGACCATCACCTCGCAGTTCCCCGACGTCGCCGACGGCGGGGTTCGCATCGAGGGGGCCGGTACGCCGGACTCCCAGTTCCAGCTGACCGTCGTGCCGGGTCCCGAGCCCGCCGACGCGGTCGTCGAGAACGAGGGCGCCCGCGTCTTCCTCGACAGCGACGCCGCGCTGGTGCTGGATGATCGCGTCCTGGACGCGCAGCCCGACGGCGAGGGCGGCGTGCAGTTCGCCGTCACCTCACAGGCCTGACCACGGCTTTCCGACGACGCCCCCGGGATCCCCGGGGGCGTCGTCGTTTCCTCGAGAGCACTCCCCCGGCCTCGGTAGACTGGGGCGACCGGCCTCTGTAGCTCAATGGAAGAGCAGCTCCGTCCTAAGGAGAGGGTTGGGGGTTCGAGTCCCTCCAGGGGCACAATCTTTATTCGCTCGTGACCTGGCCTTTCTCACCGAGAGGCTAACTATATTTCCCTTTTTGCCCGCTTTTTGCCCGCATTTTTCGGACCTGCGTGCAGCGACGACCGGCTCCAACGACCTTCATGGGGCGTCCCAGAGCATCGAAATCGAGCCTTTCGGGCGGCCTGCGCCTCGTCGAAAAACTGAGCATTCTGCTCTCGAGGTTCACTGCGGCCGGGCGTAGCGGGTCCGCGGCCCCGACGGCAGCGCCACCAGCGGCATCTGATCGTTCAGTCTCGTCGCGACGGCATCCAAATCGTCGTCGAAGAGGTCGGCGTACGTGTCCAGCGTCATCGCGGCCGACGCGTGCGGCCACGGGGACTGGGCGACGAGGACGGTGCACCGATTGCTTCGGTAATCTCGGCACAGGGAGGCGCACCAATGACGGACATCTTCAAGACCATCGAGTGGACTGTGAACTCGCTGATCGGCGGAGTGGAGGACGGCACGATCCAGCTACCTGACCTGCAGCGGCCGTTCGTGTGGCCGGCTGCGAAGGTGCGTGACCTTTTCGATTCGATGTACCGCGGCTACCCCGTCGGCGAGCTGATGTTCTGGGATGTGCCCGCGGAGGGCGAAACTCGCGCGATCGGCAAGAACACCCAGCTTGGCGCGTCCCACCAGATCGTCGACGGGCAGCAGCGGTTGACGAGCTTGTACGCAGCGATCAAGGGTCAGTCGGTGCGGGACGAGAACTACCGGGATCGCCCGATCAAGATCGGCTTCAACCCGTTCACTGAGAAGTTCGAGGTCTTCAACAGGGCAATCGAGCGATCGCCTCAGTGGGTCGATGACATTGCGACCGTGTACGCCTCCCCTCTCAAGGCTCGAAAGGCGTTCATGAGGCGATACAGCGAAAGTGGCGTCGAACTGACAGATGACGAGGAAGAGCGAATCGAGGAGGTATTCATCCGGCTCGACAACCTCCGCAACTACCAGTTCGAGATCGTGCACATTCAGAAAGAGGTCACGAAGGCCACTGTCGCCGACATCTTCGTTCGGATCAACTCTGAGGGAGTCAGCCTCAAAGCCTACGACTACATCCTCACCTGGCTGAGCGTCTTCTGGCCCGAGGGGCGGGATGAGATAGAGGAATTCGCGCGTAACTCGCGCGTGTCACCGGAAACCGCCTCACACATCGCCGGGCGCAAGATAACTTGGACGGCGCACAACCCTTTCGTGAGCGTGCAAACCGGCCATCTTGTGCGGGCGATCGTCGCCGTCGGGCAGAACCGCGCCAAGCTGACCGACGCATATGCGGCCCTTCAAGCGAAGGATCGCGCGACCGGGTCCGTCGACCCGGCAAAGCAGTCCGCCGAATTGGACAAGCTGAAGTCGGCCCTGCCAACCGTCACGAACCCGCTGCACTGGCAGGAGTTCATCCACTCGATCAAGATCGCCGGGTTCACTGATAGGCGCGGAATCACGTCGACGACGAACCTGATCTCCACCTACATCCTCTTCTTGCTTGGCCGTACTCGGTTCGACGTGAAGCTGGACAAGCTGCGCCCGCTCATCGCTCGCTGGTTGTTCATGTCCCAGCTCTCCTCCCGCTACACAGGCAGCGGCGAGACGCAACTGCAGAAGGACCTCGACCGGCTTGCTGGCGTCGGCGTGAAGGACGCCGGCGGGTTCGTGCGTGCCCTCGACGAGGTGATCGCCACCGAGCTGACCGCCGACTTCTGGACATACCGCATCCCGGACTCGCTGGTCACATCGAGCCAGGCGCTGTCGCCGTCTTACCAGTGCTACCTCGCGGCGCTGAATATCCTGGACGCCGAGCTGTTCATGATCCGGATGAAGGTCTCGCAGTGGATGAATCCCGCGATGCCTGCGATCAAGGGCATGGAGGCCCATCACCTCTTCCCTCGCAAGTACCAGGAAACCGTGCTGGGGACCACGGACCTGAAGCGGGTCAACCAGGCCGCGAACTTTGCACCTACTGACTGGGATACGAATATTTTCATCTCCGACCGGCCACCAGCCGAGTATTGGGATGCGCTTGTGAAACAGCGTGCGCAAGGCGACCACGAGTGGCTCGACAAGCAGCGTTACTGGCACGCGCTCCCGGACCGATGGGAACAACTGCCCTACGAAGAGTTTCTTGCGGAGCGTCGGAAGCTCATCGCTGGCGTCGTCAGGGACGGGTTCAACAAAATCGGGGCGGGAGCCGTCGCACGCGTGCCGATCCCTGATGGGAGAGTCGAAGTCGAAGTCGAAGTCGAAGTCGGCGAGAGCGCGCTGCTTGACGAATGGACAGTCGCGGCGCTCATCGACGCGGGTGTATTGCGTGCGGGCGACAATCTGGATCCGGTCGACGGCGCGCCCGTTGATGCCGCCGTCACTGACGACGCGACTCTGCTTCTGATCGATGGTGAGGGGCGCACCGAGGAGTTCGACTCTCTCGATGCCGCGGCTCGCCACCTCGGATTCGATAACATCGCTGGGCTCGACTTCTGGGTGCTCGACGCTGACCCTGACACGCCCCTAAGTGAGTTGGTCTCTCGTTCGCTGGAGAAGGCAGCATCTTGACTACGCGCACAGGCCAATACGTCTGGACGCCATTCGGCGCCTGACTCTTGTTGCGGATCCTTCGAGCGGCCCTGGCAGGCAAGCCAGAGCAGATGCCGCCTGTCCGTGCGGCTGTCCCGACTCCGGGTGACGTCTTGGGGCGAGACGCCGACTTCCGCGATGGCTCAGACTGAGCAGTCCGCTTTTCTCGCGGTCACTGCGGTCGGGCGTAGCGGGTCTGCGGGCCCGATGGCAGCGCCACCAGCGGCATCTGGTCGTTCAGCCGCGTCGCGACGGCATCCAGATCGTCGTCGAAGAGGTCGGCGTAGGTGTCCAGCGTCATCGCTGCCGACGCGTGGCCGAGCATCCGCTGCACGGCCTTCACGTTCGCGCCAGAGCTGATCGCGAGCGAGGCTGCCGTGTGGCGGAGGTCGTGAGGTGTGACCCGCGGGATCGACGGGTCGAACTCCTGCGCACGCCGAACCGCGTTCGCGAACCATCCCTTCTCCCCCGAGTTGCGCATGTGATTGATGCCGTCACCGAACAGCAGCCCTTCGGGACCCTTCCCGGCGCACGCTTGCTCGATCATCGGAGCAAGCCGCTCGGGATACGGGACGGAGCGCCTCTCGTGCGTCTTGGGCGTACCGACATGGATCTCGTAGGCGATCATCACCGCGTTCTCCTCGATGACGAAACGTCGGCGCAGCCGGTTCACGCTGCGCACGCGCAGGCCCGTGGCCTCGCCCCATCGTAAGCCGCAGTACGCCAGCGTCAGGACGAGCGTCGGATACGCCGAGCACGCCGCCAGCGTCGCCACCTGGTCGTGAGTGAGGTACACGCGACGCTTGCCCGGCCCGTTCCGAGGAAGATTGCGCACGCGACGGGCCGGATTGCTCGCGAGACGACGATCGTCGATGGCGACGTCGAGGATGCCGGCCAGGATTCCGAGTGAGCGAATCACGACCGTGCGCGACTTGCGCGTCGCGAGGTCTGACACCCAATCCTGAACTTCAGAGCGCCGGATCGAAGAGATCTCCCTGTCGGCCCAGACCGGGGCGACGTGGTTCTTCCACGCCTGCTCGAGCGTCATGTAGTACGAGGGCTTCGACATCGGCGGCTGCTTGGATCGCAGCCAGCTGTCGGCGAACATGCTGACGGGAACCCTCGACGATGACGGGTCGATGTACTCGCCCTTCGACTTCGACACGGTGACGATGGAGAGGTACAGCTTCGCTTCGCGCATCGTCGTGAAGCCGCGCTTCTCCGTCTCCGTGCGATCGGGCTTGCGATAGCGCACGCGATAGCGGCGGCCCTTGGCCGATTCGTACGGGGTGATGCCGCCCATCTCGACCTCCGTTCGTGTCGGCTCGACGGTCAGTATCGGGCCAGTGTCGGACACTTGTCGGACGCCGTCAACGCGGCCGATGACAGATGTGGATAGATGTCGTAAGACGCCCTCAACTGGCGTTGGGTTGGAGGGGCGCCTCCCTCCGACGGCGAGAGTGTAGCGATCGGTCGCGCCTCCGTTCTCGCCGCTCACTCCTTGCAGACTCCGCGCTGGCGCGCTCCGCTTAGCAGCCGCTCGACGGCGAGCACTGCGCCGCGCCCGAGCGCTACGAGGGCAGCTGTATCGAAGGAAGAAGAGTCGTCGGGTATGTCTCCGCGGCGCGTGCTTTGCAACTTGGGGCGAGCTTTTCACGAATCGCAGTCGTTGGGGGGCGTCTGCCGCCTGCGTCCTAGAGGGTCGCTCGTCGTTCGACTGCTCTCCTTACCACGGGCCACGCCAGCTGATCTGAGGGCAGCCACGCGACGTCAGCCGGGCTTGGCGGGATCCCCAAGCGGGCGATGCCCGAAGCGCGGGACGACCTGCTCGAGTGCAATTCCCTGGGCACAGGTTGAGCATTTCAGGCGGTTCACCGGCCCATCGGAAGCACGCTTATGGCGCTAGCCGCTCCGTAGTAGGTCAGCGCCGACGGTCACTCGATCGGCTTGATCTGCCTTTCGATGAACGCGATCTGCTCGGGGTCGAGGCGGTACTTGACGTACAGCTGCTGATCGATCTCCGGCACCGTGGCGGACCAGTCGATCTCTGAGCTATCGGCGAAATCCTGCAGCGGAACGTACTTCCACTTGATCGCCGAGTTGTGCTGTGTCGTCTTCAAGATCCGGAGCATCGCGCGTGCGAACTTGGTTCTCAAGTACACCGCACAGGCCTCGGCCTCGGCCTCGGTATCGAACAGCCCGATAGACATGAAAGTCTGTGTGTAGCCGGTGCCTGGAGCGGCCACCGTCGGTAGACCGATGACGCGGCCCGCCTTGGCAGCAGCACCATCGGCGCTGGCGAGAATCACCTTGTACTTGTCGACGACCTCCGGGGTCACCAGATAGTCGCGTCGTACCCATCGACGCTCTCGCTTGCGGTTGTTCAGCCCCAGAATCTGCACGTACGCGTGCCCGTCTTGCGGGTCCGCCGTCAGGCACACTTCGCTCATCCGCTCGAAGGTGTTCGTCTTCAGCCGAAGACCGCTCGATTCCGGGATGCGTCCTCGCAGCTCTGGGTGGTCGGCGAACACATGCTTATTCCAGGAACAAGGGTGCTCGGTGATGGTCGACGACAGCGATGCCGTCGGGTGGGAGGCGACCTGGTCGACGAGCGACTTGGCCGTGTCCGAGATGTGCGAATGACTTCCGATGGGGCCGATTACGCGGGACGCGTCGCGATAGGTCACCACGATTCCACCGTCGATGGATGTCCCTGGGAAGATCGCCGACGAATCCGACTCGTACGCTGCGACCATCAGGTGCTCGTCGGACAGGATCTTCTGATTCCATGCCTTCGGTGTCTGCCCAGCATTGGAGAGGAACCGTGCCGGCGTCACGAGGACCGTGCGTTCGGAGATCTCGAAAGCCGCATCCATGAACCTGTCATAGATCGGGGGCGCCTTGGCGCTGTTGTCGCCGATCAGGTCGTCTTGGTAGGGCGGATTGCCGATGACGACATCGAACTTCCTGTCCATGGTCAGCGCTCTCCGTTCAGCATGCTGTTAATCTTCGCTCGTCGTTCCTCGGCAGACATCGCAGCCAGGTTGCCGTAGTCGTAGTGCCCTGACGCTACGAGCCATTCGCGTCGTTCCGGGATGCCCCCGGAGACTGCCTCAATCGTGATGTCGTGCAGTATCTCGTTGTTGCTTAGCTCGAAGATCTGCGTGGTGAGAATGTGACGCAGGCGTTCTTCGTCGTCGGGGATCGCCGCAACGAGCCCTGTGTTCAGGCGTCGCACGAGTTCGAGGAGGAAGATGCCGGCTGTCGAGAAGACGTCCGCGAACGTCTTCTCCGGGTCGCTGAAGATCCCCGGGTTCTGGTCGTCGATGATGTCGACCATGAGCTGTACAACCGTCTGCGGCGGGAAGACCAGCGAGGTCTTCTGTTTAGGGATGTAGGCGAAGATG
This sequence comes from Microbacterium lushaniae, assembly GCF_008727775.1. NCBI lineage: Bacteria > Bacillati > Actinomycetota > Actinomycetes > Micrococcales > Microbacteriaceae > Microbacterium > Microbacterium lushaniae. Next base: position 2,529,323 of record NZ_CP044232.1, read on the forward strand.
TTCTCGGTCTGGCTGTCGTCGAAGTAGTCGGCCAGAATGCGCTTCTTCTCGAGGAACTCCTGGATCGACTGATCGAACACGTCCTCGTCGAACAGGCCGGGGATCTCGACGATCGTGCCGTCGGGCTCTTTGACCCGCTGTCCGTCGCGCAGCAGACGGAACTCTTCTTCAGTGATGCCCGTGACCTTGGCGAAGACGTGATCGGGCGTGTAGCTGTCGAAGTTCGCCAGCCGCATCTCCTGGTCGCCGTAGGCCATCAAGAACATCGGGATCGTGCGAGCGAAGCCGCGAAGGTGCGCTCGTGCATCGTCCATCGTCTTGTTGGCGCGCTTCTGCTCCTTCTTCTGCTCCTCGCGGCCCACGACCTCGGGAATGAAAGACTCCATCGTCTCGCGGTAGATCGAGATGATGGACTCTTCGAACGCCTTGTCCAGCTCTTCCTGCTTCGCTTCCAGCTCGAGGAAGTCCTTCTCCTCGGCGGCGTCCTCCTTCTCGTCATCGAGACGGTGGCGTGCGACAGTTCGCTCGACGTAGGCGCGCTCGACCTTATGCTTCACCGCCTGCTCTGTGCGCTTCTCGTCGAGGTCGATCTGTCTGGCGGTGAGCTTGTACTCGGCCTTCAGTGCTTCGCGCTTCTCGCGCAGCTGCGTCGACACCGCTTTCGCGATCCTCTCTGCGGCGGTGCCGATCGGAAGGTCTGCGTCGAGCACCGGGATGTCCTCGATCCGCCATACCGGTTTGCCGAGCTCGGCGACCTTGGGGTTGATCACCGTCTCCAGGTCGACCTTCGCGACACCGTCATCGTCGACGCTGGGTGCAGGGTCGGGCATTTCGAGCGGCTGGCCGTGCTTGAGCTTGCCCTGCTCCGCCGTCGGCAGCTTCTCCAAGATCTTCGCGACGTGCTCGGAATAGCGGAAGATACCGCCGACATTGGCGAAGAGCAGGTTCGAGAGGAATCCGCGCCGCACGACCTCGCGCGCCTTGAACACCTTGGGGAACGTCAGCACGTCTGCCGCGTCGAGCTTCATCATCTCGCCGTCAGAGTCCTCACCGATCACGGGGAGGAAGTTCAGCAGCGTGCGGATGCTCTCCTGCCGGCTCTGATGATCACCCGTCGGCGAAGCGCGCAGATCGTTCGCGAATTCGTCGTAGATGACCAGCGTCCGCTCGGGGGCGAAGTCGAAGATGTACGCGTTCTGCTTCCGGTACACATGGCCCGCTCGCTCAAAGGTGCAGGGGTTCTGCGCGCGGAAGGCGGCCTGAATGTATCGCGCCGGCGAAGCGATGTCCGACAGCATGATCACAGCCGTCCACTGCGGGACGGTGACACCCGTCGTCAGCTGCCCTACAGACAGCGTGATCGTCTTGCCGTTGGACTTCTCGGCTCTATCGATCGCGGCACGCACCTTGCCGAGCGAGGAATTCACCGCATCTGAATCACCGGCTTCGTCCTCGTAGGAGCGCCCGTCCCCCGCGGCTAGGATGACGTCATAGTCCTTGAACACCTCGTGTTCTTTCAGCAGCCGCTGCAACGCCTTGGCGGAAGCCACGCGATTGAGCAGCCAGAACGAGTGACGGATCTCGTCGCGAAGCTCCGGAGTCGAGAACGGGTACTTCTCGTTCTGCGCGAGCCGGTCGAGGAACTTCTTCACCTCGTCCTCGTGCTCGAAGTAGCCGTTGTCCTTAGTCGCGAAGAACTCATTGAGGCTGAACGCGAAATCGATGTTCTCCGCGTCCTCCTCGACCGCGACGCCTTCCGCAAGCCGATCGCTGATCATCCGGGAGATCTGGTACGTGAACAGGTTGAGTCTCGGCAGGGCGGCGTATGGGTTCTCCCTGCTGGCGTCGGACCACCGCTCACGCGCACTCTGCTCGTCCTCGTAGGTCCAGTTGAAGACTTGCTCGGCACTCGCGAAACGCCCCCCGGCTAGCGCCTTAAACGGGGTGCCAGAAAGATACAGCGTTCTTGCCCGCTTGATGAAGCGGAACGCATCTTCGGTCTTTCGCGTGTCCACGCCTTCATGGGACTCATCGACGACGAGCAGATCCCATGTGGTGCTGGCGATGTGCTCGAGCTTGTTCAGCGAACCGCCGAAGTACTTCGAGCCCTTGAGATCCTGCAACGAGACGAACTCGATGAGTCGAGGAGTGACTTCTCTAGGCTCCCGCGTGTAGTCGCGCCACTGCTTGCGCGTCATCGCTCTTTGCCCTGTAATCGATTCCGATTCGGAGACGAACTGGAACGCCGTCTGATGGCCGATGAAGCGGGCGAAGTCGTCGAACCACGAATTGCCGATCGCAGGTCGGTTGGTGACGATGAGCACCCGCGAGATATCCAGCTGGCGCACGAGGTCGTACGTCGTCAGCGTCTTGCCGAACCGGGGTTTCGCGTTCCAGAGCACCTCCGTATGGCCCGCATCGAAGGCCTCGATCGCCTGCGTGACGGCATCCTGCTGTTCCTCACGGAGCTCATAGTCCTCGTGCGTGCCGGCCGAGGACAGGCTGGATAAGTCCTGGCTGGCGAACTCCTTGAAGAAGTCCAGGGACGTCTTGGGCGCCCCGTCGAACTTGTGCCACTCGGTACGTTTCGGCGTCGTCTCCCGTTCGATCCCCTGCTGACGGAGGTAGCGATGGAAGTCTGCGTCCGTGAACCGGCCACCTTCCTCGGTGAGGAACAGCGCCCGCATCGCCCACAGCTTCTGCTTCTCAACCGACAGCTGTGATGCCTGCTGATCGATGCGCGCGTCGGCGCTCCCCTGCTCGGTGTACCCGATCTTCTCCCAGCCTGCGTACTTGGGGATGTCGGGGGTAGTCCACGAGTAGATCAGCGGGATGATCTCGCCGAACGTCGTGATCTTCGTACTATGCACCGGCAGTGTTCCCCTCGTAGACCTTCTCGATACGGCAAGCGGCGTAGCTCGCGTAGATGGTGAAGTCAAAGCCCTGGCTCCGCATCGACGCGAGAGTGAACGGCTTCCGCTGCACAACACCCTGAGCGCCAGGAACGCGATCCCACCAGGAGAACTGGATCTCGTCACCTTGCCAGTCCATGCCGGTCAGCGTGTCTCCGCGCACGATGTTCACGTCGATGAGAAACGCGGCTGCCCGATACAGGTCCGTGTCCTCAGAGCACGAAATGCCGTGCTCAAGGTGAAAGCCCTGGAACTTGTCGAGCATGGCGGTTTTCGCAGCGTGGTGGTTGTCCTCGAGAAGCTCGATGCCATAGATCGAGGCGAGCGCGAACAGCGACGTCTCAGCCCAATCGTCGCGAGGGTACCGAAGTTCAACCGCGCGAAGTTTGCGCTGCAGGATCGCGACGAGGAAGTTGCCGTCTCCCGCAGCCGGCTCGAGAAACGTTTTGTCCAGGAACTCTGCGCTGGTCTCGAGATCTTCACTGACCAGGTCCAGCATCCGGTCGACCATGTAGCGCGGGGTGAATACCTCCCCGTACGCCCTTACACGATCCCGCGACCTCACAATGCGCTCCTGAAGGACAAATGCGGTCAAGAGGCTCCCCCAACTGTGTGACTCATCGGTCGAGCCCATCATCTTCCCGGTCAGTACATCATGCCGCGCATGCCCGACAACGTGAGTATCGCCGCTCGGAGGGCCGCCGAGCGGCGAAGACTACGGCCGGGAGGATTAACGACGACCCAATGAGAGAATGAGACGATGCACGCAGGCACCGTTCAGTGGGGCGGTGATCCGGGCGCCATTCTGAAGCATCCGGCTACACTCGCCTGCGCACCGCAAAAAGTGCTGGCCAGCGGTTAAAAGCGGTCGTACTCTGGCGCCATGCGTGGGGGCCTACAGCGATGGAAGAGAGGCGCCGGATCCGGTGGGATCGGCCGCGCCATCGACTACGCCGTCAAGGGAAGCTGCGATGCGCATCTCCACCTCTCGACGGGATCCGACGCACTCGAGGTGTACAGCAACGCCGTCGACGCGAGCGTCACCCGATTCGTGGTGACGGATGGCGCCATCACAGCCGATGAGCTGTCGGCGGATGCTCTCCGGGTGTGGCTGACCGGCCATGACCCGGTCACAGGAGAGGAGCGCGGAACCCAACGACTCAGCCCAGACGCCGACCTCTTGCTCGATGCGACACTCAACCACCCCAAGTCGTACAGTATCGCCGCGCTGCTGCACCCGGAACTGGCGACCGAGTTCGAGGCGCTCCAGGACCGCCTGCGCGACCGGATTCTGACCACCTGGATAAGCGAGCTCAATGCACGTCGCGGCCATGGAGGCCTCATCCGGGAAGAGATCACCCGCATCGAGGTCGTCGAGCTCGACCACCGTCGCTCGCGCGCGCTCGACCCGCACGCGCACCGCCACCTCTGGCTGAACGTGAAAGTACTCGGCGCCGACGGCAAGTGGTCCAACGTCGACTCCAGGGTCGCGATGAAGCTGCACACGCTGATCAACGCCGAAGGCGATCTTGCCGCGCGCACCGACCCGCAGTGGGTCACAGCTCTTGCCCGCCATGGATTCACGCTCGATGACGTCGGCGAGATTGCGGAACTGGTGGCGGCGGTCCGGCCCTTCTCCCGTCGGTCGGCGCAAATCGAGGCGAATCGCGCCAAGCTCATCGCGCAGTGGAGCGCCGAGCACGGCGGCGCGAGCCCCAGCATCCAAGTCCTCACGCAGATCGACCGTCGCGCGTGGGCGATGTCGCGACCCAACAAGCCCGCCAACCTCAACGAGCAGTCGTGGGAAACCACTGTCCGCGACGAGATTGCGGGGCTCCTCCCCCGGCCCGTCTTCGACCATTCACCAGTACCGCTGGTCTCGAATCCAATCGACGCGCTGGACCTGGACCTTCTTGCGGACGCCGCGGTCGTTGACGCGGATGAGCGGTCCACCCGCTCCGGCGGTCGGTTCAGTTCGTTCGACCTCCGCGCCGGCGCCACGCGAGCTCTCGCAGGCAGTGGGGTGATCGCGCGCCGTGATGAGCTGACCGAGACGATCGACGCGATCACCGACTACGCGCATCGCAAGTGCGTGCGACTGGTGAAGGATGCCGAGATCCCGGGCCACGTGAAGGCGCTAATGGCGACCGAGACCCTGCGCCTGAAGACGCGCCTCGCTGGCTACCTCGACGCACTCGCCTCCCCCGGCCGCTCACTCTTGCCGCACGAGTTGCGTCAGTGCGCGGCCTCCCCGGAAGACGTCGAGCGGCTCGACACCTCGCAATTTGCCGCGGCGGGCGCGATCGCGGGGACAGCCGGACTTGTCGCGATCACCGGGCCGGCCGGCGCGGGTAAGACCACGATGCTGCGCATTGCGTACGAGGGGCTGAGAGCACAGCAACGACGGATGCTGGTGGTCGCGCCGACCCGCAAGGCGGCGTCGGTCGCGTCACGCGAGGTGGGTGCCGAGGCGTCGAGCCTGCACGCGCTGCTCGCCGACCACGGCTACCGCTGTAACACCGACGCCGCCGGAGCCCAGGTATGGACGCGGCTGTCGATCGGCGAAGCGGACCCGGATACCGGGCTCGTCTACAAGGGGGCGTCGCGGTTCGTGCTCCGACGCGGCGATCGGATCGTCGTGGACGAGGCCGGCATGGTCGACCTGCAGACCGCGGCCGCGCTCGTCGATCTCGCGCTCCGACAGCAGGTGGGTGTGGCGATGGTGGGTGATCCGTATCAGGCGCTTCCGGTCGGGCACGCCGGAGCAATGGCATCCGCAGCGCGCTTCGCGACAGCATCCGTCGAACTCGACACCGTGCACCGGTTCAGCGACCCCGAGTACGCCGCTCTCACGCTGCGGCTGCGTGACCCGCGCGACCGGGATGAAGCGCTCGTTGTTGCCGCGGAGTTGTTCGAGCGCGGGCACGTGCATCGGGCGCGGAGCGCGGAGGAAGCGCGCGGCGCGATGGTCGCGGCCTACTTCGAGTGGCACGCGCGCGGGAAGCGGGTCGCGCTGGTGTCGGGCACGAACAGCGAGGCCGATGCGATCAACCATGCGATTCAGCAGCGCCGCATCGACGACGGCGAACTCGATACCACCGTGCTTGCGCTAGGGATGGGCGAGCAGCGCATCCTCGTCGGCGACACCGTGCAGACGCGTCGCAACGACCCCCGCACCGGAGTCGAGAACCGTGCGCAGTGGGTGGTGCGCGGCATTCGGGATGACGTCATCACGCTCGCGTCGGCGAGCGACAGCGGCGACATCCGTGGCGTGAGTCGTGACTACGCGCTCGACCACCTGCAACTGGCGTACGCGTCCACGGTGCACGGCATTCAGGGCGAGACGACGGATGCTGCCGTGGTGGGACCGGATGTCGACGCAGCCGGGCTGTATGTCGGGCTGACGCGAGGCCGCCACCACAACATCGCGATCACTGTCGCACGGACCGACGAGGAGGCGATCGCGCAGGTGGGCGCCACGATGATGCGCGGGACGACCGAGCTCACGATCCAGGACGCGATGCGCGCTGCGCACGCCGAGCTGCGGCGGGCTGCGCGGGAGCGGGGGCGCCGGGCTTCCGCGCCCTGGACCACGCCGAGCTGGTCTCCTTCGCATAGCGGGCTCTCGCTGTGATCGCCCACGCAGAGCTTGCTCGCTCGGAGGTATATTCCGGGTATGGCCACGACCATCAGGGTCAGCGAGGAGCTCCGCGACCGGCTCAAGGAGCAAGCCGCCCGTGACGGGCTCACACTCGGTGCGCACCTCGCGCGTCTCGCAGATGCCGAGGACAGACGATGGCGTCTCCACCTGCTGAAGTCCGCCATCGACGCGTCGAGCAGCGCCGACGCAGAGTCGCACGCCGCGGAGTCCGGAGACTGGCAGCGCACCGAACTGACCGACGCTTCGTGACGACTGCCGGCGTGCTCCGGTCGTCCTGGCCTGGGCGGCTCTCGAGGCTGTCCGCGGCAGAGAGCAAGGTGGTCACCGCCCGGTGCTGATTGTTGCGTCCGCCGGCTACTTGGATGCTGTGACGACGCTCGTCATTGTGTTGCCGATTACAACCACCGACCGCGGATGGCCGAACCACGTTCGCGTGGAGGGGCCGAGCGGGGTGGACCGGCCATCGTGGGTCATGACGGAGCAACCCCCAACGTTGTCACGCGACAGACTCACGGGGGTGGCCGGCGAAGTGTCGAACGACTGTCTCGCAGCAGCCCGTACCTGGCTGGGCGACTTCCTCGATCTCTGACGGGTGTGACGACGGCAGACACGAGGTCTCGGCATCAACGGTCGCGGGCTTCGGCAGCGTTGCAGTTGGCGGAGCTCAATCGGGCATATCTGCGCGCGGGGCGTGCGAGGGGGGCTGCTCCACAGTCGGGCGCACAATGGAGACGCCGCAGCCGCGCACCATTGAGGACCGGCTTGCGGACGATGGAGCCGGCCGCGCTGCCTAGAGTCCGTGCAGCACACCGAACGACCGCCAGCCCACGAACTGCGCAACCAGCGAATGCGTCGCCTCGATCATGAGCGGATGGGTCGCCTCGCCCCACCGGTTCACTTACAGTGAAATGCTCCGGCGGCGTCTGCCCTAGCCGCACAGCTTCGCACCGTTGCCAAATATGGCAAATCAATCTACGATGGCCCCATGGGGAAGACGGAGAGCGCTGCCTCGCTCTTGAGGAATTTGAGGCAAAGCCAGGGCCACACGCTCCGTTCCGCGGCAGCGGAACTGGGCATCGCGGCTTCACAGTTGTCCCGGATGGAACGCGGTCAGCGCTCCGTTGGAGACGATACCGCGAGGCGTCTCTCCTCCTATTACAGCGTGCCGGCCGAGGTCGTTGATCTCGCACGTGGTGTTGCTCCTGCCGATGTCGTCGCCATCCTCCAAGAGCATCCGGAAGAGATGGATCGTCTACGGGAGAAGTACGGCAGTTGAGCGCGCCAGCTGCGACTGTCGATCCGTGGGTTCAACTTCTCACTGGCAAAGCTCTCGGCGAGTATCTCGTCGGCGACTATCTGGGATCCGGCAACTTCGGCTACGTATTCGAAGGGACCCACGTGACGACCGGAGGGATCTTCGCGATAAAGATCCTGAAGCCCGGCGCTCTCAGCGAAGCAGTTATCGACTTTGAGAACGAGGGCGTATTGCTGCGCCAGCTGCTGTCCTGCACTGGTGTGATCAACGTTGTGGATGGAGGGAGCGGCAACGTCGATCTCTCGAATGGCGTGCACACCGTGCCTCTTCCCATTCAGTTTCTCGTGCTCGCTCGAGCCTCCGGTTCAGTCGACGAGCTCATTCGGGACCCGAATACACGCTCTCGCCTCGACTGGGTGGAGCTCCTCGGCTTCTGGCGTGACGTAATTCTCGCCGTAAAGCAGATGCACGCCCGCTCCATTGCACATCGGGACCTAAAAGCCGACAACTGTCTGATGCTGGTCAGCCGGAACCTTAGTTCGGTGAAGCTTGCTGATCTTGGACGGGGTAAGGACTTCTCGCTCACTCCGACCCGACTGCCTGAGGATTACCTACACGGCCGAGGGGACCTCAGGTTTGCGCCGCCAGAGTTTCTTCTGCTTCAAGGAGGATCGGCCGCTCGAGACTTCATTGCCGCCGACTATTATGGCGTCGGCTCCCTTCTGGTCGAACTAGCAACAGGACAGCCGATGTCAGCACTCGCCGTCGGAGACGTTCGCGCAGTGCTTGCCTCCGCGATGGCGGATCAAGCGGCTGGCAGGTGGAGCGACCTTAGCGCGTTCGAGGCGAACTTCCGCACCGCAGTTGCCTTCGTCGTTGAACAGATGCCTAGGTCAATCCGCGCCGACGCATCGGTAGTGCTAACACATTTGTGTCGACCCGTCCCAGCCGACCGGTTGGCAAAGCCGCCGTACAGCCGAGATCGCCAGTCGCGGGACGGTCTTGATTGGGTACTGCGGCGAACAGACATCATGATCCGACGGCTCCTGATCGAGCGAAAGACGGAGCGACTACAGGCCGCGAAACAAAGGAGGTCAGCGTAATGAGTGCACTCGGAGTCGTCGAGGTAATCGGCGCGAACACCTCTTTCATGTCTGAAGGGGCAAGCCCATCCGTTCCAGGGATGGGGCGTGGGCGAGTTGGGTCGCTCCCTGGGAGCACGCCGAGGCGCGCAACGACTGAGTCGATCTCGGAGTTGGTCGATGCGAACATCGCTTTCACGTTGCACAAGGCGCGGGTCCAGGCAGAAGAGTTCGCATCAACGACCACTCGCGCGGCCCTTGCTCAGGCGTTGGAGATTGTTGGCGAACGAAACGAGGCACTCGAAGTAGCGCTGAGCGTCCTAGCCGAAAGTGTTTCGCCGACGCAGACACTCACGGATCCTGCTGCCACCCGAATCGCAATACAGATCCTTTGTCGCGCCGGCGAGACAAGCGAAATTGTTCGATTGGCGGACACACTGCCGCTCGATGGTCGTCTAAGTCTTGAGGTTGGGGCAGCCCTAGGGTCGCTCGGCAATATTCCCGATGCTTGGCGGTTTGTGAAGCGAGGCGAGGGTTCTCCTGGCTTCGACGCGATAGCTGGTTATCTTTATGCCCTCGCGGGTGACTTTAGGCGCGCCACTCCGCCCCTGCGCGCGGCTCTACGCGCGGTTCCGCACGATGCCGACACTGCATTGAACTTGTCGATTGCCCTTTGGAATCTTGGGGCTACGCGAAAGGCAATCACGGCAGCGACACAGGCACGGGCCGCGGCGCCCGCCCGCGAGGATATCGGGCTCCACCTCTTTGAGTTGCTCTTGCAAACCGGTGGCGCGGATCAGGTTGACCGCGAAATACGCGCACTCATCGCTGAGGGAGTTGTTCCGTCCGCACGTCTGGTGGTTCTCCAAGCTCGCGCGAAGCTGCAGCTTAAGGAATTTGATCCTGCTATCCGGCTCTTGGAACGGGCGAGCGTGCTCGCGGATGAAGCCAACGAAAGCGAGGTCTTTGCCGAGGTTCAAAGCAATCTCGTCCGAATCAAGGCGCTCCGCGGCAGGACCACAAGAGCAGCTGCCTTGACCCAGCTCCTCAAGCTCCATAGCGAGAGGCCCGATCAAGCTGTGATCGTCGTGAATCTCGCGCAGGTTATGAATACGCGAACCCACGCCGCAGCGCTTCGCGAAGCGGTCGAGACGGTGCGTAGCAACGCTGCGGACAGCCAAGTCGCATTCCTCGAGTACCAGGTTGCCACTCTCGAAGGCGACAACCTCGGCGCTGCCCGGTTTGCATCTAGATGGCTGGACCTGGAACCGAACAATCCACGCGCACAGGCCGCCACCATGGTTGCGCTGGGCATCGGAGAGGAACGCTGGCATGACGCGGCTGAGCTGGCGCGAGCGCTGCCACCTGCCACGAAGCTCGATCATGATGTTCTCAATAACGCCGCCTATGTGCTTGCCATGGCGGGACAGGCGGCCGATGCCATCGACCTGCTCGAGCCTGTCGCGTCGGAGAGCTTTATTCTGCGTGCCACGCTAGGGCTTGCCTATCTTGCGACAGGCGACATCGATACGGGTATGAAGCACTACCGGCGTGCTGCAGACGAAGCAGAGAATCAGAAGGACGACAGTCGGAGCTTGATGACTGCGTACCAGGCTCTGGTGGTGCGTCAGCTCGGCCTTCTTGACTCGACAGATCCCCTGAGGATCACTTCGATTTCGCTCCCGCCCTACCCGTTGCCCGAGGACTGGCAGGACCGACCAGAGTTCTTGCGTCTTCTAGCGGTAGCGAAGCGACACAACTACGAGTGGCCACTGGAGCTCTGACAAGCTCAGTCACCCGGGTCAATGCGATTCCCGCTCGAACGCGCGTGTGCGCCATACCCATCATCTAACTGATCGCTACCGCACGGGTGCGAGCTCACGCCCACCTTCAATCGGGCATTGTCCGCATAGCGATCGGTTCCCACGAATGACGCACGGCGCCGCTAGGGTTTCAAGGTGATGGAATGGGCGACCGAAGCGATCAACTCGGTCGCCGATTTCGTTCGAGAAATAGGGCCGGGGAGTTGGGCGGATTGGTTCGCGGCATTAGGAACCGTGGGGGCACTCGCTGCAACAGCGGTCATCTATGCACGGGATAGACGCCGCGCCCGCAGAGCGCTGGCAGACGATCTCAACGCTTGGACAGAATCTGCTCTAAGCCGTGAGACGGGCTGGCGAGTCGTCCTCCATCTCGAGAATGTGAGCGATCGAACGATTCCCGACATCTACATTCGGTCGCACCCGCATGCGCGGATGCAATCGAGGGGAGTGCTCGACAACACTAACGACTTCGGACTGCGACCAGGCGCCCGCGATTCGATCACGCTCCTTTACGGCGCGTCACCACCGATGCTTCCTCGGGCCAACAGCTCTAGCCCTCGCGTCGATGACCGGCTCTTCCTGTTCTTCTCAGACTCGCGTGGCAACAGCTGGGTCCGCGACGTACGTCGAAATCGGTACGTCGGTCGAGTTCGCGCGAGATTGCTTAGAGCACGAATGGAGCTTCGCGACGCGCGCACGCGGGCGAGTGTGACTCGAAGGTTGCGAGGCACCTTCAGCCCAACTCAGCCTGAGCGCGAGCGCAAGTAGTCGGTAGCGCACAGCCAGGCACCATCAGCGGGCATCGCGCTTCGGGATGGGTCGACGCCGACCGCGGAGGGGAGCATCTGGACTGGGATGACCTCTTCGCCGGGCGCTACTCCGTGGATTCGCCGAGCGGCCACGGCTCATATTGCACGTCTGCGAACGAGGAGACTTCCCGTTCAAGGCGCGCTGCGATCGCTCGACCTTGCAACCGCGACGTCTCGCGATTGCTCTCGTCATCCCAGCCGTCGAACGGGTCGAAGTGCGACTCCCACAAGGCGTTCCATGACGCGATGTCCCGTGTCAGCTCGTCTGAGAGCCCCCACATCTCGGGGTTGGTCGTGTATCCGCCGTCCCAGGCGGGGGTCGAGTTCTCCCAGAGCGGTCAGTCGCGCGCGTAGTCACGGGACAGGCGAATCACCCGTCGCGAAGCATCTCTTTCGGACACGCGCACGACGATACGCCACGCCTCTCGAAAGACTTCGTCGACGCAGCTACTCCTCCGATGGGCAGCCAGGTACTGCCCGCGCGGAGCCACCAGCGCGCAGCGCACGGATAGGGATCCTGAACGGGCAGCCGGATTCCATTACTCGCGGCGACCCCCGGCTGTTCAGGCGTCGACGCCGAAGGCGCGCAGCAACGGGACGCGGGGGATCATCCGGCGCGGGCCGAGTTGGACCGTGGGGATGGTCCCGCTCTCGATGCCGAGCTTGATCGTGCGGTAGTCGACGCCGACGAGTTTCGCCGCGTCCTTCATGGTCAGTGCGAGTGAGGTGGATGACGTGCTCATGACATTCTCCTTCGGTGGGCAACTAATGACATCCCTTGCTCACGCACTGTACACCCCTGAATGCCTCATGTCATCGCTTGCTCAGGCTCTGACGAACTGGCACACTCGCACCATGCCCGAACTCGTCATCGAACAGGTCGACGCGGAGATCATCGACACGGGGAACGGGGTCTTCATTCCGCGCTCGTGGGGGGCGGTCGTAACGGGCCTTCCCGAGATCCCGGGCGAGGTCCATGCGCGGATCGTCTACGACCCGACATTGCGGCGCGCGGTGGCGGAGTCGGTGCGCGTCGACCGCAGCGGGGCCGGGGATGAGGTGACCACGACTCTGCTGCGCGATATCCGCGTGCAGGCAATCGTGCAATGGGCTGCTGCTCGCGTCGTTCGCATCGACCGCGATGGTGGAGAGCCCGAGTCCTACGGCGAGTACATCGCGGGCCTGCGCACGGACGAGGGGCGCTCTGACGACCAGAACCTGCGTGAGGCGGTCAGGCTGTACCGACTTGGGTCGGTCATCAACGGCGGCCCGCTCAAGCTCGTCTCAGAGGAGCTCAATGTCAGTATCAGCACGGCAACCCGAATGATGAATCGTGCCCGCGTCGCCGGGCTCGTCGACGAGGCGACCGGTCGCGAGCTCTACGTTCAGGCTCGCGTACAGCAGCGTCGCGGGCGAACGACGGGACCCGTCGCCGGCCCGGGGCCATCCGGTCCATCGATCGACCGCTGAGCATCAAGGCTCCCCGCTTCGTCAACGCTTCTGCGGGCGTCGAAGCGGCGCTGGTGCATGCTCAGTCGGTTGTTCACTTTCGTGACATGTGCACGTAAATGTCCCACCTACGGACGCCGTTCGCCTGATCGCGCGCCTCGCGCTCAAGTAGCGCCTGCTACGAATCAAGCCCTTCGCCGCCCGCCGACTCCCGTCCCTCAGCGGTATCATAGTGACACCACAAGGGAAGGAACCGCCATGGCCCGGACTGTGCGCCTCTCGCCAGAGGCGGAATCGAAGCTCACCGAGCTCGCCTCCCTGATGGGACAGAGCAAGAACAGCGTGATCGAGAAGGCCGTGCTCGAGCTGGACGCTCGCACGATCCGGCGCGAGCGGGTACGCCGCGCGTTCGACCGGGTCCGCGACCGCGACGCTGAGCTGCTCGACCGGCTGTCCCAGTGACGGAGTACATCGAACCGGAGGACGTCGACGAACTCGTTGAGGACGAGGGATTTCACTACCGGGACCGCAACGGCGTGCTCTCCGCACTGGCGTCCCCCATGCCTGTGTTCGGCGAGGAAGTCTACCCAGGGATTCATCAGAAGGCGGCCGTGCTGATCAGCGCGATCAACCACAACCATCCACTGTTGGATGGAAACAAGCGGTTGAGCTGGTTCGTCACGGTGGCCTTCTACGACATCAACGGCTACGACCTGCGCGCCGGCGCCCAGGACGCCGACCGCTATATCCGGCTCATCGCCGGCGCGAATCCGCCGCCTCTGCACGACGTCGAATTGTGGCTCGACAAGCACACCTTCCCCTTGGACTGACCAGCAGCTCAGGCGCAGGGTCGCCCGGGGAGGATGCGAGCCGTCGTGGGTCCATTCCGGTGGCGAGGCCAGGGATGCCTCACTTGAGCACATTGCAGAGCGCAAGCTCACTACAGCGCTCCCTGCTTAGCAATGTGCTCATTTGCGTCTCGTTGCCGCAAGAGCGAGTTTGGGCGCTAGACGGCCCGCGTCCCGGACGCTCTAGAACGCTGATTCTTCAACGATTCTTGCCCGCATTCTGCCCGCAAACCATTTGCCGCAGCACGTTTCGTAGGGTTGCGCGATGTCGCCCACCCCCTCAAAGATCCGCGTAATTCCGCGGTTCCCGCGGTTTGAGGTCGGATTGAGCATTATGCTCAGTCGTGTTCGAGTCCCTCCAGGGGCATCTCTTCTTTCCCATCCTGTGCGTTCCTCTGCGACGCCGACTGCCTCTCGCTGGTTCGGTCCCATCTATCGCCGGTCCGACGCATCCAGGGGAATGCGGGCAACGATCCGGGTGCCGCGTTGCGCGGGACTCACCACTTCGATCGTTCCGCAACTCGCTTCGATGCGGTCTCTGAGCCCGGTCAAGCCTGTGCCGCGGGATGGGTCGGCGCCGCCCTTTCCGTCGTCTTCGATGGTGAGGACCAACTCCTCGGCATTGCCGGACAGCGCGCACGACACACTGACTTGTGTTGCCTGCGCGTGTTTGACCGCGTTCGTTATCGCTTCGGCGACCGTGAAGTACGCGGTTGTTTCGAGGGCCGGCGGCAGTCGGGGAATGACCAGCGTGAGATGCACAGGGATCGGGGTTTCGGCAGCCAGCGACTCGATGCCGGCAGCGAGCCCGTTGCGGCTGAGTGCTGCGGGCAGGATCCCGCGAACGATGTCCCGCAGTTGGCGATTCGCTTCTTCCGCGTGCGCCAGCGCATCGGCGAGCAGCTCGCTGACATCACCCCCGGCGGCAGCGGAGTCCCTCGCCAGCTTGAGGAGGAGGATGGTGTGCACGAGGCGCTGTTGCGCGCCGTCGTGAACGTCGCGTTGCAGTCGCCGTCGAGCCTCGTCTGCCGCGGCGATCACGCGCACGCGGGATTGGGTGAGGCCCGCCCGATGCTCCGCGTTGGCGATGGCCGCGGCCATCAGATCGGCGAATGGCTTCAGGCGGTCCCTGCCATCGATCCGGCTCGGAGAATCCGAGTCGACCGCGAGAGTCCCCCAGCTTTCGCCGTTGACGAGGATCGGCGCTTCGGCGTGGTGAACCCCGGCAGCCGGCTGCAGCCTGACCTCGGCCACCACGCGCGCTCCCCCGGATCCGCCGACGTGGCCGCGAACGACCTCCGCCGATGAGGCGTCGAGCACTCGGGCTGCCTCTTTCACGACCGCGCGGAACACCGTGGGCAGCGGCGATTCGCGTGCCACGAGCTCGGCGACATGGCGCAGGGCTGCCTGTTCATCCGCGAGGCGGCGCAGGATCTCTCGGGCTTCGGCGTTCGCGATGGCCGCCCACGTCAATTGGGCGAAGCCCTCCAGACGCTGTTCGGTGTCGGCCGGTAGTGGTGCGATCTGGGATGTCGAGACGAAGGCTCCCCACAGGCGGTCGTCGATGAACACCGGAACCCCGACCCCGGCGCGGATGCCGTACCGCCGGACGATCTCAGCGCTCGGCAAGGCGTCGAAATCGTCGACGCGAACGGCCTTCTTCGTCCGTGCCACCCGGTCGGATAGTGACCCCGGAGGGTGGACGACCCGGACCCCGGTCGGCACAGGACCGCCGTGCGTCGCGACGGCCACGATGGTGTCGGCGCTTTCGAATTGAAGGAGGGTGACCTCTTGCCCGCCCAGCTGCTCAGATGCCGCCCTGCAGATCACGGCGAGGATGTCGTCCAGCGGTCGCGCCCTCGGCGCCCTGTGGGCTGCCAGTTCAGCGATACGGCGCAGGGACGCGTGTTCGTCGATGAGTTCACTCAGATGCTGCCGGTTCGTGATCGCGAGGATGATGCGCCCGGCGACGTCACTCAGATCGGTCAGATGCTGCGTCGTCTGGCTCGGCAGCGCGGGCAGGGTCGTCTCGACGGTGAACGCGCCGACGCGCTCCTGCTGCGCGGTGACAGGAAATGTCACGGTCTGCGTCGGACGGATGGACGAGTCTGTCATCGACAGAACCGGGTTGGCAGCGGCTACCTCCACCCCGCCGATGGCGGTCAACGTGGCGTGCTCTATCCCGCCCAGTTTGGCCGCGTACTCCACGAGGCGCGTGGCGACGTCCGTGAGTGCGCCACCGTCGGCGTCGTGCTGGATCGAGCGCATGGCCGCGTCGTGTTCCGCCACAGCCCGAAGCTGACTTCGTGCCTCGATGCTGTCGAAGGATGCGGTGACCAGCTGCGCGAACGCGGCGAGCAGGTTCTCCGTCTCCGGCGGCAGCGGCCCGGCTGCCGAGCTGACGAAGAACATCCCCCACGTCCGGCCCTCCACGACGATCGGCGCCGCAACTCCTGCCACGATCCCGAAGCGCGCCGCCATTTCGGCATCCGGCTGGGTTCGGTAGTCATCGACGCGGAACGGCCGGCCAGTGCGGATCACGCGATCGGGAAGCGTGTCGGCTTCGAAGACGATGCGCGTGCCGGCAGCGGCCGGGCCGTCTGGAGAGGCCAGCACGAGCAACTGTCTGGGGCCGACGAACTGGGCCAGGGTCACAGGTAGGCCGCGCACCTGCCGCGAGGCCTCGCGAACGATCACGGCGATGACGTCGACGTCGGCACCCGCCCGAGCGATCAGGTTCGCGACGTCACGCAGAGCGCGTTCCTTCTCGACGAGGCTCCGGATCTCTTCGCGCTCCGTTCGAGTCCCGAACAGGCTCGTCTTCTGTTCCGCGCTGTCGATGCCGGGCTCAGTGCGATCTGGAACGTCGCCCATTCGAGAGGGTTTTCAGGCTCGTTGGGCGGTCAGGTATCGGAGCACAGCGCGGACGCGTCGGTGCTCGGTGCCTTCGGACGTGATCGACAGCTTGCGGAACACCGCGGTGACGTGTTTCTCCACTGCGGCGTTGCTGATGAGCAGGGCACGTGCGATTCCTTGATTGGACAAGCCCTCCGCCATCGCGGCGAGGACCGCCCGTTCCCGAGGGGTGAGCGGTGCGAGCTCTTGTGGGACGGAACGCGGCCGGAGCATGCGCGCGACGACCTCCGGATCCAGAGCGCTCCCACCCCGGGCGACGCGCGTCACAGCTTCGACGAAATCGCGGATGTCACCGACTCGCTCCTTCAGCAGGTAGCCGACACCCTCAGGCCGGTCGCCGATCAGCTCGATCGCGAACTCCGGGTCGCAGTGCTGAGTGAGGAGCACGACGCCCATCGTCGGTACGCGGTCACGCAGCTCGACCGCCGCCCGCAACCCATCGTCATCTCGTCGTGGCGGCATCCGGATGTCGACGACCGCGACGTCTGGCCTGTGGACGAGTGTTCTGGCCAGGAACTCCACGGCGTTGCCCGCCTCCGCGACCACGCTCAGTCCACCGTCGGTGAGGACGCGAACGACACCCTGCCGGAAAAGAAGATCATCCTCTCCAACGGACACCCGTACCGGCTGGTTCTGGATGTCGATGCTCATGGCCTTATTCGTGCTCGAGGAGGGAGCGGACAAGCGCACGGGACAGTTCGGTCTTGGGGACGAACGCCGCGGCGCCGGCAGCGGCCGCCTCTGCCGGCGTCGCCGCGTCGCTGTCGGAGGAGACGAGGATCACACGTATCCGCCATGGTGCCTCTGCGAGGATCCTGCTCAGTTCCAGGCCGGTTCCGTCGGGCAGACCGACATCGACGAACGCGACGTCGGGTCGCGACTCTGCCACTCGTCGCAACGCTTCCGTCACACTGCCTGCCTCACTTTCGGGCTGATAACCCCAGGTGGTGAGCATTCTCCTCGCCAAGACGCGAAAACGCTCGTCGTCATCGACGATCAGGACTGTCACGGCCATGGTCCCATCGTGCGACCCGCGCGAGCAACTGACCGTGGGGTTTGCCGGAAATCTTCTCGGGTTCACCGTGATGCGGGGGCGCCTGCCCGCGGGGCACGCTGACTGCGTCACCTACTTCGAGCCCGAGGAGCACACTGTGAGCACCATCACCGTCGGCGAAGAGAACTCCGCGCCGATCGACCTGTACTACGAAGATCAGGGCAGCGGCCGGCCGGTCGTCCTCCTTGCGGGGTGGCCCTTCGACGCTCGCTCGTGGGAGCCACAACTGCACCCGCTGCTCGATGCCGGATACCGAGTGATCGCCTATGACCGCCGTGGCTTCGGTCGATCGAGTGCACCCATCACGGGGTACGACTTCGACACCCTCAGCGCCGACCTGGACGTCGTGCTGCGCACCCTGGATCTTCGCGAGGCCACCATCGTCGGCTTTTCTCTGGGGACCGGCGAAGTGGCGCGCTACATCGGCCGGTTCGGCACCGAACGGCTGGCCAGCGCGGTTCTCATCGAGAGCCTGACACCGACCTTCACGCTCACCGACGAGAATCCGAAAGGAGTCGATGCGGCAGGGGTGTCCGGCGTGCAGCAGGCGATCCTGGCAGATCGGTTCGCGTGGCTGACCGGGATGATGGCCAACTTCCTGAACCTCGACGAGTACCAGGGCACGCTCGTCAGCGAGGACACCGTCCGTGCGATGTGGTCCGCCGGCGCTGCTGCGTCTCCCTACGCGACCTGGGCATGTCCGCAGACCTGGCTGGAGGATTTCCACGCCGACCTGGAACGGTTCGACGTGCCCGCATTGATCATCCACGGCACTGCCGACCGCATCCTCTCGATCGACGGGCAAGGTCGCCGCGCTCACGAAGCCCTGCCGGCGGCACGTTACGTCGAGATCGAGGGCGGTCCGCACATCAATCCCGTCACCCACACGGCGGACGTCAACCGCGAACTCCTGCGGTTTCTCGCCGCCCCGTCCTGACGGAACCCGTCACGACACCGCTGACATCATGTTCGACACCTTCACCGCCCGACCGATCAAGGTCGCACGCGGACCCATCTTCACGCTGACTGCTGGCGAAGGCCCTCCGATCCTGCTGCTGCACGGGTACCCGCAGACGCATCTGATGTGGCACGCAGTGGTCGATCAGCTCACGGGCGACCACACGGTCGTCGTGGTCGACCTGCCCGGTTACGGTGGATCCTTCCGGCCCGAGACCGCCGCCGATCACGGCACGTACTCCAAGCGAGCCATCGGGGATGACCTGGTCGAACTGATGCACGTCCTGGGCTTTTCCGCCTTCGCGGTCGCCGGGCACGACCGTGGCGGCCGGATCGCCTACCGGATGGCGGTGGATCACCCGGACGTGATCTCCGCCGCCGGCGTATTCGACGTCGTGCCGACCGGAGAAGTGTGGTCCCGTGCCAACGCTCAGATGGCCTTGACGTACTGGCATTGGGCGTTTCTCGCACAGCCGGCACCTCTCCCGGAGGATCTGATCAACGCGAACCCCTCCGCGTTCTTCGACCACCACGTCCGCGCGCTCGGCCTCGGGCGCGCCCCTGGCCGCTACCCCGAAGAGCTCATGGCGCAATACCGCGCACTCCTGGATGACCCGAGCGTCGTTCACGGCATCTGTGAGGACTATCGCGCCGGCGCGGGAGTGGACCGGGAGCACGACGACGACGACAAAGCGGACGGCCGTCAGATCCGCTGCCCGCTGCTGGTGCTGTGGAGCGCGCAGGGTGCGCTGCCCAAGTTCTACGGGGACGTGCTGGCCCTCTGGCGCCCATGGGCGAAGGATCTGCGGGGGCGCGGCCTGGACGCCGGGCACTTCCTGGTTGAGGATCAGCCCGAGCAGGTCGCGCAGGAGCTTCTACACCTCGCCTCAATGGGGCATGTGCCGTGACGACGACGAAGGCCGGAGTCATCCCATTCGCGTCCACCCTGCTCTGGCGATCCCTGTGATGAACCGGGATCCGGCGACGCACCGCGCAGGTACGTGCCGCTCAGCGACTGATGGAGACGGAGAGGTCCTCAAGGAGGGCGGAAAGCTCCCCCACCGGTCGCGCCGCCGTCACCGCTCCAAAGTGGCAACGGGCTCGCCGGTCTCCACGATGTAGGTCGACAGCATCCTCCCGGTGTCGGGACCGAGGTCGGTCGCGTTATGGGGGACTCCTGGCGGGATGAGGAAGCCGTCGCCGGCGTTCAGGATCTGGGTCGTGGCGTCTTCGCGTTCCATGCGCACCTTCCCGGCGACGATGTAACCGACCTCCTCTCCGGGGTGGTGGTGCCATCCGGAGGACACGTCAACGGGGATCTCGGTGAGCACCTGAACGATGTCTCGTCCGGGGATCGATGAGGGGGCGTGCTGGATCTCCGTCCGCGTGAGCCGTCCTCGCAGCTCGTCTGCTGCCTGTCCGCCGGCGACATCGGGAGTGGGGGCTGAATCGTTCATGATGTCTTCCTTCGACTGGGTTCGCGAGGGCCGTGGCTGCCGGGGTGACGCGGCTAAGTGCCGGTGGTCGCATCCGCGGCTTCGCGGATGAGGTCGAACACCTGGGCGGCTTCGGGGATGCCGACGGTATGCGATCCTCCCTTGACCTCGATGGTCTTCTTGGCGCCGGCACGGTCTGCCATGAAGTGGTGCACGGCGGCGGGGATGTTCTTGTCGAGCTCGCCGAAGAGGAACCACGACGGGATGGACTTCCAGGCTGGCTCACCCGAGGCCTCTCCGAAAGCGGACTCCTGAATGGGGCGCTGCGTGACCGCCATCACCGCAGCGATCTCGGCGGGCGAATCCGCCGCGAACTGCGCACGGTATCTGTCCTGCTCGATGTACAGGTCGACTCCGCCGCCGGGCAGCGCGACTGACCTGAGAGTCTCCGCGAGCGTCGAGCCAGGCAGCTTCCCGGCCAGGTCTCCCGGCGTCTCACCGGCCTCCGGCGCGAAGGCCCCGATGTACACCAGCGCCTTCACCCGTGAATTGCCCGCGCCGCCGCCGCTGATCACCGTGCCGCCGTAAGAGTGCCCCACGAGGATGATGTCGCCGCTGATGCCCTCCAACGTGGCCCGCAGGTAGTCGGAGTCGAACGCCACGCCACGAAGCGGGTTCGCGACCGCGATCGCGGGGTACCCGTCATCCAGCAGCAATGAGATCACCCCGCTCCAACTCGACGACTCGGCGAACGCGCCGTGCACGAGCACGACCGTCGGGTGGGAAGTGGATTCCGGGGTGATGCTCATGTCGCCGTCTCCTCCATGGCAGTGCAGACCGTCAGTGCGCCGTGGAGTATGGGTCACTCCGAAGGCGCCCTACCGTTCCGGTCGCTTCAGTTGAGTTGCCTGACAGTCTTCGCGGTCTCGGCCTGGAGCGCGCGCCGGTCAGCCGGAGAAGATTTCCGGAGAACCCCACGCTCAGCGATCCCGGCCGATGCTCGGCAGTGCGGTGAGTGAGTACCCTCGGACCAAGGGCGGGCCGGGCCGGCGCTTCACGACGCGCAGGGGGTTCGGGCGGATGCCCCGTGACAGCTGTACCGACGTCGGTGGGGAGGTGGCACGCGAGATGCCGGATCCCGTTGATGCGTCGCGACTGAAGGAGTTCGAGGAGCTGCGGCCCCTGCTGTTCTCCATCGCCTACCGCATGCTGGGCAGCGTGGGCGAGGCCGAAGATGCCGTCCAGGAGACGTGGCTGCGCTACCAGACCAGCGCGACGCGTCCGGTGTCACCGAAGGCGTTCCTATCGTCAGTGGTCACGAGGATCGCGATCAACGAACTGCGCTCAGCCCGAGCCCGCCGCGAGCAGTATGTCGGTGAGTGGTTTCCGGAGCCTCTGCTGGAAGACCCGTATCAGGATCCTCAGCGTGCCGCAGAACTGGCCGAATCGGTATCGATGGCTGCACTTGTGCTTCTGGAGCGGCTCACTCCTGTGGAACGCGCGGTTTTCGTCCTCCGCGACGTGTTCGGGTTCGGCTTCGGCGAGATCTCCCCCATCGTCGAACGCTCGGAAGCCGCCTGCCGGCAGGTGGCGGTGCGGGCGCGGCGCCATATGGAGGCCGGCCTCCCCCGCTTCGACGCCGATCGACGGGCACGTGAGCAGCTGGCTGAGCGCTTCTTCGCCGCGGTGGTGACGGGAGATGTCGACGGGTTGCGGGCGCTCCTGGCCGCCGACGTCCAGCTCGCTTCCGACAGCGGCGGCAACGCCCCCAGCCTGCCGAGGACCGTCGTCGGTGCGGACAACGTGGCTCGCGTGCTGTCGTCGGCGCGTGCCGGACTCTCGCAGATCGGTCTCACTGTGGAGACCCGTGAACTCAACGGCCAGCCCGGCGCACTCGTCCGCGACCAGGCGGGCAGAGTCTTGAGCGTCATGGTGCTCGATGTCCTCGACGCCCGGGTCCAGTTCATCCGCACGGTGATCAACCCCCACAAGCTCGCCCATCTGGGTCCCGTGTCGGACTCGTGGGCGGTTCGCGCGGCCTATCTCCGCGCAAGGGCGGGCAGACGGTAGGGGCGACACTCTCCTCCGGGCCGAGGGCCGACGGATGTCACAATCCCCCGGGCTGTCCTGTCCTGGGTGGTAAGCCCCCGCTTTCCGCGGACGACAGAAGGAGCATCCCATGGTCGGTTCACTCCCCCGCGAACGCACGATGCTGCGGCGCGACCGAGGCACCAGGACCTTCATCGTCGTAGTCGTCATCTGCTGTGGGATCGCCGTCGCGCTCAACGTGACTCTCTTCACGATCGGGAGGGTGACCGGAGCATCCCTCCGCGTCGACCCTCGCTGGGGCGACCCTGACCACCTCGTCATCATCGGCGACGTGGTGTGGAAGACCCTCGTCCCCCTCGTCCTCGGAGCGATCGTGCTCGGCCTGATCGCCCCGCGGTCGCGGCGCTGGACGACGATCACGATCGTCGCAGGAAGCCTCGTGGCGGGAGTCAGCATCCCCCTGGTCGCCACGGGCGCGCACGACCTGCCGACCGCGGCGGTACTCTCCGCCATGCACACGGTCACGGGGCTGGCCTACGTGGCGATCGGGATCAGCGCCCACCGACAGTTCGCCCTCAACGGGCGCGCGTAGGAACCAACGGGGTCAGGGGTTCAGTGCCTCCCAGTGGCCCTCTGAGACCACGGTCACAGCCCCATCCACGACGGCGATCGCCGTCTGGTCGTCGATCGCGTACGCCGGTCCGGGGATCGAGAGCGCCCATCGCCGCGCACTCGCGAGAGTGTTGGCGGCCCAACCCCGGTAATCGAGGTGGGGGAAGATCGAGAAGTCCACCACGCCGAGGGCCTCGTCGGCGCCGCCCGGCTTCCAGTCCACGAACTCCGCGCCGATCCGGGGTGTCATCACCATGCTGCCGGCGCTCACCCCGACCCACACGGTGTCGGGGTGATCGGGCAGGAGCTGCGCCAGCCCCGACTCCCGCAGCCAATGCGCCAGGTAGATCGCCTCGCCGCCGTCGACGAGGAGCACGTCGGCGTCACGCACCCAGGGCACCCAACGATCCGGGCCGATGCTCGGCAGTGCGGTGAGCTCGAGGACCCCGACCGACTTCCAGCCCAGCTCACACAGGCCGCCCGGAGAAGACCAGCGGCCGGCCGTCGACCGCCACACCGACTGGGGTGAGCACGCCGGGTGTCCCCACTGAGCGGTGGGGACGAAGAGGGCATCGCAATCCGCGACGTCTCTGCCGAGCATTTCCGTCAGCGCCGAACGGATGGAGCCGTTCGTCACGCCGCCCGACGTGAGCAAGAGCTTCACCGCAGCCTCCTGTCGAGGCCGGGCGCCCGCGTTCTGCGGGATCGCGACCTCCGCACCATCTCACCGGAGCGGGCACCCCGTTGCAAGGGCGCGGCCTCCGGTCGGATGCGCGCGAAAACAGGTCTGTAAACGCGAAATGGCCACCCCGCGTTGGGTGGCCATTTCTCGGAAGAAGTCCGGCGGTGTCCTACTCTCCCACAGGGTCCCCCCTGCAGTACCATCGGCGCTGTGAGGCTTAGCTTCCGGGTTCGGAATGTAACCGGGCGTTTCCCTCACGCTATGGCCGCCGAAACACTATTGATGTTTCAGTCGTACACAAACGTAGTTCTATGTTGTGTTGTTGTTCCCGACCGTACATCGGGAACCACTCAGTGGACGCAAGCACCAAAAACGGTGTGTTATCAAGTCATCGGCTTATTAGTACCGGTCAGCTTCACGTGTTGCCACGCTTCCACATCCGGCCTATCAACCCAGTAGTCTGGCTGGGAGCCTCTCGCCCGAAGGCATGGAAGTCTCATCTTGAGGCCGGCTTCCCGCTTAGATGCTTTCAGCGGTTATCCATCCCGAACGTAGCTAATCAGCGGTGCTCCTGGCGGAACAACTGACACACCAGAGGTTCGTCCAACCCGGTCCTCTCGTACTAGGGTCAGATCCTCTCAAACTTCCTACGCGCGCAGCGGATAGGGACCGAACTGTCTCACGACGTTCTAAACCCAGCTCGCGTACCGCTTTAATGGGCGAACAGCCCAACCCTTGGGACCTACTCCAGCCCCAGGATGCGACGAGCCGACATCGAGGTGCCAAACCATGCCGTCGATATGGACTCTTGGGCAAGATCAGCCTGTTATCCCCGAGGTACCTTTTATCCGTTGAGCGACAGCGCTTCCACAAGCCACTGCCGGATCACTAGTCCCGACTTTCGTCCCTGCTCGACCTGTCAGTCTCACAGTCAAGCTCCCTTGTGCACTTACACTCGCCACCTGATTGCCAACCAGGTTGAGGGAACCTTTGGGCGCCTCCGTTACTTTTTGGGAGGCAACCGCCCCAGTTAAACTACCCACCAGGCACTGTCCCTGAACCGGATTACGGTTCTAAGTTAGATATCCAGAGTGACCAGAGTGGTATTTCAACAATGACTCCACATGAACTGGCGTCCATGCTTCACAGTCTCCCACCTATCCTACACAAGCCACACCGAACACCAATACCAAGCTGTAGTAAAGGTCACGGGGTCTTTCCGTCCTGCTGCGCGTAACGAGCATCTTTACTCGTAATGCAATTTCGCCGAGTTCGCGGTTGAGACAGTTGGGAAGTCGTTACGCCATTCGTGCAGGTCGGAACTTACCCGACAAGGAATTTCGCTACCTTAGGATGGTTATAGTTACCACCGCCGTTTACTGGGGCTTAAATTCTCAGCTTCGCCTTGCGGCTAACCGGTCCTCTTAACCTTCCAGCACCGGGCAGGCGTCAGTCCGTATACATCGTCTTGCGACTTGGCACGGACCTGTGTTTTTAGTAAACAGTCGCTACCCACTAGTCTCTGCGGCCTCCAAACGCTTTCGGAGCAAGTCCTAATACGCCGAAGGCCCCCCTTCTCCCGAAGTTACGGGGGCATTTTGCCGAGTTCCTTAACCACGATTCTCTCGATCTCCTTGGTATTCTCTACCTGACCACCTGAGTCGGTTTGGGGTACGGGCGGCTTGAACCTCGCGTCGATGCTTTTCTTGGCAGCATAGGATCACCCACTTTTCATCCGCATCGTGTCTCAGCCTTAATGAGTGACGGATTTGCCTATCACTCGGCCTACGCACTTGCACCAGGACAACCATCGCCTGGCTTGGGCTACCTTCCTGCGTCACACCTGTTAATACGCTAACCGCACCAGCATGGGGTCGAGCGTTCGCCAAGACGGCTTCACCCCGAAGGGATCCATCCATTCCTGGTTAGGACTCTTAGCACCACTGGATTAGCTTGGGCGGTTCTTCGCCGGTACGGGAATATCAACCCGTTGTCCATCGACTACGCCTGTCGGCCTCGCCTTAGGTCCCGACTTACCCAGGGAAGATTAGCTTGACCCTGGAACCCTTGGTCTTTCGGAGGACATGTTTCTCACATGTCTTTCGCTACTCATGCCTGCATTCTCACTCGTGTGGCCTCCACGGCTGGTTCACACCGCCGCTTCGCTGGCCACACGACGCTCTCCTACCCATCAACACGGCTGGACCACGAAGGCCTACCAATAATGTCAATGCCACAACTTCGGTGGCGTGCTTGAGCCCCGTTACATTGTCGGCGCGGAATCACTTGACCAGTGAGCTATTACGCACTCTTTCAAGGGTGGCTGCTTCTAAGCCAACCTCCTGGTTGTCTAAGCAACTCCACATCCTTTCCCACTTAGCACGCGCTTAGGGACCTTAGTTGGTGGTCTGGGTTGTTTCCCTCTCGACTATGAAGCTTATCCCCCACAGTCTCACTGCTGCGCTCTCACTTACCGGCATTCGGAGTTTGGCTGACGTCAGTAACCTTTTGGGGCCCATCGGCCATCCAGTAGCTCTACCTCCGGCAAGAAACACGCAACGCTGCACCTAAATGCATTTCGGAGAGAACCAGCTATCACGAAGTTTGATTGGCCTTTCACCCCTATCCACAGCTCATCCCCTCAGTTTTCAACCTAAGTGGGTTCGGTCCTCCACGACGTCTTACCGTCGCTTCAACCTGGCCATGGATAGATCACTTCGCTTCGGGTCTAGGACACGCGACTGAATCGCCCTATTCAGACTCGCTTTCGCTACGGCTACCCCACTCGGGTTAACCTCGCCACGTATCGCTAACTCGCAGGCTCATTCTTCAAAAGGCACGCTGTCACAGCTGCTATGGCTGCTCCAACGGTTTGTAAGCAAACGGTTTCAGGTACTATTTCACTCCCCTCCCGGGGTACTTTTCACCTTTCCCTCACGGTACTTGTCCGCTATCGGTCATCTGGGAGTATTTAGGCTTATCAGGTGGTCCTGACAGATTCACACGGGATTTCTCGGGCCCCGTGCTACTTGGGATACTCTTCGCGTCAAGAGAGGCATTTCGACTACGGGGTTCGCACCCTCTATGACCGGCCTTTCAAGACCGTTCGTCTATACCTTCTTGTAACGCCGACAGATCGGCAGAACTGTCTGAAAAGTCCCACAACCCCGAATACGCAACTCCTGCCGGATATCACACGTACTCGGTTTAGCCTGTTCCGGTTTCGCTCGCCACTACTAACGGAATCGCGGTTGCTTTCTCTTCCTGTGGGTACTGAGATGTTTCACTTCCCCACGTTCCCTCTACCCGCCCTATATATTCAGGCGGGAGTCACTGGGTCGGCACGCCGCCCAGCGGGGTTTCCCCATTCGGAAATCCTCGGATCGAAGTGTGCTTATCCACTCCCCGAGGCTTATCGCAGATTGCTACGTCCTTCTTCGGCTCCAGATGCCAAGGCATCCACCGTTTGCTCTTAAAGACTTGAAATCACATGAGTTTTATCAAAGAATCGGTCCGGACAAAGTCCGGCTCGAAATTGACTAATGATCTTTAAGATCATCTATGAGAACTGACCGAAGTCAGTTCAAAGATGCTCGCGTCCACTGTGTAGTTCTCAAAGTACGGGCGGTACCCTCCCCCGCCACCGCAAACACGGCAACAGAAAAAGGCCCAGAGGTTCAGCTGCGGTATAAAACCGCACCCGGTCCCTCAGGACCCAACAGCGTGCATGTGCCGGCCAACCCACCCAGTACTTTTCCAGCTGCAAGCAGCGTACTCAAAACCAGGCGACCCGATCGGCACCCCATCAAATGTTCCACCCATGAGCTACCAGCGAGAACATTCGTCTCGATCTGGCGCCTGGACACCCCAAAGGGTGCCAGATGCTCCTTAGAAAGGAGGTGATCCAGCCGCACCTTCCGGTACGGCTACCTTGTTACGACTTAGTCCTAATTACCGATCCCACCTTCGACAGCTCCCTCCACAAGGGTTGGGCCACCGGCTTCAGGTGTTACCGACTTTCATGACTTGACGGGCGGTGTGTACAAGACCCGGGAACGTATTCACCGCAGCGTTGCTGATCTGCGATTACTAGCGACTCCGACTTCATGAGGTCGAGTTGCAGACCTCAATCCGAACTGGGACCGGCTTTTTGGGATTCGCTCCACCTTACGGTATTGCAGCCCTTTGTACCGGCCATTGTAGCATGCGTGAAGCCCAAGACATAAGGGGCATGATGATTTGACGTCATCCCCACCTTCCTCCGAGTTGACCCCGGCAGTATCCCATGAGTTCCCACCATTACGTGCTGGCAACATAGAACGAGGGTTGCGCTCGTTGCGGGACTTAACCCAACATCTCACGACACGAGCTGACGACAACCATGCACCACCTGTATAGAGACCTTGCGGGGCGACTGTTTCCAGCCGTTTCCTCTATATGTCAAGCCTTGGTAAGGTTCTTCGCGTTGCATCGAATTAATCCGCATGCTCCGCCGCTTGTGCGGGTCCCCGTCAATTCCTTTGAGTTTTAGCCTTGCGGCCGTACTCCCCAGGCGGGGAACTTAATGCGTTAGCTGCGTCACGGAGACCGTGGAATGGCCCCCACAACTAGTTCCCAACGTTTACGGGGTGGACTACCAGGGTATCTAAGCCTGTTTGCTCCCCACCCTTTCGCTCCTCAGCGTCAGTTACGGCCCAGAGATCTGCCTTCGCCATCGGTGTTCCTCCTGATATCTGCGCATTCCACCGCTACACCAGGAATTCCAATCTCCCCTACCGCACTCTAGTCTGCCCGTACCCACTGCAGGCCCGAGGTTGAGCCTCGGGTTTTCACAGCAGACGCGACAAACCGCCTACGAGCTCTTTACGCCCAATAATTCCGGATAACGCTTGCGCCCTACGTATTACCGCGGCTGCTGGCACGTAGTTAGCCGGCGCTTTTTCTGCAGGTACCGTCACTTTCGCTTCTTCCCTGCTAAAAGAGGTTTACAACCCGAAGGCCGTCATCCCTCACGCGGCGTTGCTGCATCAGGCTTCCGCCCATTGTGCAATATTCCCCACTGCTGCCTCCCGTAGGAGTCTGGGCCGTGTCTCAGTCCCAGTGTGGCCGGTCACCCTCTCAGGCCGGCTACCCGTCGACGCCTTGGTGAGCCATTACCTCACCAACTAGCTGATAGGCCGCGAGCCCATCCCAGACCGAAAAATCTTTCCAGCTGCTGACCATGCGGTCGCAGCTCGTATCCGGTATTAGCAGCTGTTTCCAACTGTTATCCCAGAGTCCGGGGCAGGTTGCTCACGTGTTACTCACCCGTTCGCCACTGATCCAGGGAGCAAGCTCCCCTTCACCGTTCGACTTGCATGTGTTAAGCACGCCGCCAGCGTTCATCCTGAGCCAGGATCAAACTCTCCGTAAAAGAATTTTGCTGCGAACAGACCGGAATAGGTCCACCCGAGCGAGCTTGATCTGACGATCGGATGTCATTACTGACATTTATCCGTTTAATCTCAAAAGAATCTCACCGGCCAGCAAAGCTGACCGCGAGGTTTTTTGGCATTTGACAAGTGCACGCTGTTGAGTTCTCAAGGATCGGATGCTCCTGCTACTCAGCCTCTCAGCCTCGCCCGCAGGGCAACTTCTCTATCTTACCCGACTCCGTCGAGCTGTCAAATCGGCGCCTCCGTGACGATCAGACGTCACCGAACGGCGCTCCATGACGGCTTCTGGAGCGGGTACCTCCATTCTACGCCCGAGGGCACGAGCTCTCAACGAGAGCTCAGGAGAAGGGAGGGTGTTCTCCGCTTGAGGGGGGTGAGGCTCTCGGCCTCTCCGCTTCCCTGTGGGGCGAACGATCAATAGCCTACGACGGCCCTGCCGCACCCGGCAAGTCGGGCGCGGCCCGGGCGTGTCGCGGCCTTCGCGGCTCACCGGGCCGCCGCCGCGTAGCGGGTCGCAAGCGTCGCGAACGCACGGCCCAGCTCCGGCGGGCCGACCACGTCGACCTCGGCGTCGAACCTGCCCAGGGATGCTGCCAACGCGGCCCATGACCAGGAGCCGGCCGTGTAGAGGCATCGGTCGGTGCCTCGCGGCTCGACGTGGCCGTCGCCGGCGAACGGGAGCACCTGGGCGGCCGGCAGATGCAGAACGACCGTCCCCGTGCACGGCCAGGCGTTCACCCCCGCCGAGCCCTTGAACCGCGCCGACACGTAGGCCTGGGCATCGCCGCCGGGGACCTCACGCGGGGTGAACCTGGGCCCCGTGGGCGTGCGCGGCGTGATGCGGTCGGCGCGGAAGATGCGCCAGTCGTCGACATCCAGGTCCCACGCGACGAGGTACCACCGGCGTGAGGCGGCGACGAGGTGGTGCGGCTGCACCCGTCGCGGCGGCGTGGACTCGTGTTCGACCGCATCCGGATTCGAACCGGCGTAATCGAATCGCAGCGTCTCGCGGGCGCGAACGGCGGTGGAGAGGGCGACCAGCACATCCGGCGACACCGCAGCCCCGAGCCCCTCACCCGGGGGCGCGACCGTCGTGAAGCCGACGGCGTCCAGGCGATGGCGAAGTCGCGAGGGCATCACCTGTCGCACCGTGGTCAGCGCTCTCAGCGCGCCCTCCTCGATGCCGGCCCCCGTGGCCGTCGCCGACTGCAGCGCGATCGTGAGCGCGATGATCTGCTCGTCGTCGAACAGCAGCGGCGGCAGTTCGCTCCCCGCATCCAGGCGGTATCCGCCGTCCGGCCCCATCGCGGCGTGGATGCGGTATCCCATCTGCCGCAGCCGGTCGACATCGCGGCGCACCGTGCGATGGCTCACCCCGAGCCGATCGGCCAGCAGCGCGCCCGGCCAGTCGCGCCTGGTCTGCAGCAGCGACAGCAGATTCAGCAGGCGTGAAGTGGTCGTCGTCATTTCTCGAGGGTATGTGCAGTGCAGGACCGATCCCGTCCTATACCCCTGCCACAGTGGGTGCCGCCGGGAAAGCCCCGGCGCAACGCTCGAGGAGCAGATATGACCATCACCACGACCACCCACCTCAATTTCCATGGCCGCGCCCGCAAGGCTCTGGAGTTCTACCACTCGGTCTTCGGCGGGCACCTCACGACCGCCACCTACGCGGATTTCGGCATGCCCGCCGACGCCCCGGGCGCCGAGAACATCGTGTTCGGCGAGGTGCGAAGCGCCGACGGGTTCCGGATCATGGCCTACGACATCCCCGGGCAGCCTGCCGGCGGCGCGGGCGGGACGACGCGCCGCGAGAACGGGGTCACCATCACCGACCAGCCGTTCTTCGTCTCCGTCCGCGGCGACTCCCTCGATGAGGTGACGGCCTATTGGGACGCGCTGTCCGACGACGCCTCGATCATCGAGCCGCTCGCGGCGTCGGCGTGGAGCCCGGGCTTCGGCATGCTCACCGACGGCTTCGGCGTCACCTGGATCCTCGACGTCGCCACCTCCGAAACCGCGGGATAGTGTCCGCTGCAGCCCGTCACCGCCCGCCGTGCTCCCCGGACGGCGGCGTGGGCTTCTCGGCGAGGCGCTGCAGTTGCCACCGATGCACGTCGGCGAGCCAGTACAGCGGCGCGGACGGACCGACCCGCTCGTCTTCGGGGAGCGCGCCGTCGCGCAGAGCCTGCACGTAGGCGCGGTCCTGTTCGATGCGCTCCCGCACCTGGCCTGCCGTTCCGACCGAACCATGGCCGGGGACGACGGCACGGACGTCGTCCGCGACGTCCTGGAACAGCTGCAGTGCGGTCAGGTAATCCTCCAGCGGCTGGGCGGCATCAACGTCGAGGAAGGGCATCAGGATGTCGGAGAGCATGTCGCCCGCGACGAGGATGCCGCGCTCCTCGACCAGCAGCGCCGCATGCCCCGCGGCGTGGGCGCGATGCTCGATGATCCGCACCGTCGGACCGTCCCACGGGATGCGGACGGCGCCCCGGGGCAGCGCGGTGATCTCCCCGAACAGGTCGAGCGGGATCTCATCCGCGTACTCGGGCGGGAGGCCCACAGCCACCTGCTCCGGCCAGTCGGGCTGCGCGAGCAGTTCCGCCATGGTCGCGGCGCACAGCGCCGTTCCGTAACGGGGCGCTTCGCCGAGCGCCGCGTGCCAGAGAACGTGATCCCAATCCGGATGCGTGGCGAAACCCGCGACGACCCGTTGACTCATCCCGCGGATGTCGTCGGCAAGCCCCGTCATCTCGTCGTGCGTGAGACCGGGGTCGATCACGAGCACACCGTCGCGTCCTCGGACGACCACGGAGTTGCTCTGGATGAAGTCGCTCTCGTGAACGAAGACGCCGTCAGCGATCTGCGTGAGCATGAGCCGCCCTCCGGGTGTGCGTGTGCCGGCGTGCGGGCCGCGGGTGATTCATCGGTCGTCTCCAGTTCGTGGCGGATGGGGCGGATCAGCCGAACGCCATGGCGGCGACGGCGACGATGCAGACGGCGATGCCCGCCCGCTGACCGGGCGCGACCCGCTCCCGGAGGAAGCCGGCTGCCAGCAGCACCGTGACGGCGGGATAGAGGGAGGCGAGCACTCCGGCGATCCCCAGTCCGGTCGTGCCACTGGCGGCGAAGAACGCGAGGGTGCCGGCCGCGCCCAGCACACCGGCGCCGCTCCCCCAGCCCAGCACGCCGGTCGCGGGGCGCCACACCTGTCCGAGGGCGGCCGCCGTCGCGACCGTGAGGATCGCACCGGTCAGCTGATTGACGGCGAGCGGCACGAGGCCCGCGCCGTCGGAGATCTGCGCCAGCGCGATGAAGAGCACGCCGAAGCCCACGCCCGCGAGCGTGCCGTCGACGAGCGCTCCGCGCATGGCGGAGCGCTGCGTGGAGGTGTCGCGCGCGACCAGCCAGATTCCCGGCAGTGCCACGGCCATCCCCACCCAGACGAGCCATCCCGGCCGTTCTCCGAAGGCCGCACCCGCCAGCACGGGCAGGACCGCGGCGCCGATCGCCGAAATGGGAGCCACCAGGCCCATGCGCCCCCGCGCCAGCCCGCGGTACAGGAAGATGCTGCCCGACGCCGACCCGAGCCCGGCGACCACCGCCCAGGCGAAATCCGACGCGAGCGGGCTGCCGGGCAGCATCAGCCCCGCCACGACCATGACCAGTGCGCCGGCGCTCTGCCCCACCAGGACCACTTGCCATGTGGTGTACCGACGGGAACCCAGCCCACCGACGAAATCCGATGCACCGTACGCCACGGCGGAGGCGAGGCCGAGGAGGATGCCGAGGTTCATGCATCGACTCTGCCGCCCGGGCGGTCCGGGGTGAAGGTCCGCTTCCCTGGTCGTGGACTGGACCATTCGATGTAATGGGGCGATGACGGTGGACTGGTCGCACGGGGGTCCGGATCTGCTCGTGTCGCTCGACCGCGATGCCGGGGCCATCGGCATCCAGATCCAGGACCAGCTTCGCGCCGCCATCCGTGAGCGGCGACTCGTATCCGGGGAGCGCCTGCCGTCGACTCGGCGCCTGGCGGCTCTGCTCGGAGTCGCCCGCGGCACGATCGTCGAGGTCTACGAGCAGCTCCTCGCCGAGGGCTACGTGCTCGCGACGGTGGGTTCGGGCACACGGGTGGCCGCGATACCGGCTCCCGAGGAACCGGCCGGGCGCGCCACGCCCGCCATCCCGGCCGGGTCACCTCGACCGATCGACTTCGAATACGGCATCCCCGACCTGCGGACGGTGCCGCTGTCGGATTGGAGCTGGGCGGTTTCGAAGGCGACGCAGACGCTGACGACGGCTGCACTCGGCGACGACGACCCGGCCGGTTCGCGGCACCTCCGCGACGTCGCCTCCGCCTACCACCGGCGCGTCCGGGCGGGAAGCGCCAGCACCGAGGACGCCGTCATCGTCGCGGGCTTCCGGCAGGGACTGACCTTCGCTCTCGCGGCGCTGGCTCAGCACGGCATCCACCGGATCGCACTGGAGGATCCCGGACCGCGCGACCACGACGTGATCGCGCGGCGGGCGGGCCTGGAGGCCGTGCCGGTCCTCGTCGACGCCGACGGGCTGGATGTGGACCGTCTGCGCAGGACCGGCGCACGGGCGGTGCTGCTGACACCGGCCCACCAGTGCCCGACCGGTGTGGCGCTCGGGCCATCGCGACGGCGAGAGCTCCTCGGCTGGGCGGAGGAGGTCGACGGAATCATCCTGGAAGACGACTATGACGCCGAGTTCCGATACGACCGGCAGCCCGTCGGGTCGCTGCACGGCCTGAACCCGCGCAGGGTCATCGCGCTGGGCTCCGTCAGCAAGACCCTGGCGCCGGCGATCCGGCTCGGCTGGGTGCTCGCGCCGCCACGGTTGCGCGACGGCATCATCGAGGAGAAGCGACTCAGCAGCCGGGGCGCGCCGGGCCTGGATCAGGAAGCGCTGGCGCTGCTGATGGAGACGGGCCGGTTCGATCGCCATCTGCGGCGAGTGCGGGAGACCTATCGGGCGCGCCGCGACATCCTGGCTGCGGAGGTCGATCGCGCCTTCGGGCCGGGCCGGCTCACCGGTCTCGCCGCGGGATGCCACGCCGTCCTGCAGCTTCCCGCCGGGTCGAGCGAGCGGGAGGTGGCCGCGACCGCGGCGACCATGGGCGTGCTCGTCAACACACTCGGCCAGTACCGGTTCTCGGCGGAGGCCACGCAGGCCGACCCCCTCCCCCCGGCTCTGGTGATCGGCTTCGGCAACGTCGACGAAGCCCGCATCCGCGACGGCATCCGCATTCTCGCTGCGGCAGAGGCCGCGGCACGGCGCCCGGGATCGGCGCCCCCGAAACCGCCGCATCCCCCCGCGGCCTGACCGGCCGCTCACGCCCGCCGCCGCAACGCGGCGCGGGTGCCCGATGAGCGCAACCCCCTCCGGCGCCCCGACCGCCGCCGATCAGGATGGGGCATGGCCCCTTCACGCGTCCAGACATTCCGCCACGCCGACCTGGTCTTCGACGTGTCCGACACGGGGCCGATCGGCGGCCCGGTCGTCGTCCTCCTGCACGGCTTCCCGGGATCGCGGCGTACGTGGGACGCCGTGGCGCCGCTGCTGGCCGCCGGTGGCGCCCGGGTCATCGCGTTCGACCAGCGCGGCTACTCGCCGCGGGCGCGCCCGCGCCGGCGACGCGACTACCGGACCGCCGACGTCACCGGCGACGTGGTCGCCCTCCTGGATCGGCTCGACGTCGACCGCGTGCACCTGGTCGGGCATGACTGGGGCGGATTCGTCGCGTGGCGGATGGCGGCGGCCGCCCCGCAGCGCCTCACCGGCATGACCGTGCTGTCCACGCCGCATCCGAGCGCGATGCTTCGTTCGCTTGTCTCCTCGGCACAGGGCCTGCGATCGCTCTACATCGCCTTCTTCCAGCTGCCGCTGCTGCCCGAGACCGTACTGCGGCCTCGCCTGGCCCGGCTGCTGGAGTCTTCGGGGCTCCCCGCTCCCATCGCCCGGGAATACCAGCGGTTCCTGGCGCAGCCGGGAGCCCTGCGTGCCGCACTGCACTGGTACCGCGGAATGGGGCTGCCCGACCGGCGCCGGGGGCGTCCGGCACGGTCTCGCGTGCACGTGCCGACCACGTACGTGTGGGGCAACGCAGACCAGGCGCTCGGGCGACGCGCTGCCCAGCTCACGCGGCAGTGGGTGCGGGCGCCGTATCGCTTCGTCGAGGTGGACGAGGGACATTGGCTCCCCGAGCGCGCGGCGGGAAGGGTGGCGCAGGAGATCCTCGCCACCCTTCCGGCCGCATCGCGCTACGCCGAACCGGCAGAACCGGCCGAATCGACGAGGTTCCCCACGTCGTCCGGCTCGGGCTCGGACAGGTAGCGCTCGAGGCTGTCGTCCAGTTCGGACAGCCAGGGGGTGTGGTGCACCGAGGCCATCGTCCCCGTCATCACCGACGGGTACACGGCGTCGCGGTAACCCAGGATGTTGACCTGCTTGTCGTGCTTCCAGGCCAGGAAGATCCGCACGACCTCGTCGAGGTCGAACATCGGATAGTCGGTCAGATCGATCAGGTCGCGGATGTAGTCGGCCTGGAACCTGATCTCATCGGCCGGCCCGTTCAATCCGCGGAACCGCTGGAGCCACGCATCCATGTCCTGCCGACGAGCCTCAGGACCGGGAAGCTCGAAGTCACCCAGGATGACGTCGCGGACGAACCATGCCTGCGCGTCGAACATGTTGAACGTGAACCACTGGTCCTGCGCGCCCAGGTAGAACAGCTTCTCGTTGGCCTCCGAGACCACGCCGCGGTACAGGCCGTCGGGGTAGAGGCAGTTGGGCGAATCCAGCGCCAGGTCGGACGGCAGGAACGGGTAGTGGTGCAGGTACCCCGTGCACAGCACGACGGCATCGAAGTCGCCGCTGGTGCCGTCGCTGAAATGCACGGTCGATCCCTCGAAACGCTCGACGAGCGGTACCTCTCGCATGCCCTTGGGCCAGTCGAATCCCATGGGCTTGGTGCGGTAGCTGAAGGTGACCGAGCGCGCGCCCATCTTGTACGCCTGCACACCGATGTCTTCGGCGGAGTAGCTCGCGCCGATCAGGAGGACGTCCTTGTCGGCGAGGGCCTCCGCGCCGCGGAAGTCGTGGGCGTGGCGCAGGCTGCCGGGGAAGGTCTCGATACCGGCGAACTCGGGCACGTTGGGGTAGCTGAAGTGGCCGCTGCCGACCACGACGTAATCGAACTCACTGGTCTCGGTGCGGTTCTCGACCGCGTCGTGGACCGTCACGCTGAAGGTCTGGGTGTCCTCGTTGTACTGGACCCACCGCACCACGGTGTTGAAACGCACGTACTGCTTGACGTCGCTCTTCTCGACCCGGCCGTTGATGTAGTCCCACAGCACCGCGCGCGGCGGATACGACGAGATCGGCCGGCCGAAGTGCTCGTCGAAGGTGTACTCGGCGAACTCGAGCGCCTCCTTCGGCCCGTTGGACCACAGGTTGCGGTACATGCTGGAGTGCACCGGCTCCCCGTGCGCGTCCAGGCCCGTGCGCCACGTGAAGTTCCACTGCCCGCCCCAATCGGCCTGCTTCTCGAAGCACACGATCTCGGGCATCTCCCGGCCGGTGTTCCGAACGGACTCGAAAGCCCGAAGCTGTGCCATCCCGCTGGGTCCGGCTCCGATGATTGCAACGCGAGAAGTCAAACCGTTCCTATCCTGGCCGGGGCCATTGAGCGACGTCGGCGGCAGGATCCGCGGCGGGTGCCGCGAGGCGCACCGACGTGGTGGTATCCGTTCCGCGCCCCTCGGCGGGTCGACGAGCGGACTCTTGCGGAATCATTCACTGCGTGGTACAAGCAGTGGCTCCGAAGATTTTATCAGGTCCCCTCTCGTGCGACCGCGGCTCGTACCCTGCTGCGCCCCCGGGAGACCTGCGCCACGGCGGCGGACGAGGAGGCGAGACGCGCGCCGCGGAATAGTTGAGCGTTCAACTCAGTTGGGGATCGCATGAGCACCAGCACACGCCTTGCCGCCGATACGGCGATGGGGGCGGTCACCCTGAACGTGGCGGATCTCGACGCGATGACGTCGTACTACCGGGACGGCGTCGGGCTGGCGGTGATGGAGCAGACGGGCCCGCGTGTCACCCTCGGGCGCGCGGGACGGCCGGTCGTCGTGCTCGCGCACACCCCCGAACTGCGGCACGCGGGGCCGCGCGAGGCCGGCCTGTTCCACACGGCGATCGTCTTCGCCACCGAGGCGGCGCTGGCCGCCGCGGTCTACTCCGTCGCTCGACTGCGCCCCGGCTCGCTCACCGGCTCCAGCGACCACCTGGTCAGCAAGGCCTTCTACTTCGACGACCCCGAGGGCAACGGCGTCGAGCTGTACTGGGACCGCGACCGCACGACGTGGAGCTGGGTCCACGGGCAGGTCGAGATGTCCACGCTGTTCTTGGACCCGAACGCCTATCTGCGGGAGCACCTGGACGAGCGCGGACTCGCCGGGGAGGCGATCGGAGAGGCCCGCGTCGGGCACATCCATCTGTCGGTCGGGGAGGTGGCGACGGCGCGCGACTTCTACGCGACCACCCTCGGGTTTGACGTGACGCTCGCGCTGGGCGACCAGGCCGTGTTCGTCAGCGCCGGCGGGTACCACCATCACATGGCGATGAACGTGTGGAACAGCCGCGGCGCGGGTCGCCGGCAGCGCACCCTGGGGCTCGGTCGCGTGGACCTCGAGCTGCCGTCCTCCGATGAGGCCGGCGCCCTGGTCGAACGCCTCCAGCACTACCGCGTCCCCGTGCGTGACGACGGCGGGAGGGTCCACTTCGAAGACCCCTGGGCCAACGCCGTCAGCCTCACCGTGACTCCCTCGGCGACCTCGTGACCGGCGCCTCCGATGCATGGCGCGATCTCATGCTCGCGACGCACCTCCTCGACGCCGCACTCGAACGGCAGGCCCAGCGCGACGGCGGCATCTCGCACGGTCACTTCAAGATCCTCGTCCTGCTGAGCGCCGCGCACGACCAGACGCTCGGCCTGAAAAGCCTCGCGGAGTCGCTCCGCTTCTCCCCCAGCCGCATCAGCCACGCGATCACCGCGCTCGAGGGCCAGGGGCTCGTCACGCGCCGCCCCGTCACGAGTGGGCGGCGCGCTTTCGAGGCCACCCTGACGCGGAGGGGACGACTGCTCGTGGGCACCGTCCTGCGCGGGCAGCGGCGGGAGATCCGCGACCCCATCCTGGACGGCCTGGGCAGTGAGGGCACGGCCGCCCTCGCCGACCTCAGCGCCCGCATCATCGCCCTGCTCGACCGCGATAATCCAGGCACGCCCGACCGCTGACGCGCCTACGCCGCGAGCTGGGCGACGATCTCGGCCCTCATCATCGGCACGGGGCCAAGCAGGCTGCCCGCGGACCCGATTTGCTGTCACGTATGGAATGTCGCCAGTGCGTGACATACTGCGGGCATGATCCTGGACATCCCGCTGGCGGTGTACCTCGCGTTCCTGGCCGCGACGCTGCTCATCGCCGTCGTCCCCGGGCCCGACCACGTGTACCTCGGTGCGGTGGCCCTGCGGGACGGGCGACGCGCGGGCACGGTGGCGGCATCGGGCATGGCGGTGTCGATGACCGTGCACACGCTCGTGGCGGTGACGGGCCTGGGCGCCCTCCTCACGGCCCTCCCCGCCGCGCTCGTGCTCATCCGCCTGCTCGGGGCGGCATACCTCATCCACCTCGGGATCGGGGCGCTGCGCGCCCGCACCGCCACCGACGCCCCGGCCGCCGCATCCACCGGCCGGAACTTCATGCGCGCGATGGTGGTCAACCTCACCAATCCCAAGATCGTCATCTTCTTCCTCGCCTTCCTCCCCCAGTTCGTCGACGGCGACGCGGGCAACCCCGCCCTGCAGCTGCTGGTCCTCGGCCTGTCGTTCGTCGTCATCGGCTTCGTGGTCGACACCGTGTACGCCTCGCTCGGCGGGCTGCTCGGGCGCTTCCTCGCCGGACGGGGCACGAAGGCGCGGGCGCTGTCCGTGATCAGCGGATGCGTCTACCTCGGGCTGGCCGCCCTGGTGCTCGTGACCGTCGTCGTGGATGTCGTCTCGGGGGCGGCCGGACGGTGACGCCTCCCGTCCGTGGCGCTCTCGTCACGTGTTAGCCTCCGACCAGCCGTGACAGAGGGGGAAGCGATGACTCACCAGGGCTCCGCGGTCGACGCACTTCCCCTCCGACTCCTGACACGCATCGTGAATGAGTACGGCGACGCACCGCGCGCGGCAGCAGGCGAATCCGGGGCCCCCTATCCCCCTGCCGACGCGCTCGGCGAGGAGGCCACCGCCTTGTGGGCGCAGCGCGCAGCGCCGCCGGAGAAGGCCTTGGTGGAGACGGCCAATCTCCTCCACCCGGTCTTCGCCGCAGCATCCGGCGGCGAGTGCGCCGATCGACTCAACACATTGATCGCCGAGGCGGGACTGACCCCGGCAATGGCGGCACGGGAGTGGGACGTGCGCGAGCAGTGGCGCACCTCCCGCCCTGGGCGCACGCTGCTGGCCGCCGCCACGCTCGCGCTCCTCGATCACCTGCGCGGCGATCCCGACGCCAGCCGGCTGGGAACGTGCCTGGGCGAGGCGTGCGTCGACGTCTACATCGACCACTCGCCCGCCCGGCGCCGGCAGTACTGCTCGCTGACGTGTCAGAACCGCGCCCGCACCCGCGCGTACCGCGCCGCCAAACGCGCCGCCGGCTCATCCCCATCCGCCGTCACGCCGTGAGCGCGAGGAGCCACGCGGGCGGATAGCGCACCTGACCGCCCACGGCAAGGCGGTTCTCGCGGATGTGCTCCGTCGGGTTCCCTGGTTCTCGACGCGCCGACTCTTCCGTCAGCGCCATACCGAGAAGGAGGAGTTGTGGACACGACAGCCCTCATCTGGATCATCGTCGCCATCGTCGTCGTGATCGCGATCATCGCCGTGGTCCTGGTCGTCACCGCAAAGGGACGGCGGGAACGCCGCCAGCGCGCTCAGCACGAGAAGGCTGAGAAGCTGCGCGCCGAGGCGAGAGAGGCAGACCTCGGCGCACGCCAGCACGAGGCCGAGCTGGCGCAGGCCCGCGCCGACACCGCGGCGGCACAGGCGGAGTCCGAGCGGGCGAAGGCCCGCGCGGCCCAGGCCGACATCGACGCGCAGCGGCGCGCCGCCGACATCGACCAGCACGCCGCTGAGGCCGCCAAACGCCGAGACGAGCAGGCCGAAACACTGCGGAAGGCCGACAAGGTCGACCCCTTCGTCGACGGCGACGGCCGCGATCGCGCAGCCACGGACGCGACGACCCGTTCGGATCGCGGCGCTACAGGCGAGAACACCGGACCGGAACGCTGATCCGCCTGCGCGCCGCGTCGTCCGCATCCTCACGGCGCGCGGGAGGTGGTTCCCATCTGAGGGACGACGAAGGTCCCCTGCGAATGCAGGGGACCTTCGTTCAATCCGTTGGGGCGATCTCCGCCCCGGCTGGGCTCAGCGGCCGTTGCCGGCCTCACGGCCTTCGCGGTCGTAGTACTCGCGGCTGCCGGACTTGGCCAGTCCGCGGCTGATCATGTAGCCGATGGTGAGCAGCGTGGCGTACAGCCAGACCTGCTCGGTTCCGAACCCCTCGCCGTCGTCACCGTTGTCCACAACGAGCGACGCGATGAACATCCCGGCGAGGATCACCACGTACACGATGAACTCCGTGGTCTTGAACGCGGCTTTGGTCTCGGTCGAGATGCGGGGGGTGCGGGCGGCGAGAGAGGTATTGCTCATGACGTTTGCGTCTTTCCTGGTAGGTATCGGGTGCGGCACGCGTTGGCGGCCTCGTCGAGGAGACCAGTGCGCACGGGTTTTGTATCCCCCCTTGCATTTGGAGGGGACCATCAGGAGAAATCTCGACCTGGCCTCGACCAGAACAGGGGTCAGCGCACCGCGGCGCTCACCAACTCGGTGACCTTCGCCTGCACCGTCGGAGTCCACGTGCGCACGGCGAATCCGACGGGCCACAGGTCGCCGTCATCCAGGTGCGCGCGATCCTCGAATCCGATCGTGGCGTACCGCGTGCCGAACTTCCGCGCCGGTTGGATGAAGACGACGATCTTGCCCTCGTCGTTGGCGTATCCGGGCATGCCGTAGTAGGTCTTCGGGACGAGCTCGGGGGCGACCTCGCTCACCACGGCGTGCAGCCCCTCCGCCAGGCTCTTGTCCTCAGGCTCGAGCGCGGAGATCGCCTCGAGGACGGCCTTCTCACCGGCGGCGCGGTTCTTGCCGGCCTTCTCCTGCGCGCGCAGCTCTTTGGCGCGCTGCTTGACCGCCTCGCGCTCCTGTGCGCTCAGCCCATCGGAGGTGTCGGTCTTGGCCATGGCAGCCATCCTTTCCGGTCGCGGTCATCTCTCGGGTCTCACGGTAGGGGTCGTCGGCGCAGCGCGCTTCTCCGATCGTGACCGAAACGACGATGCCCCCGTCCGCGCAGAGCGGACGGGGGCATCGGAAGGCGGTGTCAGACGCCGCGCAGTTCGTGACGGGTGGGGCAGTCGAACGGGTCGCGCGCGGCCAGTCCCACCTCGTTGAGGTAACGGATCACGATGGCGTACGACTCGATGAGGCTCGTCTCGGTGTACGGCACATTCAGGTTCTCGCACGCCTCGCGCACGACCACGCGGGCCCGCGAGAGGTACGGCCGGGCCATGCTCGGGAACAGGTGGTGCTCGATCTGGTAGTTCAGGCCGCCCATGAGGGTGGTCGCCCACCAGCCGCCGCGCACGTTGCGGGAGGTGCGCACCTGC
Organism: Microbacterium lushaniae; assembly: GCF_008727775.1. Classification (NCBI taxonomy): domain Bacteria; kingdom Bacillati; phylum Actinomycetota; class Actinomycetes; order Micrococcales; family Microbacteriaceae; genus Microbacterium; species Microbacterium lushaniae. The sequence goes on from NZ_CP044232.1 coordinate 2,571,101, forward strand.
TTGGTGAAGAAGTCGAGGCGGGCGTCCGGTGCGATGATCGGCATGCCCTTGTGGTTCGGAGCGAAGGACGCGCCCATGTAGACACCGAAGACGGCCATCTGCACGAAGATGAAGGCGAAGGCCAGGCCGAGCGGCAGGAAGATGAAGACCGGCACGATGACCGCGGCCAGGCGCAGCAGGATCAGGGAGAGCTCGATCCAGCGGCCCTTGACGGGCTCACGCGTGGTGACGAGGTACTTGATGCCGAGGAAGTGGAGGTTAAAGCCCTCCATGGTCAGCAGCGGGAAGAACAGCCACCCCTGACGCTGGGTGATGAAGCGGACCACGCCGCGCGCCTTGCGGGCGTCGTCCTCGACGAAGGAGATCGTGTCGATCTCGATGTCGGGGTCTTTGCTCACCCGGTTGGGGTTGGCGTGGTGGCGGCTGTGCTTGGAGTCCCACCACGAGTAGCTCATGCCGACGAGGGCAGGGCCGATGATGCGGGAGAGGCGGTCGTTCGCCGGACCCGAGGAGAGGATGACGCGGTGCGCGGCCTCGTGTGCGAGGAACGCGATCTGCGTGAAGACGATGCCGAGTCCGGCAGCGATCAGGAGCTGGAACCAGCTGTCGCCCAGCAGGATGAAGCCGGTGATGAGACCAGCCAGCGCGACCGCGAGGGCGCCGGCGACCAGAGCGTAGAACCACTGGGCGCGGCGAAGCAGACCCATTTCTTTCACCACCTGCGAGACCTGGGTATAGGCCTTAGCGACAGGCGGGAAGGACTCGCGGGTGGCATACGTCTGCCGGACCGGACCCAACGTGGCTACAGGGGACGAAACAGTGGTCAAGAGGCTCCTTGGGTGTACAGCAAGACCAGAGTCCCTGCTGAGACGGTGCGGGAGGCGATCACAACCCGCTATCGCCGACCCTACGGGGGACGGCTGGTGCCCATGTGTGAACCACGCGATACACAGCTAGTCCACAGCAGGGGCAGGGTATAGAAAAAGGATGCGGCGGGCTTTCGCCCGCCACATCCTTGCATCACACGAGGCGAATGCTCGAGGCCTGCGGGCCCTTCGGGCCACGCTCGACGTCGAACTCGACGCGCTGCGCCTCTTCGAGCGAGCGGAAGCCGCCACCCTCGATCGCGCTGTAGTGCGCGAACACGTCGGGCGAGCCGTCCTCGGGTGCGATGAAGCCGTAGCCCTTTTCGGAGTTGAACCACTTAACAGTTCCGAATGCCATCGGATCTCTCTTTCTTGAAGAGGGGCCGCGACGGCGACCCCGATGACCGCGACGAACACATCGCGGAGATATGGGGCGACGTCGCCCGAGATGAGGGTGGCCACAGTCGTAGCCGGTGGGGGTCTCGAGCGCGTCCTGCGCTGCAGCGAGGCCCGTGAACACTCCCAGACGTACCCCGACTGCGTCGTGCGCGGAGAATCCAGCGTCATCGACCGTGACGTGCCCGGCGTACTCGCCGCGCGAGTGCGCGACATACACGTCGAGATCGGCCTTGAGCCACGTCAGCAGAGCGGGGGGTACGGCGGTGGAGAGAAGTGAAGAAGAGATGTGAAGAAGTCGATTCAGTTCGTGCAGTCCGGTTCGGCAATGATCGTCACGGACTTCGGTTTCTGTGCCCGGTCGGGCGTTGCCCGTCTTTGGACATACCAACCGGACAGCCGGCGTGCTCGTCTGCGCGCCGTTCTCCCACCCTACAGCAGTGCGGCCGAAAAGTCCTCTTCGCGTGGATATCGTCAGTTCTGCTCGTCCCAGTCGAATCCGGCCGTGGTGCCGGCGAGCACGGCAGCACGACGGCGGATGCTCCACGCGGCGAGGTCCTCGCCCTCCAGTGAAAGCGGCAACTGAGGTTCGGATCGCACGGCCACCAGTGGCGTGCCGGCACCCAGGGTCAGCCACGCCTGGGCGGGCTGACCGTCCAGCAGCGCCGGGATCGAAACGAGTTCGGTGCGTCCCTGGTCGGCGAGCACTCGGAAATACTCCAACAACGCCTCGGCGACGTCGTCACTGGTGGCCAGGCGGGCGCCCGTGACGAAGATGTCGAACATCTGCTCTCCCTCGTACATTGAGTGCGCTCGGGTGCGCGTACACGATCGATCCATGTTCATCAAGATGCCGGCACAGACCTAGCCCTTGACCCCGTCGCAGGCCCGCGCTAGACAGCGGTCACCACAACAGGTAGAGCGCTCCGATGACGGTGAGCACGATGACGAGCCGCTCGAACACCTCCTGACGCAGGCGCCTTGCCAGCACGCGGCCGGCCAGCGCACCCACGATCACCGCGGGAAGCAGCCACAGGTCGATCCACAGGCTGTCGACCGAGAACAGCCCGAGGGCGGCGGCGAAGGGCACCTTGCCGATGTTGACGACGGCGAAGAACCACGCGGCGGTGCCCAGGAACGTCTTCACCGGGAAGCGGGCGGCAAGGAAGTACATCGACATGACCGGTCCGGCGGCGTTGGCGACCATGGTCGTGAATCCCCCGAGGGTGCCGTACACCGCCGCCGCGGGCCATCCGCCGCTCGGCTCGCGGCCGCCACGGGCGGCGGCGTACCGCCGCCACAGCGTCACGGCCACCACCAGCAGGAGCAGCACGCCGATGACGCGCCGCACCCCGACGTCGTCGGCGACGGCGAGGAACAGCACGCCGAGGAGGATCCCCGCCAGCACGGCCGGGATGAGCCGCACCAGCATGCGCCAGCGGGCGTGCCGCCGATACGTCCACAGCGCGAACATGTCTCCGACGATGAGAAGCAGCAGCAGCGTCGCCGTCGATTCACGGGCTGGGAGGACGGCCGCGAAGAGCGCGACGGCGAGCGTGCCGGCCCCGGGAAGCGCGGTCTTGGACAGCCCGACCACCACAGCGCCCAGCGCCAGCAGCATCCACGAGACGATCGTGAGATCGTCGAGGGCGACGGCACCGGTCACCCCCTCAGGCTATGCCCCGCGACACCGGGCCTGACACGCGAAAGGGGCGAGCCCGAAGGCCCGCCCCCGCGCGTGATCGCCGCTACTGCTCGATCGGATGCGGTGCATCCGACTCGTGCGCGCGGATGGTGGCGTCGCCGGCGTCGGTGGCCACTTCGATGCGGCGCGGCTTGGCGCGCTCGCTGACGGGTCAGCGACCAGCCGCGCGGGCGGCGAGCTGCCGCCGCCAGTCGGACGGGACCCGCCCTTCCGGCCCGGGTGAGGGCTGGGACTCCGGCCGGCTGGTCGGCTCAGCCAGGGCCGGCCCCTCCACCATGGCCTGCTCCTGGTAGTCCCACCACCAGTCCTCGCCGGGCTCGAAGCTCTGGATGAACCGGTGCCCTGTGCTGTGCCAATGCGCGGTGGCATGCCGCGACAGCGAATCGTCGCAGCATCCGACATGCCCGCACGCCGCACAGCGGCGCAGATGCACCCACCAGCCCCCGTCGGCGTCGCAGTCGATGCATCCCGTCGACGAGGGCGGGGCGGTGGGGTCGATCTGAGCCGGAGTCATGGCTGCAGGTCGTTACGGGGCCATCGGGCTGTCGTAGATGGCGGCCAGGGCGAACAGCTGGTTCAGGAGGTAGGAGGCGAACACCACACCGATGATCAGCGTTCCCACCGATACGGCGATCCAGGCCCACACCGGGCCCAGGCCCTTGCCGGTCTGCCGGCGCAGCACCACGCCCCGGCCGATGACGTACACGCCGTTGCTGATCACCAGGGTGAAGAAGATCCACGCCCAGTGGAACGGCTTGTCGATCCCGCGCGCACGCAGCGCGCGCCAGTCGAGGTAGGCGAAGACGATCTGCGCGGCGATGACGAGGTAACCCAGGAGGGTCAGCAGAAGCGTCGCTCCGGTGAACGATCCCACCCACTCCGCCGACGCGGAGCCGTTGGGGTCGAGGACGGCGGCTTCGAGGAAGCCGTTCCAATCGAGGAAGAACAGCGGCACGATGCTCAGCAGCGGCACGAAGACGACCAGCCAGATCCACGGCGTGTCGGTCGGAATGTCGCGTCGCACCGGAGCGGGGGCCGCCGACGGATAGGACGGATAGGCGGAGGGTGCCGACGAGTACGCGGCAGGCGCCTGCTGGTAGGGCGGGTACGCGGCGGGGGCCGCGGGCGCGGCGCTGGCCGGGGCTGCGGGCGCCGCGTTGGCCGGGGCGGCGGGTGCGGGGTTCGCGGGCTGACGGGCTTCGGTCCACGCCGTGCCGTTCCACCAGCGGTGGACGGAGGGGTTGTCAGGGTCGGCGTACCACCCCGGAGGGAACTGCTGTGCGTCGGTCATGTCGATCCTTCCGAAGTGCCGTATTCGGGTCGAGTCTAGAGGTCACCGGACTCAGCGGAAATCACGTGACGAGTGCGCCACCCCCACCCTCAGATCGTCGAAACGATCGGCGACGAGGTTCGTCACCCCCTCCACCGAACGCTCCAGCATCCCCCGGACGATGAGGGCCGGCGACTCCCGCACGATGCGCCGATGACGGTTCCACACCCCGACCGAGCAGATCACGTTGACCAGCCCGTGCTCGTCCTCGAGATTGAGGAATGTGATGCCGGATGCTGTGGCCGGTCGCTGCCGGTGGGTCACGAGCCCGGCGACCTCGACCCGCCGGCCGTTCTCGTGCGTGCGCAGCTCCCGCGAGGTGAGCACGCCGCGCGCGTCGAGCTGGGAGCGGTAATGCGCGAGCGGATGATCGCCCGGCGAGATCCCGGTCGCCCACAGGTCGGCGGCGAGCACCTCGTAGCTGGTGGGATCGGGGAAGAGGGGCGGCTGCACCGACACCATCGATTCGGGCAGGTACTCGGCCCGATCCTGCGCGGCCGAACCGGCGCTCCAGATCGCCTCCCGGCGGGTGACGCCGAGACACTCGAAGGCGCCCGCGGTGGCGAGGGCCTCCAACTGCACGGCGGTGAGCCCGGTGCGGCGCACGAGGTCGCGCAGATCGCGGTACGGACCCGACGCTTCGCGCTCGGCCACGATGCGCTCGGCCACCTTCGCGCCGATCCCGGTGACGGCGGCCAGCCCGAGGCGCACGGCGAACCGCCCGTCCCGGCGGTGCGCCTCCGACTCGTCCGGTTCGGAGGGGTCGAATTCGCCCACCGGCGGCTGCACGCGCTCGGCGCACGCCTCCCGCCCGGTCGGCGGAAATCGAGGGGATCGCGCGGATCGAGGAGCGGATCCGTCCGCAGCATCCCCGATTCCCGGGATCTCCTCGGATTCCGCGTGCGGTTCGAGGAGGGCCTGCACCCCCGAGCGCAGCAGGTCGGGGCGGCGCACCTCGACGCCGTGCCGGCGAGCGTCGGCGCTCAGCGTCGCCGGCGAGTAGAACCCCATCGGCTGCGCGCGCAGGAGCCCGGCCAGGAACGCGGCCGGATAGTGCAGCTTGATCCATGAGCTGGCGTAGACCAGCAGGGCGAACGAGAGGGAGTGGGATTCGGCGAACCCGAAGTTCGCGAACGCCTGGATCTTCGCGTAGATCCCGTCGGCGACCTCGCCGGTGAGGTTGTTGCGGGCCATTCCGGCGTACAGCTTCTCGCGGAGCTTCTCGATCCGCTCCACGCCGCGCTTGGATCCCATCGCCCGGCGGAGGAGGTCGGCATCCTCCGCGGTGCAGTCCCCCACCGCGACGGCCATCTGCATGAGCTGCTCCTGGAACACCGGCACGCCCATCGTGCGCTCGAGCACGGGCTTCAGCTTCGGGTGCGCGTAGGTCACCTCCTCCTGGCCCAGCTTGCGGCGGACGAACGGATGCACCGCCCCGCCCTGGATCGGACCGGGGCGCACGAGCGCGATCTGCACCACGAGGTCGTAGAACCGGCGCGGCTGCAGGCGCGGGAGGAGCCCCATCTGCGCGCGCGACTCGACCTGGAACACCCCGATCGAATCGGCGCGGCACAGCATGTCGTAGACCGCCTTCTCCTCCTTCGGGATCGTCGCGAGCTCCCACGCCTCCCCCGTGGCGTCACGGATGAGGTCGAAGCAGTACTGCAGCGCCGCCAGCATCCCCAGGCCCAGCAGATCGAACTTCACCAGCCCCATCCAGGCGGCATCGTCCTTGTCCCACTGGATGACGGTGCGATCCTCCATCCGTGCGTGCTCGATCGGCACGACCTCCCCCACCGGGCGGTCGGTGAGCACCATGCCGCCGGAGTGGATCCCCAGGTGCCGCGGCGCCTTCAGCAGTTCGGTCGCGTACGCGAGCACCTGGTCGGGGATGTCGTGGTCGGCGCCGGTGTCGAGCGCCGCCCCCCACCGCTCGACCTGCTTCGACCATGCGTCCTGCTGCCCCGGCGAGTGCCCGAGCGCCTTGGCCATGTCGCGGACGGCGTTCTTCGGCCGGTACTGGATGACGTTGGCCACCTGCGCGGCCCGGTCACGGCCGTACTGGCGGTACACCCACTGGATGATCTCCTCGCGGCGGTCGGAGTCGAAGTCGACGTCGATGTCGGGCTCCTCGTCGCGGAGGCTCGAGAGGAACCGCTCGAACGGCAGGTCGTAGGCGATCGAGTCGACCGCGGTGATGTCGAGCAGGAAGCACACGGCGCTGTTCGCTGCCGAACCGCGACCCTGGCACAGGATGCCGCGGCGGCGGGCCTCCTGCACGATGCCGTAGACGATGAGGAAGTAGCCGGGGAAGTCCTTCATCTCGATCACCCCCAGCTCGCGCTCGATGCGGTCGCGATCCTTCGGCTTCAGGTCGGGGTACTTGCGCGGCACCGCCTCCCAGACGAGATGCCGCAGCCACGACATCGGCGTGTGCCCGTCGGGCACCTCCTGCTTCGGCAGCGCGGGCTTGGCGCGCCGCAGGGGGAAGGCCAGCTCGTCAGCGAGGGTCACGGTGCGCGCCACCGCGCCGGGGTACCGCGCGAACCGGCGGGCCATCTCCGCACCCGAGCGCAGGTGCGCACCGGCGTGGGCGGGCAGCCATCCGTCGAGTTCGTCCAGGCCCCGGTTCGCCCGCACCGCGGCCACGGCCGCTGCCAGGAGTTCACGCTCGGGGACGGCGTAGTGCACGTTGTTCGTGGCGAGCAACGGCAGCTTCCGCTCGGCGGCGAGCGCGGCGAGGAGGTCGTTGTGGCGCGAGTCCAGCGGATTGCCGTGATCCATCAGTTCGACGTGCACCGCGTCGGGTCCGAAGCGCTCGACGAGCCGGTCGAGCGCGGCGGCCGCCGCATCCGGACCTTGCTCGGCGAGCGCGCGACGGACGGTTCCCTTGCGACATCCGGTGAGCACCGCCCAGTGCGGGTCGCGGGGGCCGCCGGAGCGCTCGGCGAGCTCGTCGAGGTCGTACACCGGCCGGCCCTTCTCGGCGCCGCGCAGCTGTGCGGCCGTGATCGCCGCCGCGAGCCGGTGGTACCCCTCCTCCCCGCGGGCCAGCACGAGCAGGTGCGAGCCGACCGGATCGGGTTCGCCGTTCTGCGGCCCGGGCAGGTTCAGCGACAGCTCCGCGCCGAACACGGTGCCCAGCTGCAGCGTCTCGGCGGCCTCGGCTAATCGGACGATCCCGTAGAAGCCGTCGTGGTCGGTGACCGCCAGGGCGTGCAGCCCCAGCCGCTCGGCCTCCTCGGCGAGTTCTTCGGGCGAGGATGCGCCGTCCAGGAACGAGTACGACGAGTGGGCGTGCAGTTCCGCGTAGGGCACGGCGTCGGCCGGACGCTCGATGGCCGGGGGCACGTACGGTCCGCGCTTGTGCGACCACGCCGGGCTGTCACCACCGTCCGCTCCGGCGGGAACCGTGCCGGGGCGACGTCGATCACTGAGCGTGCGTTCGATCTCCGACCACGGCACGGGCGGGTTGTGGAAGCCCATCAGTCGCCCCCTCCGCCCGGCCCCGCCGGCGCAGGACGCAGAGGTGCTGCGAGCGGAGGAGATGTCGCGAGCGGAGGAGGAAATGCGCGGGTCTGCTCCTCCCGCCACCACATCTCCTCCCCCCGCGACGCGGAGGCGGGGTGGGCCGTAAAGGTGGATTGCGACGCGGGGAGGGGGCGGGGGTCAGTCATAGCGCCCCTCCGCGGTCCAGGTGCCGCCCTCCTCCACCAGCAGCCACGCCGTTCCGTCGTCGTCGACCACCTGGAAGCGGTGCGCTCGGCGACGGCGCGCCGCATCCCATCCCCGCTCGCGGATCGGCCACGGCCCCGCCCACGACCGGATGCGGCTGCGCCGAGCCCCCGCGGCGAGGAAGGCCGGCGGGGCGCTCATGACCTCACGCTCCCCACGGCCACCGTCGCCCCCGCGACGTCGGTGACCTCCACCGGTCGCGGCTCGGGGTAGACGGTGGTCGGCAGCGGATCGGGCAGGCTTCCCGGCCACGGGCGCGCACGTTCCTTCGCCACCACCGCCCGGTCGCCCCACGGCACGAGCACCTGCCGCTCGACCAGCCAGCGGCCGCCGCCGATCGCCGGGGTGAGCACGCCGCGATGACCGAGAATCGCCTGCACGCGCGAGAGGGCGTGGTGCACCCGCTCCTCCGGGCCCGAGCCGAACAGCCCGATCACGTGGTGGGAGGCCTCGTCCACGGCCTCCGGCGAGATCCGCACGCGCGCGACGCCGCTGCCCAGGATGCTCTGGGCGTCTTCGGCGAGCTGCCATCGCACCCGGTCGACGACGGCGGCCGCGTCGAAGGACCCCGGATGCAGCCACACCCGTTCGCTGCGCTCCCCCCGGTCTCCGGTGAGTTCGACGCGCAGCTCCGTGCACACCAGGCGCCGCTCTGCGAGGGCGACGACGAACTCGTCGGCGGCGATGCGCACGCCGAAGGCGATCTGCTCGGCCAGCTCCAGAGGCGGCTCGAAGACCACCTCACGATGCAGCTCGGGCGGCGGGGTACGGGGTTCGATCGGCCGCGAGTCGCGCCCGCCGGCGAGCGCGTGCAGCCGCACCCCCTGCTCGCCGAACCGCTCGCGCACGCGGTCGACGCCCATCGCCGCGAAGGCCCCGAGAGTGTGCACGCCCAGTCGAGCGAGCAGCTCGGGGAGGCCGGCCTCCCGGGAGCCCGAGCGTCCCGGCGACCCCGCTGTGAACCCCGAAGAGGTATCGAGCACGGCCACCGACAGCGGCGCGAGGAACTCCGCCGCATCCCCGGGTGGCACGACCCGCACGGGATCGTCGGGGCCGGCGGCCCGGGCGGCCAGCTGGGCGGTGAACAGCCCGTCGGCGATTCCCGCCCGCACCGCCGCCACCCCGCCTGCTCGAAGCGCGGTCACGAGGGTGCGCGCCGCCTCCGCCTCTCCCCCGTAGTAGCGGGCAGGCCCGCGTGCCCGCAGGGCGCACAGCCCAGGGCGCACGATCTGCACGCCCGGGGCGAGCTCTTCGATGCGGGCGACCAGGGGCGCGAAGGCGCGCGCATCACGCACCGGATCGGCCGGGACGACACTCAGCCCCGGACAGGCCGCTTGCGCGTCTCGTCGGCGCTGGCCGCGCCGCACACCGGCGGCCCGCGCCGCATCCGAGCACGCCACCACGACGTTGTGCTCGAACACCGCGACGGCGGCGCCGGGATCGGCCTCGGCACCGTCCAGGACGAGTGCGGTCACCGGCCAGTCGGGGAACCACAGCACGAGACTGCGCACGGGTGAGAGCACTCAGCCCACCGCCCTCACCTCGGACAGCTCCGGCACCGCCTCCAGGCGGGGACGTGCGGCGGCGGCCGGGCCGAGGAGCGACACGGTGCCGTCGGCGGCGGGCAGCAGCATCCGTGCCCGGCGCGCCGTCGGTGACCGGCGGCTCGTCACCGACACGGTCAATTCGCGTCCGGCGAGATACCCGTGCCCGGCGCCCAGTCCCTCCCAGCGCGGATCGGCGACATCGATCGCCGCCTCCGCCTGGGGCCACGGCCCCTGCACGAGCAGCACCGTCCCGCGGTCACGCAGCCGGGCGGCCAGACGCGAGACGGCGCTCTCGGTCACCCGCGCCGGCGGGCGCACGGCGACCACGGGCATCACTTCGGCGATCGTCGCGGTGATCGCCAGCCACCGCGGACCGGGCTCGGGCACGAAGACGAGCCGGTCGAGGTCGAGCCCGTACCGTTCGGCGGCTTCGGCGCCCAGATCGGGCATGCCCACCGCCGCGCACCACGCGCCGTCCTGCGACGGCCGCGCCATCAGCGCCAGCAGCAGGGCGGTGGAGGACGCGAGGGCGTAGGCGGAACCCGGACGCAGTCCGCCGCCGGGGAGAAGGCCGGCGAACGCCGGATGCGTCGGCAGCACAGGAGCGTCGAGGCGACGGCCCTGCATCCGCTCGAGCTGCGCCCGCAGCTCGCTCACGTCACGCAGCGCCTCCGCCTCGGTCCGCACGATCGCCCTCACTCCCACAGGCTAGAACATCTGTTCTAGGGTCTCAATCCCGTGGTTCGAAGATACGAACGGCCTCCGACATCCGGGAGGCGGCCGAGACTCAGGCGGCGAGGGCCAGGTAGGGCTCCCAGCGCGGATCCGCGCGATCGGTGCCGCGCACCGTCCACTGCATCCCCCGCGGCGGCCCGGGGATCACGCGCAGCTCCCACGACATCTCCTGCGGCGTGCGATCGCCCTTGAGGTTGTTGCAGCGCAGACAGCAGGCCACGAGGTTCTCCCACGAGTCCGCCCCGCCGCGCGAGCGGGGCAGGACGTGGTCGATCGTGGAGGCGGCCTTGCCGCAGTACGCGCATCGGTGCCCGTCGCGACGCAGGACGCCCCGGCGCGTCACCGGCACCCGACGCGCACCCGGCACGCGTACGTACCGCGTGAGGAGGATGACGGCGGGACGGTCGTAGCTGTCCATCGCCCCCCACACCGGATCTCCCTCGACCCGTTCGATGACGGTGGCCTTCTCGTTCATCACGAGCACCAGCGCCCGCTTGAACGACACGACCGCGAGCGGCTCGTAGCCCGCATTGAGCACCAGTGTGCGCATTCCGCTTCCTCTCGAATGGCCGGGACGGATTCTCGGATATTCGACGTGCGACGGATCAAGGGGTGCGAGGGTATGAAAAAGGCGCTGTCTTCACAGACAGCGCCACGATGTCACGGCGGGGCCGCGGCATCCGATTCCATGATGCCGAAGGACGAGCAGGCCGAGCGCATCCGTGGTGCGGATGCGAGGTGTGCTGCCCATCGGCGACCTCCGCTTTCTCTCAGCGTCGGTGACAGGCTAACCCACCGGGCACAGGGCGGGATCGGCTGGAGCCAAACGCACTGCGGCGTGTCGGGCAGCGCCCCCGGCCCGCTCCGACGGTGGGTGGCGTCGACGGAGACCGGCGTGCGCGGCGTGCGCGGTCGCCGAACCTCCGGGATTCAGGAGGAACGCGGCGCGAGTGGGCGGAGCGTCAGCTGGCGTTGGCCTGCAGCCAGCCGTACGGATCGACGACGGAGCCGTTCACGTGGACCTCGAAGTGCAGGTGGCACGCCGTGGAGCTGCCGGTCGAGCCGACCACGCCGATGAGCTGACCGGGTGCGACCGTCTGGCCCGACTGCACGACACGGCTGCCGTAGGTCATGTGGCCGTACAGGGTGCTCACGCGCTGGCCGTTGATGACGTGGTCGATCGTGACCGCCACGCCATACCCGCCGAAGCTCTCCTGCGACACGCGCACCACGCCGCCGGCGGCGGCGAACAACGGCGTGCCGCATCCGGCGAGCAGGTCGACGCCCTGGTGGTAGCCCGAGTCGCCCAGCCCGCGGCCGAGCCGGTAACCCGACAGCGGCCAGCGCACCTCGCCCGAACCGGGCGCGGTCATCGACAGGTCGACCGAGGACAGAGTCGTCACCGGAGTCGCGGCGGCACGTGCGCGTGCACGTTCGGCCGCGGCCTCGGCGGCCTTCTTCTTCTCGATCTCCTCGGCCGTGGTGGCGGCATACGAGCTGCGCTCGAGCTGCATTCCCGACACGTCGGATGCGACCACGAGCGTCTGGGCGTCGTCGGCCGACATCTGCTGGAGGGTCTGGGCCTCCTCTTCCGGCTGCCATGCCGCGTAGGCGGGGAGGGCGACGGTGGCGATGAGGCCGGCGACCATCGTCAGGATCGCGGCGCTGCGCAGCGGAGTCTTGCCCGATCGCACCCGCCGCGGTGCGGCAGGTCGCTCGACGGCGCGCGGCGTGCGCGCCATGGGGCGCGTCTTCGCTTGGGGGGATGTGCGCGCTCGGGTTCGGCGCGTCATGTCGGTGATGTTCTGCTCGGGTGCAGAACCCACCGGCTCGGTCTCTTCAGCCAATAGTTCCTCCGGCGCCTCCGCGCCGTCAGGCACTGGTTCGTCGGCACTCGATGTCTGGGCACGATGCGGGTTTTGCCCTCCGCAGACGACGAACCGATGAGGCAGCCTGCGCGGGGTCCGACGGTGGGCTTCTCACCTGTGGACGGGACTGAGGCTACCGGAAGGTAACGAATAAGTCACGTTCAGACGAACGCTGTGGAAAACCTCACGGCGGATACGGATGTGGAGAGTCAGCGCCGGTCGTCGACGAGGAAGATGTGGGACGCCACTTCGACGGGCAGTTCGAGCCCCTCGTCGCTGCCCTCCATCTGCACCAGGACGTACCCCTCGCTGAAGCGGTAGTCGCCGCGCGCGCCGGGCATGACGCCGGCCGCCTTGAGCTGCTGCAGCAGCTCGGGATCGACCTGCGCGGGCTCGGCGAGCCGGCGCACGGTGCCCTCGATGGGCCCGCCCGCCTCGGTGAGCCGGCGCACCAGACCGACGACGCCCTGTTCGAAGGTGTTCGCGGGGACGTCGCCGAGCTGATCGAGACCGGGGATGGGATTGCCGTACGGCGATTCGGTGGGGTGGCCGAGCAGTTCGACCAGACGGCGCTCCACCTGCTCGCTCATGACATGCTCCCAGCGGCATGCCTCTTCATGGACGTATGCCCAGTCGAGGCCGATCACGTCGCTGAGGAGCCGCTCGGCCAGGCGGTGCTTGCGCATGACATCGACGGCCTTCTGGCGCCCGGCGTCGGTGAGCTCGAGCCGGCGGTCATCCGAGACGACGACCAGGCCGTCGCGCTCCATGCGCCCCACCGTCTGCGACACCGTCGGGCCGGAGTGGCCCAGGCGCTCGGAGATCCGCGCGCGCAGCGGCACGATGTTCTCCTCCTCGAGTTCGAGGATCGTGCGCAGGTACATCTCCGTCGTGTCGATGAGATCGGTCATGGGGGTGTCCTCGGCGCTCGGGTGGAGCATCCAGCCTATCCAACGCCGGGGACGACGGCCCCGGGCGGACGGGGCGGCTCCGGCGACCGCTCTACAATCGAGCCATGCCGCACGTGGATCTGCCTCGCGACCTGCTGCCCGCCGACGGACGCTTCGGATGCGGGCCGTCCAAGATCCGCGGAGCACAACTGGAGGCGCTGGTGACGCGGGGCGCCACCCTGCTGGGCACCTCGCACCGCCAGGCGCCCGTGAAGGGCCTGGTCGGCAGCGTGCGCGCGCGCCTGGCAGAGTTGTTCCGCCTTCCCGACGGCTATGAGGTCATCGCCGGAAACGGCGGATCCACGGCGTTCTGGGACGCCGCCGCCTTCGGACTCATCGAGCAGCGCGCTCAGAACCTCGTCTTCGGCGAGTTCGGCGGAAAGTTCGCCGCGGCTGCGAAGGCCCCGTGGCTGCAGGCTCCCGACGTGCGCACGGCGGAGCCGGGCACGCGGACAGCCGCGGAGCCGGTCGAAGGCGTCGACGTCTACGCGTGGCCGCACAATGAGACCTCCACCGGCGTCACGGCCCCCATCGTGCGCGTGACGGGCGACGCCGGCGCGCTCACCGTCATCGACGGCACGAGCGCCGCCGGCGGCATCGACCTGGAGATCGGCGAGGCCGACGTCTACTACTTCGCCCCGCAGAAGAACCTCGGCTCGGACGGCGGCCTGTGGTTCGCCGTGGTCTCCCCCGCGGCGATCGAGCGCATCGAGCGGATCGCCGCATCCGGCCGGTACATCCCCGAGTTCCTCAGCCTGAAGAACGCGCTGGACAACTCCCGCCTGCAGCAGACGCTGAACACCCCGGCCCTCACGACGCTCCTTCTCCTGGACGACCAGCTCGGATGGATCCTCGACAACGGCGGCCTGGCGTGGGCCGGGGCCCGCACGCGCGAGTCGTCGCAGCTGCTGTACGACTGGGCCGACGCGTCCGCGGTGGCGACCCCGTTCGTCGCCGACCCCGCCGATCGTTCACCCGTCGTGGTGACGGTGGACTTCGACGAGCGCGTGGATGCGGCGGCCGTGGCCGCGAGCCTGCGCTCCAACGGCATCGTCGACACCGAGCCGTACCGCAAGCTCGGCCGCAATCAGCTGCGCGTCGCCACGTTCGTCTCGATCGAGCCCGACGACATCCGCCAGCTGATCCGCTGCATCGACTACACGATCGAACGCCTCTGACGCCCGTTCGCCCGTCAGCGCGACGGGCGAACTGCAGCGCGAGTCAGTCCTCGTCCGAGTCGTCCTCGTCCGAATCGTCGTCGGAGTCGTCCTCGTCGTCGTCCGAGTCGTCGTCGTCCGAGTCATCCTCGTCGGAATCGTCCTCGTCCGAATCGTCCTCGTCGTCCTCGTCGTCGTCGGAGTCGTCCTCGTCGTCGGAGTCGTCCTCGTCCGAATCGTCCTCGTCGTCCTCGTCGTCATCGGATGCGGCGGGGTCCAGCTCGTCGATGTCGACACCGTCCAGGTCGCCCGCGTGCAGGATCGGCGACCCGTCGTCATCGAGCTCGTCGTCGTCGAGATCGTCACCGAGCACCTCGTCGATCTCGTCCTCGTCGAGCTCGCCGGAGTCGTCCCCGTCCTCGAGGTCGGATCCGCTCGACCCTGCCGAGGATGCGCGCGCCGTGGCCTGGTACTCCGCCAGGCGCACCGCCCACGGCACCCACTCCGGCGCGACCAGCGCGTCGTCGCCGGGGAGCAGCTCCACCTCGAGCACGGTCGGCTCGGCGTCTTCGACACGGGCGACGCTCACGGTCCAGAACCAGCCCGGGTACCCGGCCAAGCGGTTGGCGAAGCGCAGCGAGATCACGCCGTCGCCCTCGTCCAGGTAGCCCACCGGATCCCCGATCGACGCCTCGGAGGTCACTTCCCGCAATGCGGCGCGGGCGAGGTCGGATGCGCCGAGGAGACGCTCGTCCACCGGCTCAGGCATCGAGGTCATCGGCGACCTTGCGCAGCACGGCGGCGACCTTCTTGCCGTGCGAGCCGCTGGGGTAGCGGCCGCGACGGAGGTCGGTGCCGATGTCGTCGAGGAGCTTGACGAGATCCTCCACGATCACCGCCATGTCGTCGGCGGGCTTGCGGCTGCGCTTGGCGACGCTCGGAGGCGCCTGAAGGACGCGCACCGACAGCGCCTGCAGGCCGCGCTTGCCCTCGGCCACGCCGAACTCCAGCCGCGTTCCGGCCTTGGGTGCGGGGGTGCCGGCGGGCAGGGCAGTGGCGTGCAGGAAGACGTCCTGGCCGTCATCGCCCGTGATGAAGCCGAAGCCCTTCTCTTCGTCGTAGAACCTGACCTTGCCGGTGGGCATCGAGAACCTCGCTGAGACGGGGGTCCGCGCGGGCGCGGACGTGAGTGGATCGCGACCGGTGCGTCGCCACCTTCCAGACTACGGCACCGGCGCGAACCGCTAGGCTGGTGCGGATGAGCACGCGACCGCACAGCGACGACCTTCCCGTCCGTCGCATCGACCGCATCCTGGCGTTCATGTCGCTGGGGCTGCTTGTGCTGTCGATCGCGTGCTTCGTGGCGATCATGATCGGCTCCGCCTCAGGCTCCGACTTCGCCACCGGAATATGGCCGACGATCGGCGTGACGGTGTACATCGCCCCGATCCTCGCGTTCCTGATGCTCATGACGGTCCTCGTCATGAGTTTCGTGCGAAGGGCCCGCGCCAACCGGGATCACTGACCGTGCCGCCGACCTCCGACCAACGCGCGCTGGCCACCGCTCTGGCCGCGATGGACGATGCGGCACTGTCGGAACTGCTGGCCGTGCGGCACGCCCCGCCCGCCGCGCCATGGCGTGATCTGTACGACGTGGCCGCCGCGCTGCTGGAGCCCACCTCGATCGCACGAGGGCTCACCGCCCTGCCGTATTTCCCCGCCCGGGCGCTGACGCGCGCCGTCGCGGAGGGGACGATGGTGCTCGCCGGCGACCGGGCCGAGCTGGTCGCCTCGGCCCTCGTGGACGCCGAGGGACGACCGTACGCGGCGGTCGCCGTCTCGGTGCGCGACCGCGAAGCGCCGGTCGAGCGCACTGCGCGCACCGACCGCTCCACGACGGCGGAAGAGGATGCCGCGGCTGCCGAACGAGCGTTCACCTCCGCCGCCTCCCTCGCCGACATCCTGCTGCGCGCGCTCACCGAGCCGCTCACGCGCATCGGCAACGGCGCCCTGGGCGCGGGCGACCGCCGCGAACTCGTCGAATCCGGTGCCGTCCCCGACGGCGACACGGCCGATCTGCTCGTGGGCTTCGCGGCCACGACGGGCCTGCTGCATCCGGAGGAGAAGGCATGGCTGGTCACCCCGGCCGGCCGCTCGTGGGTGGGCAGCCCGACGCTGGAGCGGTGGATGACCGCCGCCGACCGGTTGCGCGAGGCTCTGCCGGGCGGGCTGCGCACTCCCGACGGGGGATGGATCCCCGCCGCCCTGTGGGTGGACGCCTATCCGTTCGACACGGCCTGGCCCAGCCACGCCGGCGTGTGGCGTGCACGCGCCGTGACGTGGGGGCTGCTGACCCCTGCCGGCGGGGAGCCGCCGTGGGCGGCGCCACTGGCGGCCGGAGCCGCGGCCGACGGGCCGGCGCTGGGCGCCTTCCTGCCGCCCGAGGTCGACCGCGTCTACCTGCAGAACGACCTGACCGCGATCGCGCCGGGTCCGCTCGCGCCGCACCTGGACGTGCGCCTGCGCAGCATGGCCGTGCGCGAGTCGCACGCGCAGGCCTCCAGCTACCGGTTCAGCGCCGACACGATCGCTGCCGCGATCACCGCCGGCGAGACGGCGGATTCGCTGAGGTCGTTCCTGAGCGAGCTGTCGCTGACCGGCGTCCCGCAGCCGCTGGAGTACGTCCTGACCCGCACCGCCGACCGGCACGGCCTGCTGCGGGTCGGGCGAGACCCCGTCGCAGGGCGCACGCGGGTGACCAGCGACGACCCCGGCGCGCTGGAGACGGTGGCCGTCGACCAGGCGCTGCGCGCCCTGGGACTCATCCGCCACGGCGGCGCCCTGGTCTCCCGCGTGGGCGAGGAAACGGTGTTCTGGGCGCTCGCCGACGCACGCTATCCCGTCGTGGCCGTCGATGAGACCGGGATGCCGCGGCGACTGGATCGCGCGCGCCTGGCGCCCCAGCTCCCGGCTCCCGCAGCCCTGCAGCGGTACGCGGATCTCCTGGTCCGCGTGCGCGCCGGCAGCGAGTCGGACGACGCCGACGCGGCGTGGCTGGAGCGCGAACTGGACTCCGCCGTGCGGGCACGATCGGTCGTCGACGTCGTCGTGCGGCTCCCCGACGGCTCCACGCGCACGTTCCGTCTGGAGGCGACCGGCCTGGGCGGCGGGCGCCTGCGCGGACGCGACCGCGGCGCCGACGTGGAGCGCACCCTGCCGCTGTCCAGCATCGCGAGCGTGCACCCCGTCATATGACCGCCCCCGCACCGGCGAACGTGCATCACCTCGGCGAGAGTGCACCACATTCGGTGCGGATTCGCCGGGTCGATGCACTCTCGGCGACGGCGGCCGCGACCGCCCGGGCGCACCGCGACGGTAGGATGGACGGTTATGGTTGACGGCCCCTTGATCGTGCAGAGCGACCGCACGGTGCTCCTGGAAGTGGCGCATCCCGATGCGGAGAGCGCGCGCCACGAGCTCGCGGTGTTCGCGGAGCTGGAGCGCGCCCCCGAGCACATCCACACGTACCGCATCACCCGGCTGGGGCTGTGGAACGCCCGCGCGGCCGGGCACGACGCCGAAGACATGCTCACGACGCTCGATCGCTGGTCGCGCTTCCCCGTGCCCGCGTCGGTGTCGCTGGACATCCGCGAGACCGTCGGCCGCTACGGTCGCCTCGTGATCGAGCGCGACGAGGAGGGCGCGCTCGTGCTGCGCTCGACCGACCCGGCCGTGCTCACCGAGGTCGCGCGCAACAAGCGCATCTCGCCGCTGCTGATCGGCCACCCCGCCCCCGATGCCTACGTCATCGACGCGTGGGCGCGCGGCCACATCAAGCAGGAGCTGCTGAAGATCGGATGGCCCGCCGAAGACCTCGCCGGCTACACGCCGGGCACGCCCCATCCGATCGATCTGGACGAGTCCAGCTGGCACCTGCGTCCGTACCAGCGCCAGGCCGTCGACGCCTTCTCCGAGGGCGGCTCGGGCGTGGTCGTGCTCCCCTGCGGCGCCGGCAAGACGCTCGTGGGTGCGGGCGCGATGGCCGACACCAAGACCACGACACTCATCCTCGTGACCAACACCGTCAGCGCGCGTCAGTGGCGCGACGAGCTGCTGCGCCGCACGTCGCTGACCCCCGAGGAGATCGGGGAGTACTCGGGGCAGGTCAAGGAGATCAAGCCGATCACGATCGCGACGTACCAGATCCTCACCGCCAAGCGCGGCGGGCAGTACGCGCACCTGGCGCTGCTGGATGCGCTGGACTGGGGCCTCGTCGTCTACGACGAGGTGCACCTCCTCCCCGCCCCCGTGTTCAAGCTCACCGCCGACCTGCAGGCACGCCGCCGGCTGGGGCTCACCGCCACGCTCGTGCGCGAGGACGGCCGTGAGGGCGACGTGTTCAGCCTCATCGGCCCCAAGCGGTTCGACGCGCCGTGGAAGGAGATCGAGGCCCAGGGCTTCATCTCCCCCGCCGTCTGCTACGAGGTGCGCGTCGACCTGCCCGCCGGCGACCGCCTCGAGTACGCCGCCGCCGCCGACGAGGAGCGCTACCGCCTGGCTGCCACCGCCCCGGCCAAGGTCGAGGTCGTGCGCGGACTGGTGCGCCGCCACGCCGGCGAGCGCATCCTCGTGATCGGGCAGTACCTCGACCAGATCGAGGTGCTGGCGCAGGCACTGGATGCCCCGCAGATCACCGGCGCGACCCCGATCCCCGAGCGCGAAGAGCTCTTCCAGGCGTTCCGGGAGGGCGAGATATCGCTCCTGGTCGTGTCGAAGGTGGCCAACTTCTCCGTCGACCTGCCCGAGGCCTCGGTCGCCATCCAGGTGTCGGGGTCGTTCGGCTCGCGGCAGGAGGAGGCCCAGCGGCTGGGACGACTCCTGCGCCCCAAGAAGTCGGGCAACACCGCGAGCTTCTACACGCTCATCTCCCGCGACACCGTCGATCAGGACTTCGCGCAGAACCGGCAGCGGTTCCTCGCCGAGCAGGGGTACGCGTACACGATCCTGGATGCCGACGACCTGCTGACCGCGGCGGCGTGACCCGCGCGGCCGGCGCTAGGCGTCCGGCGCCGCGACCAGCCACGCGTATCCGTGCGGCGGCAGGCGCAGCGCCGCTACCGTCTCGCCCGTGAGCACGTCGGTGCCGCTGAGCGAGGGCAGGTCCACGACCTCGTCGCTCACGTTGACGGCCGCCACGATCTCGTGCGGCGTCCCCGCGGCGCGACGCACGACGAACGCCCGCTCATCGAGCACCTCGACGCTCTGATCCGCGAACGGCGAGAAGCCCGGCTGCGTGCGCCGCACCGACAGCAGGTGCCGCAGGCCCGCGAGCATGCGCGCGCGGCGCGGGACCCCGGCCAGTTCGGCCGCGAGCCGGTCGGCATCGAGGACCTCCCGGTTGATGCGGCGGGCGATGCCGCTGTGCTGCATCCCCTCTTCGTCCTGACCGGAGCCGAAGAGGGAGTGGTAGTACACCGCCGGCACGCCCACCACCGACAGCAGGATGGCGTGGGCTGCCAGGCCACGCACGACCGCGGATGCGTCGGGGTCGGGGTCGGCGGGATCCACGAGCGCGTCGAGGAAGTTGGTGTTGAGCTCGTACACGCCCTCCGTGCCGTCGGGGCGTCGCGCCATCGACACCCGCCCGCCCCGCGCGCGGGTGCGCTCGACGAGGAGGTCGCGGTCGGCGTCGGAGAGGAGGCCCACCGTGGGGCGCAGCCCGATCCCGTCATGACTGGCGAGGAAGTTGAACCACGTCGCAGCCGGCCCGACCGGCCCGATGCCGTCCGCCCACCGCGCCAGGGCGGTGGCACGCCCGGTGACGAACGCGTGCAGGACGAGGGGCGGAAGGGCGAACTGGTACACCATGTGCGCCTCATCCGACCCGTCGCCGAAGTACGTGATGTTGTCGGCGTGCGGCACGTTCGTCTCGGTGAGCAGCCGCGTCCCGGGGGCGACCGCATCCAGAACCGCGCGCCATATGCGGATGACGGCGTGCGTCTGCGGGAGGTGCAGGCACGAGGTCCCCGACTCCTTCCACAGGTACCCGATGGCGTCCAGACGCACCGTCGTCGCACCGTGCGCGACATACCCCAGCAGCACGTCGGTGAGATCGAGCAGCACGGCGGGCGTGCGCGGATCGACGTCGACCTGGTCGTCGCCGAACGTCGTCCACGCCCGCGCCACGGTGCCGTCGGGGCGCGGGTAGGTGTGCAGCAGCGGCGTCGTGCGCGGGCGCACCACGTGCGACACGTCGAAGTCGGGCCCGGGTTCGAGGAAGTACCCGGCGTAGCGCGGATCGCGCGCGAGCCAGCCGCGGAACCACGGGCTGGAACTGGACACGTGGTTGGCGACGAAATCCAGGGCGAGGGCGTACTCCTCGTGCAGCGCGGCGATGTCGTCCCACGTCCCCAGCGCCGGATCGACCTGGCGGTGATCGGTCACGCCGAACCCGTCGTCTGAGGTCCAGGGGTAGATCGGCAGCAGGTGCACGTCGGTCACGACATCGCCCACGTGCGCGTGGAGCACGCCGGAGAGCGTCCGCAGCGGCACCTCGCCGTCGCGGTGGAAGGAGCCGCCGTAGGTGATGAGGTAGGCCGTGCCCTCGTCCCACCGCGCGGGCCCGGCCGCGGCGAGGGGCTCCGCCCACCGCGCGGCGAGGCGGACGAGATCGTCCAGCACCGCCGCCGCCTGCTCGGGATACAGCGTCGCGACCAGCGGCGCGATGCGCTCGCGGAGGCGGTCGAGGTCAGGCATGCGCGGGTCCTTCCAGCAGATCCCGCACGAGCTGCAGGCCCCGCTCGTCGAGTTCCGCGATGCGGTCGGAGAAGCCGCGCACTCCCGGGGCGGCCCGGACGACGGCGGCCCACTCCTCGCGCAGCGCGAAGCCGGGACGTGCCACGAGGCAGTCGGGGTCGGTCGTCCACAGGCGCCCGTCCTGCCACGCGCGCGCCTGGAGCGACATCCGGCCGCGCAGCCCGTGCGATCCGTCTTCGCCGCCCTCGTGGAAGGTGTCGGATGCGATGCGCATCGCGTCGACGAGGCCGACGCTCGACAGCAGCGGCGCACCGCATCCCAGCACGTATGCCTCCTCGCCGAGCACCTCGCGCACCAGTTCCAGACCCGATCGGTAGGCCGTGATGGGGGTCGCCTCGGTGTCGTGCCGCGTGCCCGGCACCGCCCCGGCGTAGAGGAAGTCGAGCTTGACGTACCCGATGCCCCACTCGCGCACGCGCGCGAACACGTCCGTGAGATACCCGCGCACCCCGGGGTGGGTGAGGTCGAGCCCCACGAGGTCGTCGCCCCAGTTGTGGCCGGCGGCGCCGGTGAGCCACTCCGGATGCCACCGCGCCACGTCCGACCCGGCGCCGACGACGAACGGGGCCAGCCACAGGCCGGGCCGTCGCCCGGCGTCGCGGATCTCGGCCGCGGCGTCGGCGACGGACCCGAACCTCTCGTCCTCCGCCGTCCACTCCCCCGTGCCCCGGCTCCAGCCGTCGTCGATCTGCACGACGTCGACGGGAAGTGCGTGCGCGCGCAGGTCGTGGAGGTTCTCGCGCACGTCGGCGGCGGTCACGTCCTCGAAGTACCGGTACCAGCTGCACCACACGCGCGGGACCGCTGCCGCCGCCCGCGCGCCTGCGGCCCGGCCGATGCGGTCGCCGAAGGCACGGAGGGCGTCGATACCCGCGTCGGCGCCGCCCGCGGGGGTCGTCCATGATGCGACCGGCCCGGTGGCCGAGACCGCCACGCGCCCGTCCCGCCATCGCGCCCGGATGGAGGGCACCTCCGCCGAGGCATCCGTCACGCCGTACGTGCGCACGGCGGCGCCGTCGCCGGGGTCCACCACGAGCAGTCCCTCGCCCTGGACCGCGTCGTCGGGGACGGCGGCACCGGGCCGGAACCGCATGAGGTGCTGCCAGCGCTCGGCCGGGCGGTGGATCTCATCGGCGGCGCCGTACCACGTGGTCGGGCTCCAGCTCTGCCACCCCTCCCCGTACACGCGCGCACGGGGCCCGACGGCGACCTCGTCGACCTCGATCACCGGCTCGTCTCCTCTGGCACGGCCGAACGCGTCAGCTCCAGACCGGCCGGCCGCTCGGGCACGCCGCCGTTCTCCGCCGACGCCGACGCGGCCATCCCCAGCCGCGCCGACACGAGCACGTGGGCGGCGGCGTTCTCCGGTTCCCGGTCCTCGGCCACCGCGGTCAGCAGTTCGCCCATCGCTCCGGCGAACCCGTCGGTGAACCACTCGCCCTCGGCATCGATGCGCACCCGCTCGTCCCCGCGCTCGAGTTCGACGTGGTCGCTGCCGCGCAGCACGCTGCCGCGGATGGTGCCCTCTGTGCCGTGGATCCAGAACGGGCACCCGCCCGAGCGCGTGCGGGCGTCGCCGACGACCCGCACGGCGGCGGTGGCGCCGGAGGAGACGGCGATGTGGATGCCGGCCTGCCACGGGTTCCTCGCATCCGCCGGCTGGCCGGGCACGCGCGAATCGTGAGCGGACACCGACACGACGCGCGATCCCTCCAGCCAGCAGCGCGAGATGTCGATCCAGTGCGCGAGGTAATCGCTCACCAGCATGTGCGGCACGTCGTCGAACGGCGTCCCCGCCAGCGGGGGCAGCGGCTTGTCGTGCAGGTGCGTCACCCCGACGATCTCCCCGATCTCGCCGGCACGCACCAGCAGTGTCGCCACGCGCCACGGCGGCGCCCAGCGGGCGTTCATGTTCCCGGCCACCCGGATGCCGCGGGCCGAGGCCAGCGCGAGCACCCCCTCGAGCCGGTCGGCCTCGTCCGGCTCCAGGACGAGGGGCTTCTGGGCGAGCACGTGCTTTCCGGCCGCCACGGCGGCGGCGATGAGGTCGACGCGTCCGCGCGGGCCGGTGGCGATGTCCACCACGGCGACGGCGGGGTCGGCCAGCAGGTCTTCGACACGATCGTGCACCGTGGCGACGCCGAACTCCGCCGCCAGCGCCCGCGCCGATGAGGCGGTGCGCGACGCGATGGCCACCACCGGGATGCCCCAGCGGGCGTAGGCGGGCAGGTGCGCGCTGCGGGCGATGGCGCCCGCACCGATGAGACCCACCCCGGGCGGGCCGGGGGGCACGTGCGGGCGGTGGTCGGGGATCATGCCGTCCGCTCCGGGGCCGCCTCGAACCGCAGGATCGCCTGCAGGATGCCCGAGTCGCCCCGGTCCAGGCGCGCGAACACCGTCGCGACCTCTGCCGCGTCGACGACGTCGGTCACGAGGGCCGCCGCATCCACGCGTCCGGACAGGATCAGGTCCATGACGGTGCGCACGAGGCGGTCCTGGTTCCATCGTCCGCCGAGCCCGACCGGCACGCCCGAGATCTGGCTCGCGACGAGGCGGACGCGGTTGTGGTGGAACTCCTCCCCCAGCCGCAGGTGCTCCGCGCCGCCCTGATAGAAGCCGGATGCCGCCACCACGCCCTCGGCGATCACCGAACGCACCGCCTCGTGCAGGGCGCGGTCCGAGCCGGACAGCTCGATGGCGCTGTCCGCGCCGCCGTTCGTGCGCTCGCGCACGACCGCGCCGCCGCCCCGGGGGTCGCGTGCGTCGACCACCTCGGCGGCACCGAAGCGCTCGGCCATCGCCAGGCGGGCCGGTTGGGTGTCGACGGCGAGGACATGCCCGCCGGCCGCGGTCGCCAGGCGCGTCGCGAGCAGCCCGATCACCCCCTGCCCGAAGATCGCGACGCTCTCCCCCAGCCGCACGTCGGCGGCCAGCACCGCGTTCAGCGCGATCGCGCCCACCCGGGCGAACGTGCCCAGGATCGCGTCGGCGCCCGGCGGCAGCATCCGCCCCGCGAGGGCGCGGGCGGGCACGACGGCGTCGCTGCGGTGCCCCCACATGCCGTGGACCACATCGCCGACGGCCACGTCGGTGACGTCGTCGGCGATCTCCACGACCTGCCCCACCTCGGAGTACCCCCACCCCTGCACGGGGTACGCGAAGCTCGGCTCCCCCGGCACGAAGATGCGCCGCACCGGGTCCCACGTCGAGGTGAGGTACGGGTTGGTGCCGCGGTAGGCGGTGAGCTCGGTGCCGGCGGAGATGCCCGAGTACCACGTCGCCACGCGCGCGCCGCCGGGCACGAGCGGCGCGGGAGCGGTATCGACGAGCTCGACCCGCCCAGGGCCGGCGAATTGGACGATGTGGGGCACCGAGCTGCGCCTTCCTTCCGATCGGGGCCGTCAGCCCTTTTCGGCGCCCGCCGTGAGGCCGCCCACCAGGAGACGCTCGGAGGCGAAGAAGAGGATCACGATCGGCAGGGTGAGGATGACCGAACCGGCCATGAGCACGGTGGTGGGCACCTCGATGCTCCCCGACAGCTGGGACAGCCCGAGCGAGACCGTCCACGACTCCCGCCGTTCGACGAGGAACAGCAGCGCGAAAAGGAACTCGTTCCACGCGATCATGAAGATGAACAGCCCGTTGGAGACGATCGCCGGCATCGCCAGCGGGATGCTGATCTTCCGCATCGTCTGCAGCCGCGTGCAGCCGTCGATCGCCGCGGCCTCCTCGAGGGAGACGGGGATCGTGGCGAAGTAGTTGCGCAGCGTGTAGATCGATACGGCGACGACCTGCGAGACGTACACGATCAGCAGGCCGAGGAGAGACCCGCGGAGCCCGATCTGGGTGAACACCACGAACAGCGGCACGGCGAGCAGGATGCTGGGGAAGAAGTACACCGCCAGGAACAGCGCCGACACCTGCCGGTGGCCGAAGAAGCGGAGGCGGCTGACGGCGTAGGAGCCGGGGATCGCCACCAGCAGCGACAGCACCACCGTCCCCAGGGCGACCAGGAGCGAATTGCGCATGAACTCGATGAACCCCTGACCGCCGGCGGAGACCGGCGCCAGGATGTCGAGGTACGTGGAGAGGTCGAACTCGTCGAGCGAGATCCACAGGGCACCCGGTTCCTGCAGCAGCGAATCGAGGGTCCGGAAGCTCAGCAGCACCATGTAGTAGAAGGGGAAGACCGCCACGATCAGCAGCAGCACGATGACGATCGGCCGGACGATCCGAAGGA
This sequence comes from Microbacterium lushaniae, assembly GCF_008727775.1. Lineage (NCBI taxonomy): Bacteria > Bacillati > Actinomycetota > Actinomycetes > Micrococcales > Microbacteriaceae > Microbacterium > Microbacterium lushaniae. The sequence continues at coordinate 2,596,446 of NZ_CP044232.1, forward strand.
TCGCGTTCTCGATCCGGTCGCGGCCCACACCGCGACGCGCGTTGCCCGAGCGCGGTGCCGTCTCCAGTAGCGACGTGGTCATGCCTGCTCCTCCCGCCGGCCGAACAGCTTCAGGTACACCGTCACCAGTACCGCCAGGATGAGTGCGAGGATCAGCGCCTGGGCCGCGGCGGAGCCGATGTCACCGCGGGCGGTGAGGTAGTCGAACACCCGCACCGACACCACCTGCGTGCCGGCGCCGCCGCCGGTGAGGAGATAGATGTCGTCGAAGTTGTTGAACGTCCAGATGAACCGCAGCACGGTCAGCACGGCGATGGTGGGGAGCAGCTGTGGCAGCAGGATGTGCCGGAACCGCTGCGTCGGGGTGGCGCCGTCGATGAGGGCTGCCTCATCCAGTACTCCCGGAACGGCCTGCAGGCGTGCGGTGAGGAAGAGGAAGGCGAAGGGGAACGACCGCCACGCCTCGAAGAAGATGACGGTGATCAGCGCGATCGGCAGGTCGATCTGGAGGCCGAAGAAGGGCACCGGCAGCGATCGCTGCGACAGGAACGCCACCGGGTCGTCCCACCCCAGCACCGTGCGGCCGAACCAGTTCACCAGGCCGAACTGGGGGTTCAGCAGCGTCGACCACACGAATGTGGCGGCGACCACGGGCGCCACGTAGGGAAGCAGGAGTGCGGCACGGATGAGCCCCCGGCCGCGGAAGGGCTTGCGCAGGGCGAGGGCGGCGACGAGGCCGATGCCGATCGCCAGCACCGTGCCGCCCACCGCGTACACCAGCGTCGTCCACAGCGCCCCCAGGAATCCGGGCGAGGTGAGGACGTTGACGAAGTTGTCGAGGGTGTACTGGCCGAAGAAGCCGGTACCGCGGATGTTGATGAGCCGCACGCGCTGGAAGGCGAGGGCGACGGCCCACAGGATGGGAAGGATGACCGCGACGCCGACGATGATGACCGTCGGTGAGATCAGCAGGAGCCCCGCCCGGTTCTCCTCGCGACTCCGACGCGTCCGGCCCGCTCGCACCGGCCCGCGCGATGCGGCCGGCCCCGAGGCGGGGGCCGGGCCGGTCAGACCCGTCCCGCCGGCGAGCTGCGTCACTGGAGTGACTCCGCGATGGACCGCACCGCCTCCGCGGCCTGCTCGGCGGCGGTAGCTGGGTCGGCGCCCTGCGAGACCTCGCTGACGGCCGTCGCGACGGGGAGCTCCCCCTGCAGCGCACCGAGGAGGTCGCCCTGGCCCTGCGTGATCCCCCACCGCGCCAGGTCTTCGGGGCCCGCGGCGACGGCCTCGAGCACGTCCGGCGTGTAGAAGTCGGACAGCGGAGCCTTGGTGTCCACGCCGGCGGGCAGGGTCGCCCATGCGTCCGAGAACACGGTGGGCTCCTCCGGGGTCCCGGTGCGCACCGGCACCTTGCCCTCCGGAGCGATGGCGATCCAGTCCTCGTAGCCGTCGCTCATCATGTACTGGATGAACGACTGGGCATCCTCGGTGTTGGCTCCCGCCGTCACGGTCCACGATGTGATCTCGCCGAACTGCGCCGGTGTGTCGGAGTCGGGGCCGGCGATGGAGGTCACGACGCCCGTGTTGGCGGCGAGGAACGCCGGATCGGCCGCGCACTCCGGGCACGAGGGCTTGGCGTCCTCCCGCAGTCCCGCGAGCTCGTCCAGCACGAAGCTGGACCAGATGAACATGGCGGCGTCGCCGGCGAAGTAGGTGGCGCGGGTGGTGTCGACGTCCTGCGCGCCCGGAACGGAGTAGTCGCTGGTCAGCTCCCCGTAGAAGGCGAAGGCATCCACGCACGGTCCGGAATCCAGCTCGACCTCGCCGTCCTCTGAAACCAGCTCGCACCCGTTGCCGAGCCCGATCTGCTCGAACGTCTGCTCGGTGAAGGCATCACCGGGGGCGGTGGCTCCCACGAAGCCGGCCAGGTCGGGGGTGTCCAGGGTGCGCGCGGCCTCGAGGATGGCGTCGTACGAGTCCGGCGCATCCAGACCCGCGGCCTCGAACAGATCCGTGCGGTAGAACAGCATCTGCGTCCAGGACTCGCTCGGAACGGCCAGCAGGTCATCGCCGTCGGAGACGAGCTCCAGCGCACGCTCGGAGAAGGTGGCGGAGTCCAGTTCGTCGATGACGGCTCCGACCGCCTCGGGGTCGACGAGCTCGTTCGAGGAGAGCGTGCGCACCTGCGGGAGGGAGATCCCGCCGATGACATCCGGCAGGTCGCCGGCGGCCGCGGCGGAGGTGATCAACTGGCTGAACTGGTCTTCGGCGACCGAGACGAGTTCGACCTCGACGCCGGTCTCGTCGGTGAAGGCGTCGACGATCGCCTGCGTGGCAGCCACCCGGTCTGGCAGATCCTCCTGCAGCCAGAAGGTCAACCCGTCCCCGCCGCCTCCGCCGCCGTCATCGCCGGAACTGGTGCAGCCGGAGAGCACGAGTGCCGCCGCTCCCACCGTCGCCCAGGCCACTGCCGTCGCACGTCGAGCCATGATGCGCCTCCTCGCGCCATCGGACGGGATGCCAGCGCTCCCGAGATATGCATAGAAGCTAGGCATTATCCGATCAGCTGTCAAGCATATGATCGAGACGGCGAACGAGGGGATCACCATGTCGGGACCGGGCGAAGTCCTGGAGCTCATCCGTACGGGCCGCGCGATCACGCGGGGCGACGTGCTGGAGATCACGGGCCTGTCCCGGATGACCGTGTCCACTCGCATCGACGCGCTGCTGGAGGCGGGCCTCATCGTCGAGAACGGGACCGAGCGCCCCGCCTCCGGCCGCCCCTCGCGCCTGCTGGAGTTCAACTCCGCGCGGGCCACTGTGCTCACCGCCGCGGTGGACACGACGCACACCATGGTCGCTCTGACCGATCTGGCCGGGCGCCTCATCGCCGAGGAGCGCATCGAGGTCGCCATCGCCGACGGCCCCGACCGCACGCTCGACGAGATCGCCGCCACGGCCCGGCGGGTCCTCGCCGGCGCCCGGACGCCACTGGAACGCGTCGCCGCGATCGGGATCAGCATCCCCGGACCCGTCGACCCCGACACCGGGCGCCCCAGTCAGCCGCCCATCATGCCCGGCTGGGACGCGTACCCGATCCCCGACCACCTGCGCGATGCGCTGGGCGTACCGGTGCTCGTGGCCAACGACGCCGACGCCGCCGCACTCGGCGAGCAGCGCGCCGCGCACGCCGACTCGCGCGCGCTGTGCTTCATCAAGGTCTCCTCCGGTATCGGCGCCGGAATCGTCATCGGCGGGCAGGTCTACCAGGGCACCGATGGGGGCGCCGGAGACATCGGTCACGTCAAGCTCGCCGGCCACGACGACGAGGTGTGCCAGTGCGGCGCGCACGGCTGCCTCGCCGCCGTCGCCTCCGGACGGGCCGTGGCACGGGCCCTCTCCGCTCTCGGCAAGAACGCCGAGTCGGGCTCCGACGTCGGGGCCTACCTCGCCGCGGGAGACCCGGATGCGGCGGCCCTCACCAGGGCGGCCGGCCGCGTGATCGGCGGAGTCGTGGCCACGGTGGTCTCGCTGCTGAACCCGGGAGAGGTCGTGCTGGGCGGGATGCTGGCATCCGCCCCTCTCCTGGCGGGTGTCCGCGAGACGCTGTACCCGCGCTCACTTCCGCGCGCGACGCGCCACCTCACGGTGAGCCAGTCCACGCTCGGTGAGCATGCCGGGATCGTCGGATTGGCCACCCTCGTGGTGGAGCGGGAGTACTCCGCCGCCGCGGTCAACGCGGCGCTGAGCAGCTGACTCGACCGCACGCCCGGTGAGGGACCGATCCACTGGTGTCCGCGCCATCCCCCGCTTCGCGCCCTACCCTTCCGCCCCCTCCCGCTCGAACCAATCCAGGGCCAGCGCGATGACGGCATCCGGCGCGTCGTCGGTGACGAAGTGCGCGGCACCGTCGATGAACGCCAGTTGGAACCGGTCGGCATGCCGTGCGTGGTCGCGGCACATGCGGCGCACCATCGGCTCGGCGAACGGGTGATCGTGGCGCCCGAAGGCGACGAGCGTCGGGGGCTGCAGCCTTCTCTTCTTGTAGTGCGTCCCGACCAGGCGAGGGATCTCCGGGGTGATCATGCCGAACATCACCGCGCGCGTGGCGCGGCCGATCTCCGGACGCTGCTCGACGCGAAGGTACCCGTCGAGAGTCGTCTCGCTCATCGGGCGGGTGATGTACGGCGGCGCGAACAGCCACCGCAGCGACCGCGTGGGGCTGCGCAGGATCAGCGGCGGATAGTGCGAGAACGCGGGCATCATCTTCGGCGTGAACCGGAGGAACCCCGGCGGAACCGACAGTTGCACGAGGCTCCGGACGCGCTCGGGGTACGAGTACGCGAGGTGCATCCCGGTGATCGCGCCGAGGTCGTGGGTCATGAGGTGCGCCCGATCGACTCCGAGTACATCGAGCAGGGCGGTGAGGTCATGCATCCGCGCCTCGTGCCGGATGCGCGGATCCTCGGCCGATGTCCACCCGGCTCCGCGCAGGTCGGGACAGATGACCCGGTAGCCGCGTTGCGCGAGCGCCGGCGCGATCTCCCGCCACTGCCACCAGTGCTGAGGGAATCCGTGCAGCAGGAGGACGGGCGGCCCCTTCCCGATGCTGGCGACGTGGCTGCGCAGCCCCGGCGTCTCGATGACGGCGTGCTCGAACCCCCGCGCCTCCGGCAGGGGCGGAGTCCAGTACGCGGTCTCGGCGAACTGTTCACCGACGCGCGATGCATCCATGACACGACTCCTCTCGCGACGGTCCCTCCCCGATCGGCGGAACCCGACGTGCGCTGCACACTACTACATCTCTAGTAATCTGTCACTACAGAAATAGTTGTACGCTCGGAGGGTGAGCAGCACCCGACGTCGAGCCCTGCACGCCGCCGTGGAGCTGGTCGGAGGCGAGGGCATCCGCGCCCTCACCCACGGACGGGTGGATGCCGCGGCGGGGCTGCCGCCCGGCTCGACGTCGAACCACTTCCGCACACGGGCGGCGCTCTTAGCCGGCGTGATCGAGTGGATCGCCACGGAGGAGCGCAGCGACGCCGGCCTTCCGAGCATCAGTACACGCGACGACCTCGTCCGCGGACTGGCCCGCATGATCGAGGTGCAGTCCGGCCCGCAGGCGTTGCGCACGCGGGCCCGCTACGCCCTGTTCATCGAGGCGGACGTCGAGACCTCCCGTCCGCTCCTCGACCAGCGGGCCACTTTCGAGGCGTGGATCCGCGGGATCCTGCGGCAGCTGGGCGGCCCGCCGGCCGAGCAGCAGACACGGTTCGTCATGGCCATGGCGGAGGGGTTGCTGCTGCACCGCATGACGGTCGACCCCGAGGCCCCGGTGGAGGCGGTCATCGCACGCGCCGTGGACGCCGCACTCGCCCCGTAGACCCCTCAGCGCCGATACCGTATGGCGGCCGCTCCGACGCACGTCCAGACAGCGCAGCGATTCCGTGACCATAATGAGGGCATGACCGCACCGCGCATCCTCGTCGTGGACGACGAACCGAACATCCGCGATCTGCTCGTCACGAGCCTCCGATTCGCCGGATTCCAGGTCCGCGCCGTCTCCAACGGCGCGCAGACCATCTCCGCCGTCCTCGAGGAGGAGCCCGACCTCATCGTGCTGGATGTGATGCTGCCGGACATGAACGGGTTCAGCGTCACCAAGCGCCTGCGCGGCGCCGGGTACACGGCGCCGATCCTCTTCCTCACGGCCAAGGACGAGACCGAGGACAAGATCACCGGCCTCAACGCCGGCGGCGACGACTACGTCACCAAGCCGTTCAGCCTCGACGAGATCGTCGCACGCATCCAGGCGATCCTGCGCCGCACGATGCAGACCGACGAGGAGTCGGTGATCCGCGCCGGTGAGCTCACGATGGATCAGGACACCCACGACGTCACCGTCGGGGACGTCTCGATCGACCTCAGCCCGACGGAGTTCAAGCTGCTGCGCTACCTCATGCTCAACCCGAACCGGGTGCTGTCCAAGGCGCAGATCCTCGACCACGTGTGGGAGTACGACTTCAACGGCGACGCCGGCATCGTGGAGAGCTACATCTCCTATCTGCGCCGCAAGATCGATCCGCATTCCTCCGAGCCCCTCATCCAGACCAAGCGCGGCTTCGGCTACATGCTCAAGGCCGGCAAGACCGCCTGAGCGACCCGACGGAAGAAGACCTCCTGTCCCACCACAACGACGCCGTCACCGGATGGTGGCGCGGGCTCAGCCTGCGCGCCAAGGTGACCGGCGTGACCGTGGGCCTGCTCGCCATCGGCCTGGTCGCCGCCGGATTCGGCACCATGGCGTTCCTGCGCACCACGCTGACAGCCTCGGTGGACGACTCACTGCGGCAGCTGGCGTCGTCGGATGCCGCGCTCTCGGTGCTCGACGTTCAGAACACCGGCGGCACGCTGCGCTTCAGCGAGGACGAGGAGGCGGCCCCGACCGACATCTTCGTGGCCATCTACGACCCGACCGGCCAGTTCCTCATCGCGGCGGGCGGCGACGGTACGACCGCCCCGCCGGAGTTCCCTTCGACCTACACGCTGCAGGACACTCAGCTGCGCGGCCTCACGCCCTTCGAGCTGCAGAGCAGCGGCACCGGGCCGCCGTTCCATGCCGCCGTCGACGTGCTGGCCGTCGACGGCGTCAGCGCGCTGTACACGCAGATGGTCGCCGTGTCGCTCGGCCCCACCGAGCGGGTCGTGGCCGCCTACGTCGGCATCTACAGCATCCTGGCCCTCCTCATCCTCATCGCCAGCGCTCTGCTCACGCGCTGGCTCGTGACGTTGACCTTCCGTGGCCTCGGTCAGGTCGAGGCCACCGCGATGGCGATCGCGGGAGGAGACTTCAGCCAGCGGATGTCGGATGTGGTCCCCGGCACCGAGGTCGGGCGGCTCAAGACCGCCATCAACACGATGCTCGATCGGGTGGATGCCGCCATCCGCCAGCGCGACGCGACCGTCGGGCAGATGCGGCGGTTCATCGGCGACGCCAGCCATGAGCTGCGCACGCCGCTGGTGACCGTCCGGGGCTACGCCGAGCTGTACCGCATGGGCGCCATCCGCGGCGACGAGGAGGTCGCGCAGTCGATGGAGCGCATCGAGAAGGAGGCGATCCGCATGGGGGTGCTCGTGGAGGACCTCCTGGCGCTGGCGCGGCTCGACGAGCAGCGGGGCGTGGTGATCCAGCCGGTGGATCTGCGCCCGATCGCCCGCGACGCCGCCCTCGACCTGCGGGCGGCGTCGCCGCAGCGCGAAGTGACCGTCGAGGACACGTCGGCGTACGGAGGGCCGCGCGTGACCATGTCGATCACCGTCGACCCGCCCGTCGAACCGCTCGAGGAGGGCGGCTCCGGCGGGACGGACGAGCCGCGTCGCCGCACGACCTCCGCCACCTCCGCCATCGCCCTGGCCGGAGCGACGCTCTCCCGCCTGCGACGACGCCCCCGCGCCGGCGAGGCCGATGACACCGCCGAGGCGCCCACTGCCCCGGCGACCGCGGCAGTGCGCACGGCGCCGCTCGAGCCCATCGTGCTGGGGGACGAGAACCGCATCCGGCAGGTCGTGGCCAATCTGCTGGGCAACGCGCGCCGCTTCACCGGGAGGACTCCCCCATCGGCCTGCGCGTCGGAGTCTCCGCCGACGACGAGACCGGATGGATCGAGGTCATCGATCACGGCGAGGGCATCCCGGAGCAGATCCGCGATCAGATCTTCCAGCGGTTCTGGCGCGCCGACACCTCACGGGCGCGGGAGACCGGCGGCTCGGGGCTGGGCCTGTCGATCGTCGCATCGATCGTCCAGGCCCTGCACGGCACCGTGTCGGTGCGCGACACACCCGGCGGCGGGGCCACCTTCCGCGTCGCGCTGCCCCTCGCGCCGCCCTCCGCCGACGAGGTCGCCGACACCCGCCCGCTGCCCCGCCAGCGCTGAGTCTCCTCCACAGGGCGCCCTTTCGTCGGCGTGTGCACCACGACGGCGCACCGTCCTCGCCCGCGCACGGCATCGCCCTAGTGTGGCGGCACGTAATCGAAAGGAGCCTCCCATGGCCGTCTTCTCCGTCGACAGTGATGCCGTCTTCACCGCCTCGGGCGCGATCCGCGCGACCGTCGACCGCTTGGAGAGCGAATCCGCCGCGCTGCTGTCGCAGCTCACGCAGCTTCAGGGGTCGTGGACGGGCGCTGCGTCAGCGGCGTTCTCCGGCGTCGTGGAGAGATGGCGGGCGACGCAGCGCGAGGTCGCCGCGGCGCTGGCCGAGATCGACGGCGCGCTGACCGTCGCCGGGCGCCAGTACGCCGAGGTGGAACAGGCCAGCACGAGCCTCTTCCGCTGACCACCGCTCAGCCTGTCGAAGCGTCCGCGAACGGCAGAAGGGCCCCCTCCGCAGAGGGGGCCCTTCTGTGCGTCAGACGCGGATCGGACTCAGAAGTCCATGCCGCCGGTCGGGTCGGCCGGAGCCGCCGAAGCCTTCTCGGGCTTCTCGGCGACGACCGCCTCGGTGGTGAGGAACAGGCCGGCGATGGACGCCGCGTTCTGCAGCGCCGAGCGGGTGACCTTGGCCGGGTCGATGATGCCCTGTGCGAACAGGTCACCGTACTCACCGGTGGCGGCGTTGAGACCCCATCCGGCTTCGAGCTCAGCAACCTTGTTCGCGACGACACCGGGCTCCATGCCCGCGTTGAGAGCGATCTGCTTCAGCGGAGCCTCGATCGCGACGCGGACGATGTTCGCGCCGGTCGCCTCGTCGCCTTCCAGCGACAGGGTCGCGAACGCGATCTTGCCGGCCTGGATGAGCGCGACGCCACCACCGGGGACGATGCCCTCCTCGACGGCCGCCTTCGCGTTGCGAACGGCGTCCTCGATGCGGTGCTTGCGCTCCTTGAGCTCCACCTCGGTGGCCGCACCCGCCTTGATGACGGCGACGCCGCCGGCGAGCTTGGCGAGACGCTCCTGGAGCTTCTCGCGGTCGTAGTCGCTGTCGGTGTTCTCGATCTCGCGGCGGATCTGGGTCACGCGACCCTCGATCTGAGCCGTGTCACCGGCACCTTCGACGATGGTGGTCTCGTCCTTGGTGATGATGACCTTGCGCGCACGACCGAGCAGGTCGACCGTGGCGTTCTCGAGCTTGAGGCCGACCTCTTCGGTGATGACCTGGCCGCCGGTGAGGATCGCGATGTCCTGCAGCTGCGCCTTGCGACGGTCGCCGAAGCCGGGAGCCTTGACGGCGACCGACTTGAAGATGCCGCGGATCTTGTTGAGCACGAGAGTTGCGAGAGCCTCGCCCTCGACGTCCTCAGCGATGATGAGGAGCTCCTTGCCCTCCTGGATCACCTTGTCGACGATCGGCAGCAGGTCCTTGATGTTCGAGATCTTCTGGTTCGCGATCAGGATGTAGGGGTCTTCGAAGACCGCTTCCTGACGCTCCGGGTCGGTCACGAAGTAAGGGTTGATGTAGCCCTTGTCGAAACGCATGCCCTCGGTGAGCTCGAGCTCGGTGCCGAAGGTGTTGGACTCCTCGACGGTGACCACACCCTCCTTGCCGACCTTGTCGATCGCCTCGGCGATGAGCTCGCCGATCGCGGGGTCCGCGGCGGAGATCGATGCCGTGGCAGCGATCTGCTCCTTCGACTCGACCTCCTTGGCGCCGGCGAGGAGCTGGTCGGTGATGGCCTTGACGGCCTTCTCGATGCCCTTCTTCAGCGAAATGGGGTCCGCGCCGGCTGCGACGTTGCGCAGACCTTCGCGCACGAGCGCCTGGGCGAGAACGGTCGCGGTGGTGGTTCCGTCACCGGCGACGTCGTCGGTCTTCTTGGCGACCTCCTTGACCAGCTCAGCGCCGATCTTCTCGTAGGGGTCGTCGAGCTCGATCTCCTTGGCGATCGAAACGCCGTCGTTCGTGATCGTGGGGGCGCCCCACTTCTTCTCGAGCACGACGTTGCGACCGCGGGGGCCCAGGGTCACCTTGACGGCGTCGGCCAGGATGTTGAGACCGCGCTCGAGGCCACGGCGGGCCTCCTCGTCGAAAGCGATGATCTTTGCCATATGTGTGATGTCCCTCCCGGATGGGGGCTGTCAGTCTGTTAGCACTCCACAAAGACGAGTGCTAAGCCATTCTGGCACTCGACCCATGCGAGTGCAAGCTGCGGTCCGTGCCGCGCGTCGCGTCGCCCGGCCCTGCCGGAATGCACGGAAGGCGGCATCCCGCCGTGACTCGGGGCGTCTTCGCCCGTGCGAGTCACCGCGGGATGCCGCCTTCGTGTGAGGCGTGCGCGGGTGGCGTCAGAGGACGCGGACCGCCTCGGCCTGGGGGCCCTTCTGGCCGGTGCCGACGGTGAACTCGACCGCCTGCCCCTCCTCCAGGACCCGGAAGCCGGTCATGTCGATATTGGAGTAGTGGACGAAGACGTCCTCTCCGTCGCCGGAAGTGATGAAGCCGAAACCCTTCTCGGCGTTGAACCATTTGACGGTGCCCTGGGCCATTGCTCTTCTCCTGATGCTGTGGGACGACGTCATCGTTCCACGGCGCACAAGGGCACAGGCCCCGGTGGGCCGAGTATTGACACGCCCGCATCGAAGTGTTTACCGCCCGGAAACACGGGGCCGGCAGCTCACGCAGCGGGGGTTTCTGCCCGGTCCAGTCCGATCACCACGGTGAGCTGACGCCTCGCGTCATCGTCTTCGGTCTCGGGGTCGTCCGGCGGCAGATACTGGTCGCTCAGCGCGATCTCGGCACCGCCGATGGTCTCGGCCAGGCCCAGCGCGGCCGCCTCGTCGTCTTCGATGGCGTAGTAGACGGTGGTGGTGGGGAAGTCGGTGGCTCCGGCCGCGCCCGCGGTGACCGCATCCGCCGACCAGCCGGCGGCGATCACGTCTTCGCGAACCTGCGTGGCCAACCCTTCCTGCGGTGTCGCGTTGAGCACTAGCACGGGAAAGGTGGTGTCGACGACGGGCTCGACGACAGGGACCGGCTCAGTGGTGGGCACGGGTTCCGGTGCCAGCGAGATGCGCCCCGACATCACGAGGGAGCCGAAGATGCCGGCCGCCACGAGCACGACGGTGGCCACGGCCGCCCACAGGAACACCATCCCCCCGCGCATGCGCGGGTTCTCGGCACGATGGGCGCCGACGCGGCCCGTGCTGGGGGCGAGGTCGTCGAAACGGTCGCGCGGATACGTCGTTCGAGCCACCCCCCGATGTTACCGGGCGGTTCCGGACGATCAGCGAACGCCGGCGCGGGCGGCCCGGGTGGCGGCGCGCTCGTCGCGGAGCCGCCGCAGGCGCCGCACGAGCAGCGGATCGTGCTCGAGCGCTTCGGCGGTGTCGATCAGGCGGCCCAGCAGCTGGTAGTACCGCGCGGGGGGCATCGCGAATTCGGCACGGATCGCCTCCTCCTTCGCACCACCGTGGCGGCGCCACTCCGCTTCGAAGGCGAGCAGCGCGCGGTCGCGGTCGGAGAGGGGCACTCCCTCACGCTAAGGCCGGTCACGCCCTCCGCCCGGGAGCCACTCCACGGACGCGCCGAGTGGATCCACCGCCGCCAGGATGTCGCCGTCCAGCGCGAGGGCGAATCCCCCCGGCCACGTGCTCGGAACAGCCGACCATCCCTCGTGCAATCCCGGCTCATCGATCGTGATCCACCGGCCCGCGGCCCTCGCGGCCTCGATCACGGCACTTCGCCGGGCGCGCGGGATGTGCGCGAGCACCCCCGGGGTGGTGACCACGAGGGTGGCCTCCCGCGGCGCACGAGCGGCGACCGCGGCGAGCGCGTCGGCGGCGTCGCCGGCGATCAGCAGCGGCGGATCGGCTGCCGCCACCGCCAGGGCGGCCTCCACGCGCTCACGCCGCCCCTCCTCACCCGGCCACACGAGACCGGTCAGCCACGCGCGATCCCGGGGATCGCGGGCATCGAGCGGTTCGAGGTCGATCCCCGCCCGCCACACCACATCCGGCATCCGCAGCGCAGGGTCGCCCGTCAGCCTGCTGCGCAGCACCACCGGCGCCCGACCCGTGGCCGGGTCGATCCGGCGCAGGTCTGCGCCGGTGTCGTACCGGTAGGAATAGCGGTCGGGGTACAGGCACAGCCCGGCGCTGGCGCCCAGCTCCAGCAGCGCGATCGGACCCTCGATGAGGCTCAGGGCGGGCAGGAGGGCCGCGCAGCGCAACGGCTCGTTCGTCTGGATGAGGCGGGCAGCGCACTCGGCGACGACCTCGTCGGCGTGCGCCCTCAGCCAGGCCGCCCACCGCGGGAATCCGGCTTCGGGGGCACCCAGCATCCGCGTGACGGCGAAGACGAGCGGCGGTTGCCGATGGGTCTCCGGGATCCGGGTGAGGATCCGAGCCGTCGCGGGGTCCGCCGCGACCCCCGCGGCCCATTCGGCGTACAGCGTCGAGCGGCCCGGCGCCTCGTCGCGCGCGAAGCGGGCGTAGCGGGCGATGACGGCGTCGGATTCAGGCGTGCCCACTCCGGCATTATCCGTCGCCACGGGCCGGGCGTGCCGCCGGTTCGGGTTGAATGGAGGAGGAGAGGAAGACCCCCATGAGCTATTCCGTTGACAAGACCGACGAGCAGTGGCGTGCTGAGCTGGACCCCCAGCAGTACGCCGTGCTGCGCCAGGCCGGCACGGAGCCGGCGTGGAGCGGCCAACTCCTGTCCGAGGAGCGCGCCGGCCTGTACACGTGCGCCGCGTGCGGCGCCGAACTGTTCCAGAGCGGCACGAAGTTCGATTCGCACTGCGGCTGGCCGAGCTTCTACGAGTCGGTGCGCCCCGAGGCCGTCGAGCTCATCGAAGACCGCAGCCACGGCATGGTCCGCACCGAAGTGCGCTGCGCGAACTGCGGCTCCCACCTCGGCCACGTCTTCCCCGACGGCTTCGGCACGCCCACCGGCGACCGCTACTGCATGAACTCCCTTGCGCTGGAGTTCTCCCCCGAGTCCGAGGCGTGACCGTCCCCGAGCCGTCTTCACCCACCGCCGACGCGGCCGCCGGATCGCCCGAGCGCGGGCGCCCCGCGCTCGAGGCGGTCAGGGCGCGCCGGTCGTGGTCGCGTGTCACCGACGAGGCGCCCGCGCGATCCGAGCTCGAAACGCTGGTGTCGGCCGCAGGGCGGGTGGCGGACCATTCGTCGCTGCGCCCGTGGCGGCTCATCGAGTTGCGCGGCGCGGATCGCGAGCGGCTGGGCCGCGCCATCCACAAGGCGCTCGGCCAGGACGGCAGCTCGACCAAGCCGCTGCGCGCGCCGCTGCTCCTGGCGATCGTGGTCAGCTACCGCAAGAGCGACAAGGTGCCGCACTGGGAGCAGGAGGCGGTTGCGGCCGGTGTCGCGCACACGCTGAGTCTGCTGCTGGACGAAGCCGGCTGGGGGGTCATCTGGCGCACGGGGCACTACACCCGCAGCAAGGCGGTCGCCAAGGCGCACGGGCTGGGCAAGGACGAGGCGCTGCTGGGCTGGCTCTACGTCGGCGGCAAGCCGGAGACCGAACGCGGCGGAGCGCGCAAGGGCGTGGATGCGGCGGCGCACCTGAGCCGCATGCCCGACAAGCGCGGCCGGGGCTCGAAGAAGGGTGGCGGCGACGGCGCGACGGACGGTTCGACCGCGCTCTAACCGCCCGAAGGTCGCCGGCGGCGTCGGACGACGACGATCGCGACACCGGCGAGGGCGATCGCGACGGCGGCGAGCGCGACCGGCAGCGGGGGCCCCGAGGGCGCGGGCCACATCGCGTCGAGGGCGACGGACATGCCCAGGAGCCCCACGACGGAGCCGAGGCCGAGCAGCAGCACGCCCGTGACGCGCACGATCGCCGCCGACAGGAAGATGTAGATCACCCCGATCACGCCGCCGAGGTAGAGCCACGGATCCACCAGCAGCGTGCGCGGCGCTCCGGTGGACGAGATGTGCACCGCCGCGGCGAGGCCGAGCACCACCGTGCCGCCGGCGAAGTTCACGAGCGTGGCCGTGAGGGGGCTGCCCACGCGCTGCCCCAGTCGCCCGTTCGTCCCCTGCTGCCACGCGATTCCCGCCCCCGCGAGCACCGGCAGCACCAGCATCCACGGCGGCGGAGCGACGGAGACCCCCACGACGCAGACGATGACACCCGTCACCGCGAGCGCGCCGCCCACCACGCGCGGCACGGTCACGGCCACCACTCCCCCGGGCCCGTACCCGATCCGGTCGAGGAGCAGCCCGTTGAGAGTCTGCCCGGCCACCACGCCGACGGTGAACAGAGCTACGCCGATCGTGGCGACCGTGAGCCCCTGGGTCGCGACGGTGAGGGCCCCCGCGAGCCCGCCCAGCAGCATCCACAGCGGCACGACGCCTCCGCGGATGCCGCGGACCAGGCGTGAGAGGCCGGCCCGCCCGGAAGGCAGGGCCACCGTGACGGCGAGCAGCACGACCAGACCGGAACCGAAGGAGATCACCGCGGCGGTGTAGCCGTCGTCGATCGCCTCGCCCAGCGATCCGTTGACGCGGGCCTGCACGGCGGTCAGCACACCCACGACCACGGCCGCAGCCACGGCCACCCAGAGCGGGATCGAGCGGGGTCGGTCTGGTCGCGCGTGCTCGCTCACCCGCACGATGCTACGGGTCTGCCGCCGCCCTCCCCGATCGGTGCGCGGCTGCGTCAGGCCGCACGCAGCTCGCCGCGGACGATCGAGTCGCCGGAGTGCTGCGGATCGCCGTCCGCAGGCTCCAGCGACACGTCCACGAGCACGTACTCGTCGATGTCGATGTCGGGCGGGATCGGGAAGGTGCCCTCGCTGCCTTCGAGCGTGCCGAGGCTGACCAGCGCGGTGGCATCGGCCGTGATGAGCCACACCTCCCGAGCCCCGTCGCCCGTGTCGGCGTCGGCGTCCAGCGTCACGCGCACGACCCGTTCGCGGTCATCCGTCTCGATCACCGTCGCCGAGCCGCGGGCGCCGGGGTGCGCCGGGAACGCGTCCAGCGACGCTGCCGCCACCTCGACCGGCTGGGCCGGGCGCACCGCCACCCCGATGCCGACGATGACCAGCAGCAGGGCAACGCTCGCGGCGAGGGTGAACAGCATCCGCGTGCGCCCCCGCGGGGCAGCGGGGGGCGACCCGGTGCCTGCGGCGCGGGACGACGGTCCGGCTGCCGGCGGGTCTGTCGGTGGTGGGGAGGGTGCGGCCGGCGACGCGGAGGGGGCGGCGGCACGCGCGGAAGGCTCCGCGGGCGGGTCCGGCTCGGGGTGCGAGATGTCGGCGAGGATTCCCTCCCACACCCGCTCCGGAGGCGTCTCCCACTCGCCGACATCGACGGTGGCGCGCCCGACCGACACGGCGAACGCCAGCTCCTCGAGCTCCGTTGCGCACACGGGGCAGTCCTCGAGGTGCGACCGCTCGCCGTCCGCGGCGCTTTCGCCGATCGCCAGCAGCGCCAGCCGTTCCGGGTCAAGGTGCGACATGACTGACCTCCAATCGGCGTCGTAGGCGGGTGAGACTTCGGCGGATATGACTCTTCACGGTGCCCAGCGGCAGGCGAAGTCGGTGTGCGATCTGATCGTGGGTCAGATCGTCGTAGAACGCCAATCGGATGACGGCGCGCGCATCCGGTTCCAGGCGCTCGATCTCGTCGGCGAGGAGCAGGCGGTCGCCCAGGTCGATCTCGGGCACCACGAGCGCCTCGGGATCGGTGAGGCGCTGCAGCTCCTCCTGCGCGGCGGCGACACGCGCGCGCGCCTCGCGCACGTCGGCGATGCGGTGCTTGGCGATGGCGACCAGCCAGGTGGAGAGGCGGGCGCGCTCGGGGTCGAAGGACGCGCGGGAGTTCCAGGCCGAGACGAACGTGCGCTGCGTCGCGTCCTCGGCGTCGCCGCGGTCGCCCAGCGCGCGCAGGGCGAGAGTGAACACCAGGGGCGACCACCGCCGGTAGATCGCTTCCAGGGCGCGCTCATCGCCCGCCTGGAAACGACCGGCCACGTCGAGTTCGTCCTCGTCGGGCACCCGTGCCTCTTTCGTCTGCGCCTGGAGCATGTCCACTCACCCCGTGGGGGAAGCGATGACGACTACGTTATCTTCGTACCGCCCCACTGAGGCGTCGAATGCGCCGCCGCACGTGATCAGGACCAGCGCGGGTGCACCGTCGCGGGCGAACAGCTCGGCGACGGGAAGGTCGGTCTTGCGGTAGTAGGTCACCTCGGTCACGGCGTAGTCGAACGCCTGTCCCGCGGCATCCCGCACCTGCACCGTCGCGCCGGGGGCCAGGTCGCGCAGCCTGCTGAAGGGGCCGATCGGATAGTCCGGCGCGTCCACGTGCGCGGAGATGACGGTGCGTCCCTGAGGACTCGCGGGGTCGGCGCCGTATTCGTACCAGCCCGCCACCGCCGGATCGACCGGGAGCTCCATCGCACCGTTCCCATCGACGCCCACCGGAACGACCGGCACCTCCACCCCGACCGCGGGTACCGATACCGCCACGGGTACGGCGGTCGCCCGGGCCGGGGCGGGGGTGGCCGGCGTCACCGGCACCTCAACCACTGCCGTGGGGGTCGGCGAGGGGAGGGCCGGTGACGCCGTGGGGGACGGACCGGCGGCGGGCGGTGCCGAAGCACCGCACGCCGCCAGGCCGAGGGCGATCGCGACGGCGGCACCAGCCGCCGCGATCGCCCGGAGGGGAAGTGACATCACCGCGTCGAGCGGGAGGAGCGCACCACGCGAGTCGTGGCGAACGCGGCCACTGCCGCCAGCGCGATACCACCGGCCAGGACGAGCGACTGGGCACCGGCGTCACGCGCGGCGAGCTGTCCACCCGAACCCGAGGGCACGCCCGAGGGGTTGGAGTGCAGGCCTTCGATCGTCTGCGTGGCCAGTGCGAGGTTGCCGTCTTCCAGGCTGCCCCACGCGTACACGATCGTGAGGGCGCCTTCGCGCACGTCCACGTCGGCCGGGCCGATCACCGGGTCGGTGGTGCCCGCGGCGGCCACGGAGGCCGAGATCACACCGGCCGGCAGGGTCAGCGTGGACTCCCCCGGGTTGGTGAGGCCTTCGATCACCGGCGCGCCTCCGGCCAGCACATCCACCGCGGGGGCCGCAGCGTCGTGACGCACCGTCAGGCGTCCCTCACCGGCGCCGAGGGGTGCGACGTCGTTCTGGTAGGGGGTCAGGGTCGGGTCACCCGTGGCGCTGAGGTGCGCGACCGCGGTGTAGTTGCCGCCGGCGGCCAGCGTCACGGTGGCCGGTCCGAGCACCGGAGAGCTCGCGTCGGCAGCATCCGGTGCCGTCAACGCCACCTCGTAGTCGCCGGCGGGAAGCTCGAGGGGTCCGGCCAGGTCGCCGGGCTGGAAGTCGTCCAGCGTGAGGTCGCCGTTGACGTACACGTCGACGGGGGTGTCGGGGATGCCGTGCAGCACCGACAGCTGCGCGTTGCCGGTGGCGGCGGACGCGGGGGCCACGAAGCCCAGGGCGAGCACCGCACCGGCGACGACGCCGAGGGAAAGAGTCTTACGCACTGTGTTCTCCTTGCTCGGGGGCGACCCTGTGGCCGCCCTTCCCCCTCTTATTCCGCTGGGGGATCGATCTTGGATGCAGGCGGATGGAAAAACCTTCGCGAATCCCGCGCCGGGTGGAGGGACGAGCCCGGCGGCAGCCTGAGCGCCGTGGACACCGAACGCGACGCGACCGAACGCGAGATGCTCACGGGCGGCATGGCGAACGCCGGCGCCGTCATCCGGCGCGGCGCGGTGGTCGAGCGCCCCGCGCCCTCCACCGCGCAGGCCCTCCACGCCCACCTCCTCGCCCTCAGAGCACACGGCTTCGACGGCGCTCCCGTCCCCCTCGCCCTCACCGGCACCGGTCGCGAGCAGCTGACGTTCCTCCCCGGCGACATTCCGCTGTCGCCGCACACGGACGACGCGATGACGGAATCCGCGCTGGCGTCGGTGGGGAGTCTGCTGCGGCGCTTGCACGAGGTGAGCGCGGCCGTTTCGTTCGACGCGAGCGCGCGGTGGCCGCATCTGCTCTCCGACCCGGAGGGCGGGGCGATCCTCTGCCACAACGACGTGTGTCCCGGAAACGTGGTGTTCCGTGGCGGGCGTGCGGTCGCACTCATCGACTTCGACATGGCCGCTCCCGGCCGCCCCGTGTGGGATCTCGCCATGGCCGCCCGCTACTGGGTCCCCATGCACTATCGGGGGACGGGGTCTCCGTCCGCGGCCACGGACGTCGCCAGACGACTCAGGATCCTCGCCGACGGCTACGGCCTCTCGAAGCCGGAGCGCCGCCAGTTACCGGAGACTGACCGGCTGACGACAGGGGCAGCGACGGTGCGGCTGCAGAACGTACCGTTACGGCGTAACAGTCCGTACACTTGGAGGATGAGCACCGCATACGACGAGCCACGCCAAACGCTCGACGAGGAGGATCTGGGCGCGCAACTGGAGAAGCACGGCGTGCCGCATCAGTATGCCCGCGGTGTGGTGGACACGATGCTGGAGCTCGTCTCAGGCCCGATGACGACGGCACTGACGACATCGGAGCTCGCATTCATGCGGGACTCCGGCGTCCCCGACCAGGTCTTCAGTACCGAGGCCGAGAGGTTCAACGCGGTATACGAAGCCGCGTCCGCTCTCGTCCTCAAGCGGGACCTGAAAGAGTCGCTGCTGCCGACCAGGGCAGTCGCGCAGATGATGGGCAAGGACGTGGCTCACGTGCGCCGGTTGTTGTCCGAGGGGCGCCTGATGAGCGCCGGGCAGGTCGGCGGACAGACCACCTACCCCGCCTGGCAGTTCGTGGACGGAGAGGTGCTGCCCGGTCTCCGGGACGTTCTGGCTGCGTTCCCCAGCGACTTCCACCCGCTAGACATCCAGAAGGTGATGACCTCACCTTCTGAGGAGCTGCGCGGCCGCACACCGCAGGAGTGGCTGGCAACGGGAGGCACCGTGGCCACCGTCGTCCAGATGGTCGGAGACCTGGCCTACCTGTGACCGCGAAGAACCCGCGCACCCCTCCTACTCCCCTGACGATGGAGGAGGGCGACCTCACCTACGTGCAGCAGCCGCTGTGGCGGATCCACCGGGTGTCCGGCGCGCACCCGTCGACCTGGGATGAGTTGCGTGAGCACGGACCGATCACCTCGATGCGATGGGACCCTCACCCGACCCCGCGAGGCGACCACCCTGGCATCGGGGTCTCGTACGCAAGTGCAGACGTCTTCACCGTCGTTGCGGAAGGTTTCCAGCAACAGCGCGTCGTCACGCTGAGCCGCGAGCGCGCGCTTGTCGGGTGGACACCGACTCGTCTCCTGCGGCTGCTGCGGGTGTCAGGCGAATGGGCGATCCGAAACGGCGCTTCTGCCAGCTTGCACGCCGCTCCCCGATCCACCTGCAGGGCATGGGCCCGGGAGATCCACCAGACGTGGCCAGACCTCGATGGGCTGGACGTGCCCTCGACGATGACCGGCACCGCCATGACCGTCCTGTTCTCACATGCGGCGACTGCCTTCCCGCCGAGCCCCGCGATCTCCTCCACGCTCGATCAGCGCGTTGCGGCTGCACTCATCGTCCCCGTCGCCCGCCGTTTCCGCTGGCCGGTCACCCGCGCTTGACATCGCAGCTCGAGCGGTACTGTTCGTTCCATGCTGAGGAAACTGGGCGTCGGCCTCGCGTTGTGTCTTCTCGCAGGCCTCGTCCTGTTCCTCGTCACGGACCGCGTGCTGTGGCTCGTGGCGGGGCTCGCCGTCTGGCTGCTCATCTCGATCTGGGTGGGCGCGCGCGGGGATCGCCGCGAGTGATCGCCTGGCGAACGGGAATGGCCCCTGCCGGTGAAGGACTTGGTCTGCAGCCTCCTCATCCACGGCACGGCGCATCCGTCTCCTCCTGACGTCGGATTCTGCGGCCGTCCAGAGACGCCTACTGCGTACTCCTACCTCGTGCTCCATTCCCCTACTCAATGTGTGCCACGCCTCCGGTGCGGATCGCTCGAGCGCTCACAAGCACCACCAGGAAGGTCAGCACGCCCGTTCCCGCCAAGGCGAGGCTGGTCAACGCCCAGTCGGCGGTGTCCCCGATCATGAGTCGAAGAACGAGCGCCCCGGGCAGGATCGAGAACCCGCTGCCCGCCACTGCCATTCCGAAGAGCTTGCTCGTGCGCGAGGTCACGCGGCGTCTCGCAACGATCCACGTGGCGGTTGCCGCTGGGAGTCCCCCCGCCGTGAAGAGTGCGACGGCGCCCAGAAGAGTCCGCGCTTCCTGCGAAGGTGGCTCGAGAGCGGTGGACGCTGCCTCGACGATGAGAGACCGCCCGACGCCGACTATCAGAGCGGTCACAAAAGCAGCGGCGACCATGCCACCAAGGAGAGGCCATTCGCGACCGGACTCGCGCGTCATCGTTCGGACTCCACGAGCGGCGAGCGCGCTTGCTGCCGCATCTTCGGCGTCAGTCGAGCTCGGCTGGATGTAAGAGGAGCACTTGGTCCCGCTCGAGAACATCCGGGTCCACGCCTACCGGAATCGTAATCCGCAGGCTTAGCGCCCCATCACCATTCCGCCACACAGTTGCCTGCGTCCCCCCTCGCGCACAGACGGTGTCGTCGAAAACCATCATGACGACATACCCCAGAGACCCCGAGCCCGGTCTCCACGTCCCGTCGAATGCGAGTGCCTCGTCGTCCTCTAAGGCGGCCAGGTCCCGCGCGCCGTCCGAGACACAGTGCAAACTCGCCGGCCACTCACTCGCGTAGAGCGTCCCATCCCCGGACAACGTGAGGTCTGTCCCGAGCCCGTCGGCCTCCACCCAGCTTCCCACCAGTTCACCTGACGACACACCGAAAGCGAGGTCCTGCGCTGCGCAACCCGTGAGCAACGTCGACGCAAGGATCAAAGCCGCGACGCGTCGACGTGCTATCCGCCTCATTCGAATCCCCCGAGCTGCACCGTCGCAGTCGACGAGCGCAGCCATATCCTGGCGGAAATACTCGTTACTCGGAAGCGAAGCCCTCGGATTGGCTCTTCCGATCGGAGGAGCCCGAGGTATATCCGCGTGGACCCCGTCCGGACAACGGTTACGAGTGCGGGAGCCGAGCCGGTATCGGCAGATTTCTGCGCTTTACCGAGGATTCGGTGCCGGCTACAGGACTTGAACCTGCAACCCCCTAATTACAAGTTAGGTGCGCTACCAATTGCGCCAAGCCGGCTGGCCGCGGGATTCCACGGGTCTTCGAGTCGCTGCGGGAGCTGAGTGGCAGGCCACCCGCACCTTCAGGTTCCCATTACCGAGTGTAGAGCGTCCGCCGCGCAGAGCCCCCGACGGTCTTGCGGCACGCGTGGGTGCGAGCGGCGGATCAGCGTCCTTCGAGTGCGGCGCGATGGGCGAGATAGCGCCGCTGGCCCACCCAGCGCCAGGCCCAACGCGCCGGTGCGGGCATGTTCTTGTGCAGCCACTGGTCGCCGCCGTCGGGCTGCGATGCGAGGATCTCGCCCAGCTGCGGCCAGGTCTGCCCCTTCGGGATCGAGCGGCGCCCGTGCTGCGAGAACCAGTCGACCTCGGCCTTGGTGATCGTGTACTCCATCACGGGCACGATGTTGGTCTCTTCGTCGGGCAGGTGCACGGCGATGGCGGCATTGATGCCCTCGAGCGCGTCGAGCACCGGCGCGGCATCCGCGGAGCTCGCCGACGACCGCCAGGCCGGCAGTGCGGCATCCATGATCGTGAGCTGCACGAGCATCTCGGCGTGCTGCGCCTTCATGCGTTCGATGTGCACGGCGCATGACGGCGCACGCTCGCCGAGAGCGTCCCAGAGCCGCTCGTCCTCGCCCTCATGATGCGCGTGCAGCCCCAGCGACAGCGTCTCAAGCTGCGTCGTGACGGCGGCGGCGTGCGCGGTGTCGCCCTCCGTGACGCCCCGGATGAGGTCGGGCGCCTCCGCGAAGCCCCGTCGGAACATGCGGTGGATGTCGATCATGCCGCTCGCATCACACGTCTTGGGCCCTGCGGGGAGTGCGCCGCCGTGCGGCAGGGGCGTGGCGGGCATGCGGCCTCCTCGTCGACGGGGATCTGCCGAGAGGATAGAACCTCGTCTGAGTCACCGGAAGAGGAGCTCCGTGCGCCCGCGGATGCCGCTCCGGACGCCTGACCGCCTTATGGCGTGGGGGTCGGCGTCCCGGAGTCGGAAGGCGAGGGCGTGGGGGAAGGGGTGCGGTAGTACGCGTCGCTGGCCACGGTGAGCACGAACTGCGCGAACTCGGTCGGGTCGTCCATCGCTCCGACGTAGGGCGTGCCGTTCACCAGCACCATGGGGGTTCCGGTGAGGGCGACACCGTCGCTGTCGGGGATGCTCTCCAGTGCCCGGTCGGTGGCGGCGCGTGCCCAGGAGAGGAACGAACCCTCTTCGATGCAGTTGCGCACGACCTTGGGGGCTGACGCACCGGCGGCCTGGGCGAGCTCGGCGATCTCCTCGTCGCTCATGCCGTCGGAGTCGATCTCAGGCTGCTTGCGCAGCATCTGGTCGTTGAAGGTGAAGAAGGTGTCGGGCGAGTACGTCGCCACGCACGCGGCGGCCCCCGCCGCACGCAGGGAGTACTTCGTGCCGTTGGACTTGGACGTCAGCATGGCCACGGGGTAGTACGTCAGCGTCGCCGCATCCTGACCGACCCACTTCTTCAGCTGCTCGGCGTTGGACATCTGGAACTCGCGCGCACCGGTGGAGAGGTAGTCCACGTACACGCGGATGTCGACGGCCCGGGTGTCGGTGGCACCGGGAGTGGGAGTGGCCTCTTCCTCGGGCGTCGCCTCTTCCTCGGGCGTCGTCTCGACGGTCGGGGTGGACCCGTCCACACCTGTCTGCAGCGGCTCGGTCACCTCGGGGATCGAGGACACCGTGAAGCCGTCGCCGTGCGCATTGGCCGGCTGCACCTGCGGTCGCGGCCCCATCTCGGCGAAAGCCCAGATGACCGCGGCTGCGGCGGCGCCGATGACGGCCAGCCCGACGGCGCCGAGGATCACCCCGCGCAGCAGACGCACGCGCGACTGCTTGGCGTGCACCTGCTGGGCCTTCTCGCGCACCGCCTCCCGGCGGTCACGCGTGGCAGGCACCTGCGGTGTCTGATCGCTCGGCATGGATCCTCTTGAACAGATGGTGGGGCCGGGTTACCGGCGGGCCGCACGGGGGTGACGCGGCCAGGAATGATGCTAGTCAGGCTGTCTGGGAAAAACCCAGACGGTAGCGCGTGCGTGGCATACTGAGGATCGCGCCCGATGGCGGGCGTGCGGGTCAGCCCCCGCTCATCCATCACTACGGATCGTCCGGCACGTACCTGCCGGTGAAGGAGAAGAGAACATGGCGTCTGTCACGTTCGAGAATGCAACCCGCCTGTATCCCGGGGGCACTCGTCCCGCCGTGGACAAGCTGAACCTCGAGGTCGCCGACGGCGAGTTCCTGGTCCTCGTCGGCCCCTCCGGCTGCGGCAAGTCCACGTCGCTGCGCATGCTGGCCGGCCTCGAAGAGGTCAACTCCGGCCGCATCCTCATCGGCGACCGCGACGTCACCGACGTGCCGCCCAAGGATCGCGACATCGCGATGGTGTTCCAGAACTACGCGCTGTACCCGCACATGACCGTCGCCGAGAACATGGGCTTCGCCCTGAAGATCGCCGGTGTCGGCAAGGAAGAGCGCGCCGCCCGAGTCCTGGAGGCCGCGAAGCTCCTCGACCTGGAGGAGTACCTCACCCGTAAGCCGAAGGCCCTCTCGGGTGGTCAGCGTCAGCGCGTCGCGATGGGCCGTGCGATCGTCCGCCAGCCGCAGGTGTTCCTCATGGACGAGCCGCTGTCGAACCTGGACGCCAAGCTCCGCGTGCAGACGCGCACCCAGATCGCGTCGCTCCAGCGGCGCCTGGGCGTCACGACGGTCTACGTCACGCACGACCAGACCGAGGCACTCACCATGGGTGACCGCATCGCGGTGCTCAAGGACGGCATCCTGCAGCAGGTCGGCACGCCGCGCGACCTGTACGAGAAGCCGAACAACGTCTTCGTCGCCGGATTCATCGGCTCCCCCGCGATGAACCTCTTCTCCGCCGACCTGGCCGAGGGCGGCGTGCGCTTCGGTGACGAGGTCGTGCCGCTGGACCGCGACACCGTGGGCCGCGCCAACGGCAGCCAGGTCACCGTGGGCGTCCGCCCCGAGGACATCGTGGTCGGCCCCGCCGACGGCAAGGGCCTCTCGGTCATGGTCGACCTCGTCGAGGAGCTCGGCGCCGACGGCTACCTCTACGGTCACACCGAGATCAACGGCAAGCGCGCCGACCTGGTCGCTCGCGTCGACGGTCGCAACCACCCCAACGCGGGTGAGACCGTCACGCTGGCCGCCAGCGCCGGTCACGTGCACGCGTTCGACGTCGAGTCCGGCGAGCGCCTGAACGACAAGCCGGTCGTCTCCGCCTGACACGACTCTCACACCGCGGCGCGGGTAGCCTTGGGGCTGCCCGCGCCGCGTCGTTTCCGCCAGGAGTGCCCGTGTCCCCCTCAGCCCTCAGCATCACCGCGAGCTCCGTCGACCCGGGCCTGCTGTCGCTCCCGTGGGCGACGCCCCTGGCGGAGTGGCCGAGCAGCACGATCGTGTACCTGCCGAAGGGCATTTCGCGCCACCTCGTGCGCTTCGCCAACCTCTCGGGCCGGGTGGTCGCCATCAAGGAGACCACGGAGGAGATGGCCCGACGCGAATACGACATGCTGGGCAACCTGCATCGCCTCGCCGCCCCGTGCGTCGAGCGCGTCGCGGTGATCGCCGGCAGGACGGATGCCGCGGGCGAGCAGCTGCCCGCGGCGCTGGTCACGGCGCACCTGCGCTTCTCCCTCCCCTACCGCGCCCTGTTCACGCAGGTGCTGCGCCCGCACACGGCCACTCGCCTGGTCGACGCCCTCGCGGTGCTGCTGGTGCGGCTGCACAACGTGGGGTTCTTCTGGGGCGACGTGTCGCTGTCGAACACGCTGTTCCGCCGCGACGCGGGCGCCTTCGCCGCCTACCTCGTGGATGCCGAGACCGGTGAGCTGCACGAAGGCGGGCTCACGCCCGGGCAGCGCGCGCACGACCTGGACGTGGCGCGCACGAACATCGCCGGCGAGATCATGGACCTCGAAGCCGGTGGCCGCCTGGAGGGCGGCATCGACGCCGTCCAGGTCGCCGACGGGCTCGTCTCGTCGTACCACTCACTGTGGGCGGCGCTCACCGACAAGGAGAGCTTCGCCGTCGACGAGTCGTGGCGGCTCACCGAGCGCGTCCAGCGCCTGAACGCCCTCGGCTTCGACATCGGCGAGATGTCGATCCTGACCACGACCGACGGAACGCGCGTCTCGATCCAGCCCAAGGTCGTCGACGCCGGGCACCACCAGCGGAGGCTCCTGCGGCTGACGGGGCTCGATGTCGAGGAGAACCAGGCGCGGCGGCTGCTCAACGACCTGGACGAGTTCCGCGCCCGCGTGAGCCGGTTGGGCGCGGACGAGGAGATGGTCGCCCACGAATGGCTCACACGCGTGTTCGAGCCGGTGGTGATGGCGATCCCGTTCGACCTGCGGGCCAAGCTGGAACCGGCCGAAGTGTTCCATCAGGTGCTCGAGCACCGGTGGTATATGTCGCAGACCCGCGGGCGATCCGTTCCGCTCGCCGAGGTGCTCACGTCCTACATCGACGACGTCCTGCGCCACCGCCGCGACGAGGCGACCGTGATGGGACCGCCCACCGACACCGTCTCGCTGCCGGTCATCACCGGTGCCATGCCCGTCGCCGACGACGACGAGCAGGGCGTCGACTGGCGCGACCTGGTATAACGCGACCGCGGAGACCGAAGTCAGTACCCGACGGTGAACCGTTCGCGGGAGTGCTGGGGCGACTCGATCTCGTCGAGGACGGCGACGGCCAGGTCTGGGCCCGAGATGAACGATTCGCCGTCCGCATCCGTCACGAGCACGTCGCCGCCGTCACGATAGGAACCGGTCCGCTCCCCCGGGGCCCACATGCCGAAGCCCCCTGCGGGGTGGATGTAGAACCAGTCCCGGCCACTCGTTCCCGACTGCAGGTCCTCCAGCACGCCGATGGCCTCGAGCGCCTCGGGCTTGTAGTCCTCGGTGAAGCCCTCGGTGTCGACCAGGCGCGGGCCTCCCGGGGCCACGAGGCTCCCGCCGGCTCCGCCGATGACGCCCACGCGCACGTCCTCCGGGAGCGCCGCGAACAGCTCCTCCAGGGCGGGGCGCACCTTGCCGAGCATGTCACCGCGCGCCGGCACCGCCGCGACCACGACCTCCACGCCCTCGAGCTGGTGGACGAGATCGGGAACGTCCAGGATGTTGCCCTCGATGTAGCTCGCGCCCTCCACGCGCTCGGACGGCACCGAGCGGGCGATCGAGACGACCGTGTGCCCGCGGCTCACCGCCTCGGCCACGATATGGCGTCCGGCGTAGCCGGTTCCTCCGATGACAGCGATACGGGTCACAGTCTTCCTTCCGTCGCGGACACTCCGACCATCCTGCACCGCGTCCGGCGATTCCCCTACCCGACCCGCTCCTACTCGCGGACGGCGCGGAGGGTCGCCACCTGGTACAGCGCGACGGATGCGGCGATGCCGGCGTTGAGCGACTCGGTGGTCGCCGAGATCGGGATGGAGACGACCTGGTCGCACGTCTCGGTGACCAGGCGCGACAGTCCCTTGCCCTCCGAGCCCACGACGATCACGACGGGCCGGTCGGCCAGCTCCAGTGCCGGCAGCGACACATCGCCGCCGCCGTCGAGTCCCAGGACGAACACGCCCTGCTTCTTGAACTCCTTCAGCGTGCTGGTGAGGTTCGCGGCGATCGCGACGGGGATGCGCGCGGCCGCGCCGGCGCTGGTCTTCCACGCCGCCGAGTTCACGCTCGCCGAGCGCCGCTGCGGGATGATGATGCCGTGCCCGCCGAACGCGGCCGTGGAGCGGATGATCGCGCCGAGGTTGCGCGGGTCGGTCACGCCGTCCAGCGCGACGAACAGCGGCGTCTGCCCCCGGTCGATGACCTGTTCGAGCAGGTCCTGCGGGTGTGCGTACTCGTACGGCGGGACCTTCAGCGCCACACCCTGGTGCACGCCGTCGAAGCCGGCCATGCGGTCGAGCTCGGGGCGCGTGACCTCCAGGACGGGGATCTCGCGATGGTTCGCGATCGACAGCATCTCCTTGACGCGGTCGTCCATCTCCACGCGCTGGGCGATGTAGAACGCGGTCGCGGGGATCTTTGCCCGCAGCGCCTCCAGCACCGAGTTGCGGCCGGTGACCGTCTCGGTGTCGTCGTCCTTCTTCGCCTTGGTCGAGCGGTTGGGGTTGCCGCCGCGGGCGGCGGAGCCACCGGGCTTGCGCGATCCGCCCGCCGCGGCATAGCGCTCGCTCGCGGCCTTGCGCTTGCCGGCGGGGTGCCAGGCGCGGTCCTCCGCCTTCGGGGTCGGCCCACGGCCCTCGAGGGACCGCTTGTTCTTGCCGCCCGTGCCCTTGGTGGGGCCCTTCTTGCCGCGCCCGGCGGACGGGTTTCCTGGCTTAGCCATCGTTCAGACTCCAATGGGTCCCGGTGGGACCGTCTTCGAGGGCGACACCGGCCGCCGCGATCGCGTCGCGGATGCGGTCGGCTGCTGCCCAGTTCTTGTTCGCGCGGGCTTCCGCGCGCTGGTCGATGAGTGCGCGCAGCAGCCCGTCCAGGGCCGCGGCCGCGGCATCCGGGGCTGACGCGACGGCGTTGTCCGCCTCGAGGAGACCGAGGACGTCGAGCATCGCCGCCACAGCGCGCGACGCGGCGATCGCGCCTTCCCGGTCGCCGTCGTCGACGGCGACATTGCCCGAGCGCACGGTGTCGTGCACGACGGCCAGGGCCTGCGGCACGCCCAGGTCGTCGTCCATCGCCGCGGCGAACGCCTCCGGGACGCCGGCGGGCGCCGCCGCGACAGGGTCGCCCGCCGTCACGTGCAGCACGCGCTGACGGAAGGTGGTGATGCGATCGAGCGCCGCCCGAGCCTCGGTGTACGACTCCGGCGTGAGATCCAGCGTCGAGCGGTAGTGAGCCGCGGCCAACGCGTACCGGACGACAAGGGGCTCGTGTTCGGCGAGCACGTCCTGGGCGAGGACGAAGTTGCCGAGCGACTTGGACATCTTCTGCCCGCCGACAGTGACCAGGCCGTTGTGCACCCAGTAGCGGGCGAACGCGTCACCGGCGGCAGCGGACTGCGCCAGCTCGTTCTCGTGGTGCGGGAAGCGCAGATCGAGGCCGCCGCCGTGGATGTCGAACTCGGGCCCGAGGTAGCGCCGCGACATGGCGGAGCACTCGATGTGCCAGCCCGGACGACCCTTGCCCCACGGCGACTCCCACGAGGCGCTCTCGGGCTCCCCCGGTTTGGCGCCCTTCCACAGTGCGAAATCGTGCGGGTCGCGCTTGCCGCGCGGGTCGGCGTCACCGGCCGGCTCCATCGCGTCGACAGACTGGCGGGTGAGCGCGCCGTAGGCGGGCCAGGAGCGGACGTCGAAGTACACGTCGCCGGCCGCATCCGAGTCGCCACCTGTGGCGTAGGCGTGACCTGCCTCGATCAGGCGCGCGATGAGCTCCTGCATCTGCGGGATCGACGCGGTCGCACGCGGCTCGTACGTGGGCGGCAGGATGCCCACGGCGGTGTACGCACGGGTGAACTCCTGCTCCATGCGGTAGGCCAGCGCCCACCACGCCTCGGAGTCGGTGGCGTTGGCGAGCACCTTGTCGTCGATGTCGGTGACGTTGCGGACGAAGGTGACCCGGCCGAACCGGTGAGCGAGCCAGCGGCGGAGGATGTCGAAAGCCAGCGCTGCGCGCACATGCCCGATGTGCGGGCCGGACTGCACCGTCGGCCCGCAGACGTAGATGGTGACGTGGCCGGGGTCGCCGGGAACGAAGTCGCGCAGCGCCTGCGCCTTCGTGTCATAGATCCGGACCGTCACGGTCCCAGCCTACCGGCGGGCCTGCCGCACTCCGGCTGGGCGTGGTCGGCACACGGGGGCAGGCGGTAGAAAGGAACGCATGTCCGCCGTCTTCGCCGTCCTCGCCGCGGCGGTCCTGTTCGGGACGACCGGCACGTCGCAGGCGCTGGGCCCCGACGACAGCACTCCCCTCGCGGTGGGCGTCGCCCGCCTGCTGGTCGGGGGCACGGTACTGGCCGTAGTCGGACTGGCCGTCGGCGCCCGCGCGCGGCGCCGGGCGCCGCATCCGCCGCCGGTGACGCCGCGGGCGGTGGCCCTTCTGGCGCTGACGGGAGTGAGCCTCGCGGCCTACCAGCCGCTGTTCTTCCTCGGTACCGAGCGCAACGGCGTGGCCGTGGGCACCGTCGTCGCGCTCGGGTCGGCACCCGTGCTGGCCGGGCTGTTCGAGTGGGCGCTCACGCGCCGCGTCCCCACGCTCACGTGGGCGGGTGCCACCGCGCTGGCCCTGGCCGGGGTCGCCCTGCTGGCGCTGGGCGGCAGCGGGCAGACGGGAGCGGACCCGGTCGGATTCGCCGCGTCGGTGGCCGCCGGCGCCACCTTCGCGATCATCGCCGTCGCCCAGCGACGCCTGTTCGACTCCGGGTGGAATCCGTTCAGCGTCGCCGGCGGCATGGGCGCGACCGCGGCGCTGGTCGCGGTGCTGTGCGTGCCGTTCGTCGACCTGCGGTGGGCGACGACCGGCAGCGGGCTGGTGATGTCCCTGTGGCTGGGCCTGGTCACGATCACGCTGGCGTACACCCTCTTCACGTGGGGGCTGCAGCGCCTCACCGCCGCCACGGCGGCCACCCTCACGCTGGGCGAGCCGCTCACCGCGGCGGTCCTGGGCATCGCGGTGCTGGGAGAGAAGCTGTCACTGGCGGCCGTGGGCGGCCTGGTCGTGCTCGGCTCCGGCCTCGTGCTGCTGGCGTGGGGGGCCCGCTCGGCCCGTGACCGGGCGTCCCACCCGGAGGAGGTGCGCGCATGATCGCGATCACCATCGCCGACCTCGGCGATCCGCGCACCCTCGCGCTGGTGTCGGCGCATCTGTCCGGCATGCGGGCTGCGTCCCCTCCGGACAGCGTCCACGCCCTCGAGGTGGGCGGTCTGCAGCATCCCGATGTGACGCTGTGGTCGGCGGAGGTCGAGGGCCGGATCGCCGGCATCGCGGCACTCTCCCGGCTGGACGACACCAGCGGTGAGGTCAAGTCGATGCGCGTGGATGATGCGTTCCTCGGCCGCGGCTTCGGGCGGGCGCTCCTGCGTCACGTCATGGGCGCCGCGCGCGAGCGCGGCATGACCGGCCTGTGGCTGGAGACCGGCTCCACCGCCGAGTTCGACGCGGCACGGCGCCTGTACGAGAGTGAGGGCTTCACCCCGTGCGGCCCGTTCGGGGATTACCGGGCCGATCCCTTCTCGGTCTTCTTCACCCGGCCGCTCTGACCGCCCGGGATCAGGCGGGGACGACCAGGGCGGTCGCGAACGCCGCGACGCCCTCCCCGCGCCCCGTGAACCCCAGGCCGTCCGTCGTGGTGGCGCTCACGGAGACCGGCGCGCCGCCGAGGGCCGCCGACAGCACGGCTTCGGCCTCCGCACGACGCCCGGAGAATCGCGGACGGGCCGCCTGGACCTGCACCGCCACGTTGCCGATGCGCCACCCCGCCTCACCCGCGAGGGCCACCGTGCGCGCGAGGAAGGCCTCGGCGTGCGCACCGGAGTACTCCGGCCGGTCGGTGCCGAAGTGCGTGCCGATGTCACCCAGACCCGCCGCCGAGAGCACAGCGTCGACGATCGCATGGGCGATGACGTCGCCGTCGGAATGTCCCGACAGCGCGGGCTCTCCCGGCCACTCGAGGCCCGCCAGCCACAGTGTGCCCGCCGAGGAGAACGCGTGCACGTCGGTGCCGATGCCCACGCGCGGGACCGCGTCGTGGTGCTCCAGAGCCGCGCGGGTGAGCCCGGAGGGGGCGACCAGAGCGCGGGCGCGTTCGAGGTCGTCGGGCGTGGTGATCTTGAACGCGCGCGTGTCGCCGGGAACGATCGCGACGGATGTTCCCGCCGCGGCCACCAGTGCGGCGTCGTCGGTGTATTCGCGGTCGGCGACGGCGTAGGCGCTGTCGATCACGACGCGCGCGAATCCTTGCGGGGTCTGCGCCGCGGCGAGCTGGGAGCGGTCCACGGCGGCCACGACGTCGGAGCCCTGCACCTGCTTCAGCGTGTCGACGACGGGGAGGGCGGGGACAACCGCGGGCACGCCGTCGGCGAGCGCGTCCAGCACCCGTACGAACACGTCCGGAGGCGTGAGGGCGCGAGCGGCATCGTGCACGAGGACGAACTCCACGTCCGGCCACACCGCCGCCAAGCCCGCCGCGACCGACTCCTGTCGCGTCGCACCGCCGACGACGACGGATGCGAGGTCGCGTCGATCTCCGGACGCCGCGAGCACCTCGGTCAGCGCGTCTCCCTCACGCCCGGCGGGAGCCACCACGATCACCTGGGCCGAAGGAGCTGCGAACACACCGTCCAGCGCGTGGCGCAGGACGGTGTGACGATCGATGCCGACGAACGCCTTCGGCGAGTTCGCACCCAGCCGCGTTCCGGAGCCGGCGGCGACGACGAGGATGGCGATACGGGGAACCGGCGTGATGCTCACGGCCCCCACGCTAGCGCGGCAGTGTCAGGAAGCGAGCACTTCGTCGAGGACGACGCCGGCGCGCTCCTCGTCGGTCTTCTCGGCGAGAGCCAGCTCGGACACGAGGATCTGGCGGGCCTTGGCGAGCATGCGCTTCTCACCGGCCGACAGGCCGCGGTCCTGGTCACGGCGCCACAGGTCGCGCACGACCTCGCTCACCTTGATGACGTCACCGGAGGCGAGCTTCTCGAGGTTCGCCTTGTACCGGCGCGACCAGTTCGTGGGCTCTTCCGTGAACGGTGCGCGCAGCACTTCGAAGACCTTGTCGAGACCTTCTTTGCCGATCACGTCGCGAACGCCGACCAGGTCGACGTTCTCAGCGGGAACCTCGATGATGAGATCACCCTGCGTGACGTTGAGCTTCAAGTACTTCTTCGTCTCGCCGCGGATGATGCGGTCTTTGACTTCGATGATCGTGGCCGCCCCGTGATGGGGGTACACAACGGTCTCGCCAACCTCAAAAAGCATGCAGTTAGGTCCTTTCGGCAACGTCTAGGATACCACAGCGCGCGATGCTGTAAGGTTCTCCGCCCTCCGGGCCGCTCGGCACGGGACCGGCGTGGAACGCGGCGGCGGACCCCATAGAATGCTGAGGAAGCTCGTCTGCTCCACCGGGAGGAACTGTGAAACCGCGCCTCATCGCGTCTGCCGCACTGGGCGTCGCCGTTCTCCTCGGAGCAACCGGCTGTGCGTTCATCACCCCGCAGGCCACGACCATCGCGTATTCACCCGCTGATGGCGTCAACATCCCCGACTCCGGTCCGCTCAAGGTCCGCAACGTCCTCATCGTGAGCGAGGGCGACGGCGAGGCGGGCAACATGATCGCCGCGATCGTCAACGAGACCGACGACGCCCACACGCTCAACATCGAGCTGGGCGAAGGCGCGGCGGTGGAGAAGGCGACCGTGCGCGTGCCGGCCAACTCGACCCTGAGCCTGGGCAACCCCTCCGACGACACTCCCCCGCTGGAGCTGGAGAACATCGAGGGTCCGGCCGGCTCAACCGTTCCGGTCTACTTCCAGTCGGGCGATTCGGAGGGCGTGCTGTACGAGGTGCCCGTCCTGGACGGCGCCCTGGACTACTACAACGAACTCCTCCCCTGACCACAGGCCGGCCATGTGTGACCGGAGCGCTCAGCCCTCGAAGCGGTAACCCAGTCCGCGCACGGTGACGAGCATGCGCGGGTCGCTGGGATCGGACTCGATCCGCGAGCGGATCCGCTTGACGTGCACGTCCAGCGTCTTGGTGTCGCCGAAATAGTCCGCCCCCCACACCCGGTCGATCAGCTGCCCCCGGGTCAGGACCCGTCCCGCGTTGCGCATGAGCACCTCCAGGAGCTCGAACTCCTTGAGGGGCATGTTGATCTCGGTGCCGTCGACGGCGACCGAGTGGCGGTCGATGTCGAGGGTCACCCGCCCGCCGGTGAGGATGCGGTCATCCAGGGCGGCGTCGTTCTGGGCGTAGCGGCGCAGCACGGCCCGCATGCGCGCGAGCAGCTCACGGGCCGAGTAAGGCTTGGTGACGTAGTCGTCGGCACCGAGTTCGAGCCCCACGACGATGTCGACCTCGGAATCCTTCGCCGTCAGCATGATGATGGGCACGCTCGAGGTGGCGCGCAGCTGCCGGCACACCTCGGTGCCCGGCATCCCGGGCAGCATGAGATCCAGCAGCACGATGTCGGCCCCGCGCTCGCGGAAGGCGGTGAGGGCATGGCTCCCGTCGCCGGCGATCTCCACCTCGTACCCCTCGCGGCGCAGCAGGTAAGCCAGGGGGTCGGCCAGATCCGGCTCGTCCTCGACGATCAGCACACGGCTCATGCGGAACCCCTCTCGATGGGCGTGGGGCGGGTGAGGACACTCCGGCGGCGATCCTTGCGCGCGGGGCTCGGCGGCGGCGGGTCACTCTCGGGCGTCGCAGCCGGGAGGCGGACGGTGAAGGTGGATCCGCGGCCGGGCGCCGACCACAGTCGCACCTCCCCGCCGTGGCGCTGCACGGCGTGCTTGACGATCGACAGGCCCAGCCCCGTGCCGCCGGTGCTGCGCGAGCGTGCCTGGTCGGCGCGGTAGAAGCGCTCGAAGATACGCTGCTGCTCGGCCTCGGGGATGCCGATGCCGCGGTCGGTGACGGCGATCTCCACGACGCCCTCGATCTCCTTCACACCCACGCCCACGCTCGACCCGGCCGGCGAATAGGCGATGGCGTTGGCGATGAGGTTGCCCACCGCCTCGGAGAGCACCTGGGCGTCGCCGCGCACGTGCAGGCCGCGCGTTCCCCCGCGGACGATCGTCACGGAGGCCGAGTCGGCCTGCAGCGCGTGGGACTCCACGGCGCTGGTGACCACCTCGTCGACGGACACGTCGCGCACCTCCCGCAGCTCATCGGAGGCCTGCAGGCGCGACAGGCTCATGATCCGCGCGGTGAGGGCGGCCAACCGGGCAGCCTCCGCCGTCAGCCGGGCGGCGAAGATGCGCACCTGCGCCGGGTCGTCGGCGGCCATCTCGATCGCCTCCGACAGCAGGCTCACCGCCCCGACGGGTGTCTTCAGTTCGTGACTGGTGTTGGCCACGAAATCGCGGCGCATCTCCTCGACACGCTCCTGCTCGGTGATGTCGCGGAGCACCACGAGCGTCAGGCGCGGGGAGATGCTCGTCGCGCGCGCCGACACCAGCCGCGGCTCGGCCGGCGCCGGGCCGCGCCGCAGCCGGAGGTTCCGCACCACCGGGGCACCGGTGTCCCGCGCGGCACGCGCCACATGGCGCAGCTCCTCACCGGGGATCACCTCCCCGACGCGGACGCCGAAGACCTCGACGGGCGCGGAGGCCGCGAGCACGGTCGAGGAGGCGTCAGACACGAACGCCGGATCATCCATCGCCCGCAGCACCAGCGTCACCCCGTCGGGGACGTGCGACGACGTCTCGGCGCGCTGGCGATCCCGCACGCGGAACGCGTAGGCGATGAGGAGGACGACGGAGCCGCCGACGATGACTCCCAGGATGAGAGCCAGCAGCACGAGCTGCGTTCGATCCATGCCACCAGCGTACGGGCGCGCACCCGTTGCGTCAGGCCGTCCCCGCGGCCTGACCGCGGCGCGGGATACTATTCACTCGCACGGCACCGTCCGTTCACCTTCGCCCGGAAGGATCGGCGAGGTGGCAGCACGCGCGTGCCGTGCCGCGAATCAGGAAGGGTACTGCGATGCGCGAAGTGTTCCATCAGTCGCTCGAGGACGTGCAGAATCGTCTGGTCGAGATCGCCGAGCTGGTGACGGTGGCCATCGACGGCGCCACGCGCGCGTTCTCCACGAGCGACGTCACACTGGCCGAAGAGGTCATCGAGGCCGACCGCATCATCGACGAGAAGGCCGTCGCCCTCGACGAGCTGGCCATCGAGATCCTCGCGCGCCAGCAGCCCGTTGCCCGCGACCTGCGCATCGTGGTCACGGCGCTGCGGGTCAGCGCATCACTGGAGCGGATGGGCGACATGGCCGAGCA
Source organism: Microbacterium lushaniae (assembly GCF_008727775.1). Taxonomy (NCBI): domain Bacteria; kingdom Bacillati; phylum Actinomycetota; class Actinomycetes; order Micrococcales; family Microbacteriaceae; genus Microbacterium; species Microbacterium lushaniae. The sequence continues at coordinate 2,631,567 of NZ_CP044232.1, forward strand.
CATCGCCCAGCTCGCCCGCTCGCGCTTCCCTGAGCGGGCCATCCCCAAGGGCCTGAAGGGCACCTTCAAGCGGATGGGCGAGCTCGACGTCTCCGTGGCGCGCAAGCTGACCGAGCTGCTGCGCACGGAGGACCTGCGCCTGGCCGAGGAGATCCGCAACGACGACGACGCCATCGACGAGCTGCACGTCAGCGTTTTCGAGAAGGTCCTCGGCGACAACTGGAAGGGCGAGGCGATGGCGACCGTGGACGCGACGCTCGCCAGCCGCTACCACGAGCGCTTCGCCGACCACGCCGAGTCGGTCGCGAAGAAGGTCGTCTACCTCGCCACCGGCGACTGGAGCGCCGACCCGCAGACGCTCGAGGCCTTCGCCGAGTAATCCCCGGCCGGGGCTCTCAGCCCTTGCCCTGCGCGGCGACGGCGGCGGCGCCGGCGGCTGCGGCTTCGGGGTCCAGGTACTCGCCGGGACCCAGCGGCAGGAGATCCGCCCCCAGCCGGTAGACCAGCGGGATGCCGGTGGGAATGTTCAGCGCGGCGATGTCCTCGTCGCTGATCCCGTCGAGATGCTTCACCAGGCCGCGGAGCGAGTTGCCGTGCGCGGTCACCAGCACGGTCTTGCCTTCACGCAGATCGGGCACGATCTCCGCTTCCCAGTAGGGCAGCATGCGCTCGATCACGAGCTTGAGCGACTCGGTGTCGGGAACCTGGCCGTCGATGCCCGCGTAACGGGGGTCGCCGACCTGGCTGTAGGGGTCGTCGGCGGGCAGGGGCGGCGGCGGCACGTCGAACGAGCGGCGCCACAGCATGAACTGCTCATTGCCGAACTCCTCGAGCGTCTGCGCCTTGTCCTTGCCCTGCAGCGCGCCGTAGTGCCGCTCGTTGAGCCGCCACGAGCGCTTGACCGGGATCCACAGGCGGTCGGCGGTATCCAGCGCGATGTTCGCCGTCTGGATGGCACGGCTGAGCACCGAGGTGTGCAGGATGTCGGGCAGCAACCCCGCCTCGGCGAGCAGCTCGCCGCCGCGCGCGGCCTCCGCCTTACCCTGGTCGGTGAGACGCACGTCCACCCATCCCGTGAACTGGTTGGTCTTGTTCCACTCGCTCTGGCCGTGGCGGAGCAGGATCAAGGTGTAGGGCGCGCTCATGCCGCCATCCTACCGACCGGTTCCGCCGCCATCAGGGGCCTCCCGTGCAGTGCTGGCATCATGGGGTGAGTGCGTGCGTCGGTGGTGGGTCAGATCACGCGCGGCACCACCGGCACCAACCGGCTTCGTCGCGTGGACCGGTGGATCGCCCGTCACCCGGCGCTGCGGGGGGCGGAGGATCCGCTCGTGATCGACCTCGGGTTCGGGGCGAGCGCGGTGACCACGCTCGAGCTGTACGCGCGGCTCGCGCGGACGCGGCCGGACGTCGTGGTGCGCGGACTGGAGATCGATCCCGATCGTGTGGCCCGTGCTCACGAGCAGCTGCACCGCGCGCCGGCCGCCGCGCGTGAGCACGTCTCCTTCGCGCTGGGCGGGTTCGAAGTGCCGACGCCGGCCGGACGCCGGCCCGCGATCATCCGCGCGATGAACGTGCTCCGCCAGTACGACGAGCGCGACGTCGCCCCCGCATGGGCCCGCATGTGCGACCGGCTGACCCCCGGCGGCGTGCTCGTGGAGGGCACGTGCGACGAGATCGGCCGCGTCGCGACGTGGGCCGAGGTGGGAGCGGATGCCGTGCCGCGGAGCCTCACGATCTCCCTGCGCCTGACCGGCCTCGCCTCCCCCGCGATCGCGGCCGAGCGCCTTCCCAAGGCGCTCATCCACCGCAACGTCCCGGGCGAACGCATCCATGCGTTCCTCACCGGCTTGGAGACCGAGTGGAACCGCGCCGCGGCGGTGGCGCCGTTCGGGCCCGTGCATCGCTGGCGCACGGCGCTCGGCGCCCTGTCCGACGCGGGCTGGCCACTGCTGGGGCGTTCGCGCTGGCGGCTGGGCGAGGTCGGCGTCGCGTGGGATGCTGTGGCTCCGGCCTGAGCAGAGGGACGCGTCAGCCGGCGGAGGTGCGTCGCCCCAGGCGCGGCAGGCGGGGGACGGATGCCGTCGCCCCGGCGTCGGCGGGGACCACGACCTGCTGGGCGGCCGACACGGGTCCTTGCGCCGTGTCCACGACGAGGTCGGCGTCCACGGGCGCAGTGCGCTTGACGAGGGCGAGCGCGATCGGCCCCTCCTCGTAGTGCCACGCCGCGGAGGTGATGGCACCGATGACGGTGTCACCGGCCCTGACCGCATCCCCGCGCTCGGGCAGGATGCTGTCGCTGCCGTCCAGCTGCAGCGCCACGACGCGCCGGGGCGGGTGGCCGAGGTTGTGGACCTTCGCGACGGTCTCCTGACCGCGGTAGCAGCCCTTGGACAGGTGCACCGCCGTGCGCAGCCAGTCCAGCTCGTGCGGCAGAACGCGTTCGTCGGCGTCGGCCGCGATGCGCGGGCGCCATGCCGCGATCCGCAGCGCCTCGACGGCGTCCAGCCCGGCCAGGGCGCCGGGCGCGGAAGACTGGATCAGGCGCTCCAGCTCGGCCTGCTCCACCACCGCCTCCGCCCAGTCGCGGTCAGCACCGGGATGCTCCAGCGGCTGCGCGTACGCGTGACCGCCGGGAGCGACCTGCGGCCACGGATCGCGCCAGATGACGGGGACGCCGGTCTCGGCGACGGCGGAAACCCGCTCGAGCGCCGCGGCGGTGCCGCCCACGACAGCGAGGTCGGAGCGGTCTGCGACGACCACGCGGAGGCGGAACCGCATGCGCTGCAACCAGGCCAGGAGCGGTTCGGCGTCGGGCGCGTCCACGAGGAGCCACGTCGTCGCGCCGTCGTCGAGGACCGCGGCGGCGTGCTCGACCCGGCCCTGAGGATCCAGGATGAGCAGCTCGGTGGGCGTGGCCGGCGGAAGATGCGTGAGTGCCTGCGACGACAGCGAATCCAGCCAGCTGAGGCGGTCCTCACCCGAGACGGTGAGCACGCGCCGGTCACCGAGGGGGGCGAGCGCGCTCCCGGAGGCCAGAGCCCGCTGTTCGGCGAACGGGTTGCCGAGGTGGCGGAGGCCGCTCGTGTCGGACACGGCGCCCGCGACGGCGGTGTAATCGGTCATCAGTCGGCCCTGGCCAATCGAGCCGACGCGTGCGAGGCCAGCTCCGACCCGAGGGCGGCGATGTCCCACGCCCACAGCAGGTGGCCATCGACCAGGCCGTACATCCGCGTCGCGGCGGTGTACACCTTGGCTCCGGCGGTGCGCACCACCGCGTCGGTGGCGATGTCGATGCGGGGCCCCCGCACCTGCCCCAGGTACAGCTCGCTGATGCCGTCCGCGTGCACGAGGGAGACTTCGATGTCGAACCCGCCGGCCTCGTTGCGGAGGCGCTCGACGTCGTCGACCGTGCGTGCGGGACTGGTCGTCAGGGCGGGCAGCAGACCGGGCCCGGCGTCACCCTCGGCGGCGGGGCGGCTCAGGCGCCAGTACCCCATCTCGGCGACCAGCGGCGTCGGCTCGCCCTCACCGAGCAGCCACGCGCTGCCGGAGTAGTTCAGGTACGCACCACCGTCGTGGCTGAAGCTCACGCGGTGGCGGAACTCACCCGTGAAGTGCCGGTCAGAGGCGGCGTAGTCCAGCACACCGGTGCCTTCCCACACGCCCACGAGCCACGACAACGGTGCGAGGTCGGCGGGGAGGTCTGTCGGCAGCTCGAACACGAGGCCACCGTCAGCGCTGGCCGCGGTACAGGTTCTTGATGACGACGCCGGACACGAACACGATCGCGAGAGACGCGAGGCCGAGCAAACCCACGAAGAAGAGTTCGAGCGCGACAAGATCCATGGCGGCAGTCTATCCCGGAACGATCGCGGCGAGCCCGAAGCCGGCGCTGATGACGGCCATCACGACCATCGCCCCGAGCACGCTCGCCGCGACGCGGACGAGGAACTCCTGCGATCGTCCGTACCACAGCTGCACCACGAAAGACAGGACGAGGCAGCTCCCCAGCCCGATCGTGAGCCACGCGGCACGCCACTCCTCGGGGACGAAGACGCCGATGCCGATGCCCAGGAGCGCGGCCACCACCCACACCGCCAGCACACCCCACACCGTGCGTCGCGGCGCCAACTCGGGAACGGTCATATTGGTCATTCTCGCGCAGGAGAGGCGCATCCGCACACCGCGGCGCGGGAGCGGTCCCGTCTCGCCCCTAAGATATGGGTGGATGCGGCCCGCCGCATTGGGGGAGGTCCCGGTTGGCACAGCTTCTCGTTCTCAGTTCCGCGCATGGCGGCGGCCCTGTCCTGCCCTCCCTCGAACTGCTCAGCCATCGCGTCCGCCAGATCCCGGCCGAGCCCGCACAACTGGTCAACGCCCCCAGTGCCGACGTCATCTTCGTCGATGCACGCGCCGATCTGGTGGGAGCGAAGTCGCTGTGCAAGATCCTCAACACCACCGGCATCGACGCGCCTCTCGTGCTGGTCGTCACCGAGGGCGGACTCACTGCGGTGTCCCCCGACTGGGGCGTGGATGATGTCATCCTCGTCGGCGCCGGACCCGCCGAGGTGGATGCCCGCGTACGCCTGGCGATCGGGCGGATGTCCAAGGAGCAGGTGTCCACCCGCATCCAGACCTCCGGCATCACGATCGACGAGTCCTCCTACTCCGCCAAGGTGCACGGCAAGCCGCTGGATCTGACGTACAAGGAGTTCCAGCTCCTGCACTTCTTCGCCACGCACCCCTCGCGCGTCTTCACCCGCGAGCAGCTCCTCAGCGAAGTGTGGGGCTACGACTACTTCGGCGGCACGCGCACCGTCGACGTGCATGTCCGGCGCCTGCGGGCAAAGCTCGGCGATCTCGAGCAGCTCATCGGCACGGTGCGCAACGTGGGGTACCGCTTCAACGTCTACGAGGACGATCAGCTGCCGGCCCCGGCCCCCTCGGCCTGACCCGCTCGCGCGAGCAGCACGTTCGAAACGCCTCGCGCCGCAGCATCCCCCGCCTGCAATGATGAAGGGATGATCGAACACGATGTGCTCGACGCCGGTCTGGGCGATGCGGACGACGACGACTTCGATGAGGCGGTCGAAGCCGTCGACGCCCAGCTGCCCGAGAACCGCTATCTCGATCGCGAGCTGAGCTGGCTCGCGTTCAATCGCCGCGTGCTGGAACTCGCCGAAGACCCGGCGCAGCCGACGCTGGAGCGGGCCAACTTCCTGGCCATCTTCGCCAGCAACCTCGACGAGTTCTTCATGGTGCGCGTGGCCGGTCTCCAGCGGCGCATCGTCACGGGCCTGGCCCTGCCCACCAACGTCGGCCGCGCACCGCTGGATGTGCTCGCAGACATCTCCGCCGAGGCGCACCGCCTGCAGCTGCGCCACGCGGCCGCGTGGACCGAGCAGGTGCGTCCGGCCCTGGCCGAATCGGGCATCGAGGTCGTCTCGTGGGAGGAACTCGACGACGCCGAGCGCGAGCGCCTCTCCGAGTACTTCCAGGCCCAGGTCTTCCCTGTGCTCATGCCCCTCGCCGTGGACCCGGCCCACCCCTTCCCGTACATCTCCGGCCTGTCGCTGAACCTCGCCATCCGCGTGCGCAACGCCCGCTCTGGGCGTCAGGAGTTCGCACGCCTGAAGGTGCCGCCCATGCTCCCCCGGCTCGTGCAGATCCCCAGCGCCCGCGGCACCGCACGGTACCTGCCGCTGGAGGGGCTCATCGCGAACCACCTGGGCGACCTCTTCCCCGGGATGGAGGTGCTCGACCACCACGCGTTCCGCCTCACCCGCAACGAAGACGTGACGATCGAAGAGGACGAGACCGAGAACCTCATCCAGGCGCTGGAGGCCGAGCTCCTGCGCCGCCGTTTCGGTCCGCCCATCCGGCTCGAGATCACCGACGACATGGACGACGTCACGCTCGATCTGCTCCTGAGCGAGCTCGACATCACCGAGCAGGAGGTCTACCGCCTCCCCGGGCCGCTGGATCTGCGGGGCCTGTTCGACCTGTCCCGCATCGACCGACCCGACCTGCGGTACCCCCCGCACGTGCCCAAGACGGCGGTGGCCTTCCAGCCGCCCGAGCACAACCGCCGCGCCGACGTCTTCGCGGCCATCCGCAGGGCCGACGTGCTCGTGCACCACCCGTACGAGTCCTTCGCCACGAGCGTGCAGGCCTTCCTCGAGCAGGCCGCGAAAGACCCGCACGTCCTCGCCATCAAGCAGACGCTGTATCGCACCTCCGGCGACAGCCCCATCGTGCAGGCGCTCATCGACGCCGCCGAATCCGGCAAGCAGGTGCTCGCGCTGGTCGAGGTCAAGGCCCGCTTCGACGAGGCCGCCAACATCGTCTGGGCACGCAAGCTGGAGAAGGCCGGCGTGCACGTGGTGTACGGCCTGGTGGGGCTGAAGACCCACTGCAAGCTCGCCCTGGTCATCCGCGAGGAAGACGGCGTGCTGCGCCACTACAGCCACGTCGGCACCGGAAACTACAACCCCAAGACCAGCCGCATCTACGAAGACCTCGGGCTGTTCACGGTCGACAACGAGGTGGGGCGCGACCTCACCCGCCTGTTCAACGAACTGAGCGGCTACGCGATCGAGAAGAAGTTCAAGCGGCTCCTGGTCGCACCCCTCCACCTGCGCAAAGGCCTCATCCGCCTCATCGACAAAGAACGGCGCCACGCGCTCGCAGGCAAGCGCGCCGGCATCCGCATCAAGGTCAACTCGATGGTCGACGAGCAGATCATCGACGCGCTGTACCGAGCGAGCCAGGCCGGCGTTCCCGTCGAGGTGTGGGTGCGCGGGATCTGCTCGCTCAAGCCCGGGGTCCCCGGTCTCAGCGAGAACATCACGGTGCGCTCGATCCTGGGCCGCTACCTCGAGCACTCCCGCATCTTCGCCTTCGACAACGGCGGCGACCCGCAGGTCTACATCGGCAGCGCCGACATGATGCACCGCAACCTCGACCGCCGGGTGGAAGCGCTCGTGCGCGTGAGCGCGGCGGGACAGATCGCCGAACTGACGACGCTGTTCGACCTCGCGATGAGCCCCGGCACGACTTCGTGGCATCTCGGCCCCGACGGCGAGTGGACCCGCCACAGCACCACCGACAGCGGCAAAGCGCTCGTGGATCTGCAGGAGAAGACGATGGCCACGGTGCAGCGGCGCCGCCGCGCCCGAGCGGTGCGATGACCGAACCCGCCGTCTACGCCGCCGGCGGCGTGGTGTGGCGGCTGGTCGAGGGAAAGCCCCATGTCCTGCTGGTCCACCGCACCAAATACCGCGACATCACGCTGCCCAAGGGGAAGGTCGACCCCGGCGAGATGCTCGCTGAAGCCGCCGTGCGCGAAGTGCATGAGGAAACGGGCATCCGCGTGAGCCTGGGCGTGCCGATCGGCGTCTCGCACTATCGCCTGCCGAACTCGCGGGAGAAGATCGTGCACTACTGGGCCGCGGAGGCCACCGACGCCGCCGTGCGCACATCGACCTTCGTGCCGAACAAGGAGATCGCCGCCCTCGAGTGGGTGAGCGTGAAGAAGGCCCGCACGCGCCTCAGCTATCCCGTCGACGTGGAGATCGTGGACGGCTTCCAGGCACTCGTGGACCAGGGCGTCACGCACACCTTCCCGCTCGTCGCGCTGCGCCACGGGAAGGCGAAGCCCAGAAGCTCGTGGACCGGCCCCGACGCCGCACGCCCCCTGACGGGCCGGGGACGGCGCCAGGCCGACGCCCTCGTCGGACCGCTGCGGGCCTTCGGCGTGCGCAAGATCATCTCCAGTCCCGCCGAGCGCTGCGTGCAGACCGTCGCCCCCCTGGCGGCGGCCCTCGACCGCCGCATCGAGCAGACGCCGCTGATCAGCCAGGACGCATGGGAGGAGGGCACCGCCGACGTCCGCCGCGTCGTCGGAGAGCGCGTGCGCTCCCGCCGTCCCGCGGTGCTGTGCAGTCACCGTCCACTGCTGCCCGACATCCTCAGCGAACTGGCGCTGGCCACCGGCACGCTGGCCGGATCGTACCTGGGCAGCGCATCGTCACTGGAGACGGGGGGTTTCTCGGTCGCGCATCTCTCCGCCGACCATCCCGGCTCCGGGATCGTGGCGATCGAGACTCACGAGCCGAGCGTCTGACGCCGCCGCGCATCCTCCGGGCGCACCAGCGGCGGGACACCGGTGTCACGCGCAGCCGGAACCGTGGACACGACAGGCCCCGACTCCGTCATCGCCGCGCGCACGCGCTGCTGAGTGCCCTCGGCGCGCGCGAGCTCCCGCGCGACCTGCGCCCGCAGCGCGTCATGCGTGGCCTCGCGCAGCTCGGCGGCGGCCTTCTCGGCGGCCCGCCGCATCCGATTTGGGTGCTCCACGGCGTCGCCGGCGGTCTGTGCCAGCGCGGCCGCCTGGGCCGCCCGCTTGCGCAGGGCGCGGGCGGGCTTGTCATCGATCCGCTTGGCGGTCTTGCGTGCAGCGCGCACCGCCTCCGCGACATCCTCGAGGGCGGCGAGCGCACGCGCCTCGGCGGGGGGTCGCTTCACCATGGCACCACTGTAAAAGGCGCCGGAGGACAATGTCGCACCCGGCGACGGCGCGTGCGCCGGCCGTGGCCCGTTCACCTGCCGTTCACCTGCACTGCGGAGTCTGGTAAGGCAGCGTGTCTACCGTCGAGGCGAGCCCGAGCCCGGGTCTCGTTTCTGAAGCCGAAGGATCCGCATAGTGAAGATCACTCGTTTCGCCCGGCTGGGCGCCGTCGCCGCCGCAGCGGCTCTCGCCCTCACCGGGTGCGCCGTCAACGAAGGGGGCGGGAGCACCGCTCCTGCCGGCGACGACGGACTGTCGGGCACCCTGGTCGGTGGCGGCGCGTCGTCGCAGGAGGTCGCGGTCCAGACCTGGACGTCCGGCCTGCAGGGCGACAACCCCGACCTCACGATCGACTACGACCCCGCCGGCTCGGGCACCGGCCGTGAGTCGTTCCAGGCCGGCGCATTCCAGTTCGCCGGCTCCGACCGTCCGTTCACCGTCGAGGAGATCGAGGCGGGCCCATTCGACGCGTGCGTGGAGGGTTCGGACATCGTCGAGCTGCCCACCTACATCTCCCCCATCGCGGTCGTGTTCAACCTCGAGGGCATCGAGACACTCAACCTCGACGCGCCGACGCTGGCGGGCATGTTCGCCGGCACCATCACGACGTGGAACGACCCGGCCATCGCGGCTCTGAACGAAGGGGTCACGCTGCCGGCCGCCGCCATCACCCCGGTGCACCGCTCCGACGACTCCGGGACCACTGAGAACTTCACGGATTACCTCTTCCAGGCCGCCCCGGATGTGTGGACCAGCGAGCCCGACGGAGTCTGGCCGCTGTCCGGAGGCGAGGCCGCTCAGGGCACGTCGGGCGTCATCTCGGCGGTCGAGGGCGGACAGGGCACGATCGGCTATGCCGACGCGTCGCGCGCAGGAGATCTCGGCACCGTCGCGATCCAGGTGGGCGAGGAGTTCGTCCCCTACTCCCCCGAAGCCGCCGCCGCCGTCGTCGACGCCTCCCCGGAGGAGGAGGGCCGCGCGCCCACCGACATCGCGATCGCCCTGGATCGCACGACCACCGCTGCCGGCGTGTACCCCATCGTTCTGGTGAGCTACATGATCGGCTGCGCCGACTACCAGGACGACGCCACCGCCGCGCTCGTGAAGGCGCTGTTCGAGTACGTCGCCAGCCCGGAGGGGCAGGATGCGGCGGCTGAGGCGGCCGGCAGCGCGCCGATCTCCGACGCCCTGCGCGAGCAGGTGAGCAGCGCCATCGACGCCATCCAGTAGACCGCCGACGGGCCCGGCCCGGCTGCGGCCGGACCGGGCCTTCGTGCGGATCCCGACTCCTTCCCACAGAATCGACTTCATGACCACCACACCCGAGGTCACCCGCACCGGGGCCCCGAAGGGAACCGTGCGCCGTGGCGATCGCTGGTTCTCGGGCACGGCGCTGTTCGCCGGCTCGATGATCCTGGTCACCCTCGCCGCCGTCGCCATCTTCCTCATCGTCCAGTCGCTGCCCGCGTTGTTCGCCACCGACGCGGACGCGTCGATCCTGCCGTCCAACTTCTGGGCCTACGTCGGCCCGCTGGTGTTCGGCACGGTGTGGGCCGCCACGCTGGCCCTCATCATGGCCGTCCCGCTCTCGCTCGGTGTCGCTCTCTTCATCTCGCACTATGCCCCGCGCCGCCTCGCGCAGGCGCTCGGATACGTCGTGGATCTGCTCGCCGCCGTCCCCTCCGTGGTGTTCGGGCTGTGGGGCATCGGCGTACTGGCCCCTACCGTGCAGCCCATCTACACGTGGCTGGTCGACAACGCCGGCTGGTTCCCGCTGTTCGCGGGGCCGGTCTCCAGCACGGGGCGCACGGTCTTCACCGCCGCCGTCGTGCTGGCGGTCATGGTCACCCCGATCATCACCGCGATCTGCCGGGAGATCTTCCTGCAGACACCCAAGCTCCACGAGGAGGCGGCCCTGGCGCTGGGCTCGACCCGCTGGGAGATGATCCGGATGGCGGTGTTCCCCTTCGCCCGCAGCGGCATCGTCTCGGCGGCCATGCTCGGGCTGGGTCGCGCCCTGGGCGAGACGATGGCCGTGGCGATGGTGCTGTCGGTCTCCGGAGGCATCAGCTTCAAGCTCTTCACGCCCGACAACCCCAACACCATCGCCGCCAACATCGCGCTCAGCTTCCCCGAGGCGTACGGCCTCAACATCAACGTGCTCATCGCGACCGGGCTCATCCTGTTCGTGGTGACGTTCGGGGTGAACGCGCTCGCGCGCTACATCGTGAGCCGGCGCAAAGAATTCTCGGGGGCGAACTGACATGACCGCGACACTGACTCCCCCGACCGCCGCCGCCGTCACCGCGAGCCCACGCCTGACCAGCGGCCACCTGCCGCGTTGGGGGCCGTGGGCGCTGCTGGCCGGATCGCTCGCCGCATCCGCCGCCGTCTTCGGCGTGACCGCGATCTCGTCGGAAAGCGCCTTCAACATCGGCGGATGGGCCGTGCTCGGCGCCATCGTCTACCTGGCGCTGATCTTCACGATCTCCGCCATCGTCGAGGGCACGAGGAAGGCCGTCGACCGGCTCGTCACCGGGGTGGTCACGGTGGCGTTCGTGATCGCGATGGTGCCGCTGGTCTCCGTGGCGTTCACCGTCATCAGCCAGGGTGCCCCGCACTGGAACGGCGAGTTCTTCACGTGGTCGATGCGCAACGTCGTGGGCGAGGGCGGTGGCGCGGTGCACGCCATCGTCGGAACCGTGCTGATCACCCTCGCGGCGGCGGTCATCTCCATCCCGATCGGCCTGTTCACCGCGATCTACCTCATCGAGTACGGGCAGGACAATCGGCTCGCCCGCGGCATCACGTTCCTCGTCGACGTCATGACCGGCATCCCCTCGATCGTCGCCGGGCTGTTCGCGTACGCGCTGTTCGCCCTCTTCCTCGGCCCCGGGGTGCGCCTGGGCATCATCGGCTCGGTGGCGCTGGCCGTGCTCATGATCCCGGTGGTCGTGCGTTCGACGGAGGAGATGCTGCGCCTCGTTCCCAACGAGCTGCGCGAGGCTGCCTACGCCCTGGGCGTGCCGAAGTGGCTCACGATCGCCAAGGTCGTGCTGCCGACGGCGATCGCGGGCATCACCACCGGCATCATGCTGTCGATCTCCCGCGTCATCGGCGAGACCGCGCCGCTGCTGATCACCGCCGGTTTCACGTCCTCGGTGAACTACGACCTCTTCGACGGCCGCATGCAGACCCTGCCCGTGTTCACGTACACGCAGTACATGAACCAGGGCATACCCGCAGAGGCATACATCGGCCGCGCCTGGGCGGCGGCCCTCACCCTCATCGTCATCGTCATGGTGCTGAACCTCGTCGCACGCACGATCGCGCGAGTGTTCGCCCCCAAGACCGGCCGCTGACCCGGCCGCTCACACCCGAAAGAAGACCCGTGTCCAAGAGCATCGACGTCCACGACCTCAACGTCTACTACGGCGACTTCCTCGCTGTGGAGGGCGTGACCCTCCAGATCGAGCCGCGCAGCGTCACGGCCTTCATCGGCCCGTCCGGCTGCGGCAAGTCCACGTTCCTGCGCACGCTCAACCGCATGCACGAAGTCATCCCGGGTGCCCGCGTCGAGGGCGAGGTGCTCCTGGACGGCGACGACCTGTACGGCCCTGGCGTCGACCCCGTGCTCGTGCGCCGCCAGGTCGGGATGGTGTTCCAGCGGCCCAACCCCTTCCCCACGATGTCGATCCGCGAGAACGTGCTGGCCGGGGTCAAGCTCAACAACCGCCGGATCTCCAAGTCCGACGCCGATGACCTCGTGGAGAAGTCGCTGCGAGGGGCGAACCTCTGGAACGAGGTCAAGGACCGCCTCGACAAGCCGGGCTCGAGCCTGTCGGGCGGCCAGCAGCAGCGTCTGTGCATCGCGCGGGCCATCGCCGTGTCGCCGCAGGTCATCCTCATGGACGAGCCGTGCTCGGCGCTGGACCCGATCTCCACGTACGCCATCGAGGAGCTCATCGCCGAACTGAAGAGCGACTACACGGTCGTCATCGTCACGCACAACATGCAGCAGGCCTCCCGGGTGTCGGACAAGACGGCGTTCTTCAACATCGCCGGCACCGGCAAGCCGGGCAAGCTCATCGAGTACGACGACACCGCCACCATCTTCACGACCCCGTCCGTGCAGGCGACGGAGGACTACGTCTCCGGCCGCTTCGGCTGAGCGCGCGGGTCGCGCTTCGCGGGGCCCGCGCCGCCCGCCGCCTCCTTCCGCCGCCCGCCCGCGCCCTCCCGGCCGCCCGCCGCCCGCCGCCCGCACAACGGCGGAGATCATCCGCGACTCCCCGCCCGACCCGGCTCGCGCCCGGCGTGTCCGCGCTCAGCCCCGCCGTTGTGCCACGCACGCCCCTGCCGTCCGCTCGGGCCGCCACCGAGCGCGCATGTCGCGAGCAAGGGATGTGGCGGCCGCTTCGCGTCGCACTCGAGCCGCGCCGCGCGCACAACGGCGGAAATCATCCGCGACACCCCGTCCGACCAGACTCGCGCCCGGCGTGTCGGCGCACAGCCCCGCGGTTGTGCCGCGCGGAGGCTCCTCCCCAGGGGCGAGAACCGCCGGTTTCTGCACAATGGAAGCCGGCGCCGACTGCCCGCGGGCCAGAGCCCGGACCATCGAGGGGTGTGTGAACCTGCCGACGCCTTCGCTTCGTATCGGATGCTGCGAGACGGGGGTCTCTCCCGGACGCAGCTGGATGCGCAGCTGCGTGCCGGGGTGCTCGAGCGCGTCCGACGCGGCGTCTATGCGGCCACGTCGTACGTGTGCAGTGCGGCGCGCGCATCCGTCGCCCACGGCGGCGTCCCTGCGTGCGTGACGGCGGCCGAGCACCTGGGGTTATGGGTGCTCGAGCCCGACAGCGCGGTCCACGTGTGGCTCACCGGCGACGGCCACCGCTACCAGCACGACGGCTGCACCTGCATCGAGCACTGGGACGACGGCGCGCGCACCGACGCGTTCGGGCTGCCGTCGGTGCCCCGCATCCTCCGCCAGGTGCTGACCTGTCGCGGTGTGGAGGAGTTCTTCGTCGTTCTGGAATCGGCGCTCCGGATGGGGCTGATCGATGCGAGCGGCGTGGCCTGGCTGCGTCGCCATACCAACGACGCCGCGCGCGAGGCCATCGACCTCGCCCGGGCGGACGCTGACAGCGGACTCGAGTCGCTCGTGCGCTGGCGGCTCCGGAAGCACCGGCTCACGGTGCGCACGCAGGTGGGGATTCCCGGGGTGGGTCGGGTCGATCTCCTCATCGGCGACCGCCTCATCCTCGAGACGGATGGGAGGGTCAACCACGCCGGGGCCGACCTGCGCCACAAAGATCTGGTGCGTGACGCGCACGCGGCGATGTGGGGCTACGTCACGCTGCGGTTCGACTACGCGCTCGTGGTGCACGACTGGGACCTCGTGGAGCGCGCCATCCTCGCCCACGTCGGAGCCGGCAGGCATCTCTGATCCGCGGCATTTGCGACCCGCGGCATCCGCGTGCGCATGCCTCACGCCGCGCACAACGGCGGAGATCGTCCCGGCCACGCCGGGCCTGAGTGCGGCGCGCCGGGGTGTCGCACAGATTCCCCGCCGTTGTGCACGCGGGAGGACGGGACCGGGGGCGGGAGCGGCGGGGTCAGTCGCGCGGAGACAGCAGGTAGCGGTTGAGGGATGCGGTGAACTCGGCGTCGATCGGAAGGCCGCGGTCATCGATCGCCGAGATCGGAGCGGCCAGGCGCACGCTGGAGACCAGCCACGCGGCATCCGCCTCGGTCAAGGCCGCGACCGGGAGCTCCTCGTAGGCCGTGGCGAAGCCGCGCTCAGCGAGGTGGTCGAACAGGCTCACCTGCGTCGTGCCGTGGAGGATGCCCGAGCCGGGCTCGGGCGTGACGAAACGATCGCCGAATCGCAGCAGCACGGAGGATGTGGGGCCCTCAAGCACGAATCCATCGCTCGTGACGAACACGGCGTCGTCCGCGCCACGGCGCTTGGCCTCGCGGATCGCCGCCATGTTCACCGCGTACGACAGCGTCTTCGCACCCAGCAGGAGCCACGGCGCGCGGGCCGGGGCACCGCTGTCCATGCCACGGTCCAGGGTCACGACGCGGATGCCGCGCTCCCGCGCGCGCGTATTGTCGGGCGCCGGCGCGAGGGTCACCCACGCGGTCGGGGTCGGTCCGTGCTCCACGCCGCGGCTGAGGATGAGCTTGATGACGCTCTCCCCAGGCTCCGCCGCATCCGCCACCTGCGCGATGGCCTGCCGCCACTGCTCGAGGTGCGGGGCCGGGAGGTCGCACAGTCGGGCGGAGTGCGCGAGCCGTTCGAGGTGGGCGTTCATCTCCTGCGGGTGGCCGTCCACGACGCCGATGGACTCGAAGATGCCGTCACCGCGCTGGGTCGACAGCTCGCCGACGCTCAGCGCGGGGGCGGCCGGATCGATCTCGGTCAAGGTGTCGGCGAAGTCGGTGCGCGCATCATCCGCCGCGGCCGGGTCGATCACGAGTGCGTAGCGCCATGCCATGACCTGAGCCTACGGCGCGGGACTATCCCTCGCGCTGACGCGTTAGACTCTCATAGCCGGGCCGCAGTAACCCCGGGCTCCATCTTTTGCCGCCGAGAGCGGCCTCGCGCCGAGAGGCGTTCTGCGGCCCGGCACTTTTTTTGCCCGGCGCTGATCGCCGAGCCAAGGTATCCACGCCGACACCGAGGGCGCTGCCCCAGGTCTCGCCCCGAATCCCCTGTTTCGCGGTGGGCAGGCGGGTGGGCAGGCGGGGGGCCGGCGGCGGATGCGTCAGGCCAGCGATTCGCTCCGCCACAGCGCCGCGCACGTCGACAGGTCGCCGGCGTACGTGGAGAGCCGCAGCGCGCGCGTGGTCAGCGCCGACGCCCGGTCGGACTCGGTCTGCTCGTAGTCGTCGGCGAGATGCGTCGCGCCCGATGCCTGCACGCGGCAGAACGCAGCCGCCCGGTCCAGCGCGACGGCGAAGTCGCCGTCGAACACTCCGCGCAGGATCGCGTCGATGAGCGCGACGAGCTCCTCCGGGCTGGCCGGTGTCGGCGCACCCGCCACGACGGGGTCTGCCGACGCGATCTCGGCACGGCCGCGTTCGTACAGGAGGGCGGCGGTCTGCGCATCGTCGTGGATCATCAGCTGCAACAGGTACAGCCGCCACAGGGCGCCCGGCAGTGTGCGGGCCGGCGAGCGCGACCACAGCTCGGCGATGTCGTCGATGCCGTTCTCATCCGTGAACGAGACCAGCCTCTCGACCACGTCGGCCGAGGGATCGTCGCGCACCCGTGAGACCAGGGCCTGCGCGGTGCTGTGCGCCACCCGCGACACCTCGGCGGGGTCGTCTGCGGCGAAGAGCCGGTCGAACAGCTCGGCGGGGCGGCGCACCGGCTTGTGGAAGTCCCGGGGCGAATCAGTCATCGATCCAGGCTACCCGCGCCTCCGCGGAGGTAGCCCGCCGTGCGGGGGCGTCGGGGCCAGTAGGCTGGATGTCGAGGGCCTCTAGCTCAGTCGGTAGAGCATCGGACTTTTAATCCGCGGGTCGTGGGTTCGAGCCCCACGGGGCCCACCGTCTTTGTGTCGCCGCGATCCCTTGTCCCGACTGGGATCGCGGATTCGGGAACCTAGCCAAAATGGCCGCGTGACAACAATTTGACAACACCCGCGGAGCTTTCTCCGCCGGCCATGGGGCGCAGTTGACTGTCTACAAGGCTCGCGTCATGTCTGAAGTTGCCGACGTATCGGGGACTTCAGCCCCTCGACCGCTCGCGGGCGCGGCGATGGGAGCCGTGCTCGACGTCGGATGAGAGCCGTCCCGAAACCATCTCTCCGCGTCCCCGCGGGTCGTTGTGAACGTTTTCCACCACTCGGGAAGCATCGTCCTCCGCCACTATCCGCGGATGCTTGTGCGTTCCGAGCAGGCAGCAACGGCGGGGTTCTGGTGGGTGTCGATCAGTTGACCGAGTTCCTCCAAGACCGTGGCGAAGTCGAGAGCACCCGTTCTTGCTATCGCCACCTCGAATGCGGGGTCCCGCCCGAACGTGACCACTCGCTGAAGGCCGTCCTCCTCGGGGAACGCGAGCCAGTCCGTTCCCCCGAGATAGAAGCAGGGCAGCTCGGAAGGCCCAGGAACAGGAACGCCACACCTGAGAATGATCGATACCGGCGACCCCCAGGCGCCAGTAGCCTGCGCGTCCGTCCATCTCCGCGACTCGCCGGCGACGTTCGGTTGTAGCTTCAACTGGGCGATAACCCGGGCACACTCAGGGTTGTTGGCGTCTTCAGCGGGTTCCAGACTGACCGTGCTCGAACAAGCCGATGCGAACACCGCCAGAAGGGCGCATACCGCTATCGACCCAAGCAAGCGACGTGCGAGCGACATGCGGCGGGTCACCCTTTCCACACTACGGAGCGCACAAAGAAGGCGTGGCGCCGGGATGAAGCGCTGACAAGGCTGGGCTCACGGCGGGGAGTTGTCGATCAACGCATCCTCCGTCTCAGCGTCCACATCGATTCGCCCTCCCCGCTCCGGGCCGCGGTCGACGGCCAGCGCGCGGCGGGCGGTGTGCCACCACCCGAGCGCGACCGCCGGCGCCGCTGACAACGCGACAAGAACCGTACTGGGCGAGATAAACCCAGTAGCGCCGAGCCACTGAGGCTGCAACCACACGGCCAGACAGGTCGTGACAGCCCCGACGCCGAGACCAAAGGCGGAGAACGCCACAAGATGCCAGATGATCCGACTCTGTCGACGCATGAGCATCCCGATCGCGTAAGCAACCGGCGCACCGACGACCAGCGCTCCGAGCGACCACGGGACGGTCACCCAAAGCCCGATCCATCCCGTGAACGCCAGCGGAAGAAGCAAAGCCAACTGGTGCAGGACCAGGAACCACACCCACGCCGCTATCGCCCCGCGAAAGAACTCGGCCCCGGTGAAACGCATCGGCTCGCCACGGGTTCGAGGGGAAGCGACGTTCGGTTTCGGGTCAGAGTTTCGGACCATCAGGCCGTTGACGTACGCCGTTCGCCGATGATCGCGCCCACAGTCCGCTGGTCGCGTGCCTCCCGCACGTGCGTCTCTAGGACGTCGAATCCTTCTGCCGTCAGCATTCGCTGCAACTCCTGAGTCGGCCATCGATACGCGCGCGCGACCGCGTGATCAAAGGGTTCGATGGAGTGACCGCTGAAAAAGCCGAGCACGAGTTGGCCGCCAGGACGGAGCACCCGCGCGAACTCAGCGATCGGTATCGCAATCGCGTCGGGCTCGTGATGGATCGTGGAGAACCAGGAGAGGACGCCGCCGAGCGACCCATCGGCTTCGTCGATGGCGTCGATGCTTTGTAGGTCGAACGGGATGCCGGGGTATGACGACCGGGCGTGATCGATGAAGGAAGGCACGAGGTCGATGCCGCGCGCGTCGAGCCCGAGTTGCGTCAAGTAGTGTGTCCAGTGTCCGGGACCGCACCCGGCGTCGAGGACACCCCCGGTCACGCGCTCAGCCCAAGTATCGATGATCTGCCGGTCTGACGGATGCACTGCTGACATTTGAGCCGAGCAGGTCGGTGTATTCGTCAGCGCGCCCCGAGTAGGCGGCGGTCGTGGTCGTCATTTATCGAGGGTATCGACGGGCGCAGCGTTGTAGATTTCCGCAATCGCTCGAAACTGATGGGTTCTGGCGACTGACCGCTCATCGACCTGGGGCCGCCGCAGACGGAGCTGGAATGCCCTTTCGGTCGGGACCTACGGCTGGCTCTGCTCTAGTTCTGCACAGGTAGGCTGCGCATGACCGGCAGAGCGGGTACGTGCGCTGATTCAGCAACGGTCCTCATCCTCGGACTCGTCATGCAATCGCTCACGCATCGCGACGCTTGAGCGTCACGATCGCCACGCTGAACAGCACGACGACCCAGACCACGAGGCCGAGAGCCCCCTGCCACGGTTCGAGGACCCAGAGACCCTCGGCTCGGTTGAGCGGTGAGCCCGGTGCAACGAACTCGGCGTAACCCGGGTGGCTGGTGAGGGCTCGGCCCAGGTTGAACGGGAGCAGCGCTACGAGGTTGTGCAACCAGACCTGCGACGCGGCACCACCGGCCACAAGGCCGAGCCCGAGCGGTACGACGAACACGAGTCCGAGTGCCGTGGCGATGCCGCTCGCGATGTTGCGCAGGAACGCGCCGATCGCGAAGGCCATGAGCCCGACCATCACGAGGTAGCCGACGCTGCCGATCATGGCACGCCAGTAGTGCGGGTCGTCGAGGCGGATGTCGATGCCGTTCCCGGCGAGCAGCGGGATGGAGATCGGGATCGTGACGGCCACCGCCATTGCACCGATAAGGAAGGTGACGACGGCGAACACCAACGCTTTGGCAAGCAACGCGGGAACCCGACGCGGTACAGCCGTGAGGGTGGACCTGATCATCCCGCTGCTGTATTCGCCGGCAATCACCAGCACGCCCAACACGCCCACGATAAGAACGTTGATATCGGTGCTGAGATTGATGACATTCACGCCGGCGTACTGCTGGCCTGTCTGTGCGACCTCTCCGTCGAACCAGGCGAAACTCGTCGAGGAGGACATCTGAGCTCCCACACCGACGGTGATCGCGACGATGGCGGCGTAAATCCACCAGGTCGATCGGATGCTGCGGAGCTTGATCCACTCGGAGTGGATGATCCCTCCGATGCTGAGGTTCTGCCCTGTGGCCGCGAAGACCGGAGTGGTGGTCGCGCTCATCGGGTGCCCTCCGAAGGGGTCTGGGGGGTCGTGTACTCGACCTCATCGCGAGTGAGTTCCATGTACGCCTCTTCGAGAGACCTCGTCACGGGCGTGAGCTCGTAGACGATGACGCCCGCTCCGGCCGCGATCTCCGCGATGCGCGCCGCGGCGACCCGGGTGACCGAGAGGAGGTCCGTCTCGGCGCTGGTGACGCCGGCGCCCTGCGCGGCGAGCAGCGCGCCGAGACGGTCGGCATCGCTCGCACGCACCAGCACGGAGTCGCTCGACGCCTTCGCGAGGATCTCGCTGACGGGTGCATCAGCGAGCACCCTTCCGCGCCCGAGCACGATCAGATGCTCCGCGGTCTGCGCCATCTCGCTCATCAGGTGCGACGAGAGCAAGACCGTCCTCCCTTCCGTGGCGAGGGTGCGGGCGAGTCGGCGCACCCAAATGACGCCCTCGGGGTCGAGCCCGTTGACCGGTTCGTCGAGGATAAGCGTGGCGGGGTCGCCGAGCAGTGCGGTGGCGAGCCCGAGGCGCTGTCCCATTCCGAGCGAGAAGCCGCGTACGCGCTTCCGCGCCACCGAGTCGAGACCGGCGAGGCGGATGACCTCGTCGACGCGCTTCGTTCCGATGCGGTGCGTCGCCGCCATGGCGAGCAGATGGTCGCGGGCGGTGCGCCCTGGGTGCACGGCCCGCGCGTCGAGGAGCACTCCCACCTCGTGCAGCGGCGACCGGTGGTCTTCGTAGGGCCGCCCGTTGATCGTTACCGTGCCGGAGGTGGGGCGATCGAGCCCGACGATCATGCGCATCGTCGTCGACTTGCCCGCCCCGTTCGGGCCGAGGAAACCGGTTACTCGTCCCGGAGCGACCAAGAAGTCGATGCCGTCGACGGCGGTCTTCGATCCGTAGCGTTTGGTCAGGGACTGAGCGTGAATCACAAGATTCCATTCTCTGCGGTGCCGCAGGTCGTAATGCCGAGCGAGAAGCTAGCTCAGCTAGTGGAAACCATGTGGTGGGGACAGAGTCAAGAGGGACACCCCCGTGCTGATCGCGACTTCGTCCAATACGTTCCGGCTTCATCGTGGCAAGCGTCACGTGAATATTGGTCAGACTCGCAACTAATTTGCGGTCTCAGCAAACCATCGCCAGAGCAACCCTCGCGCGCCCAGCCAATAACGATGGGTTCTGGAACAGCCACGGCTGGCTGCGTCGGCGGGGCGACGCACCGTGCCGAAACATCGGTCCGAAACTCACTGTGCCGACCCCCGCTGCGCACGGTTTCGCGACGGGTCGTTGGCGGACGACTAACTCGAGAGACGATGCAGGACCCAAGACCGTCTTCGCGAGCGAGGACCCCGGAGCAATCTCCTCGCGCGACTCTCTAAGCGTCGCCTCGCAGGAGATCGACGACACCTGAGGCGCCCGCTGCTTCATCCCAGGCCGCCGAGACAGCGTCGAGGTCGTCGTCGAACAGGTCGGCGTAGGTATCGAGGGTCATGGCGGCGGAGGCATGGCCCAGCATCCGCTGCACGGCCTTCACGTTGGCGCCCGCCGAGATCGCGAGGGACGCGGCCGTATGACGCAAATCGTGCGGCGTCACCCGCGGGAACGGACGCGGCGACTCCTCCCCCGCATCCACAGCAGCCTCGATGGCGGCGGCCGACTTCTCCTGCGCGCGGCAGACCGCGCTGTTGAACCATCCCGTGGTCGCCTTCGGCCGGCGTACGTGGATCCGTCCTTCACCGAAGACGAGGGCCTCCCGCCCCTTGCCGGCGACCAGGCGCTGCATGGTCTCGGCGAAGAAAGCGGGGTACGGGACCTGACGCTTCTCATGGGTCTTCGGCGTGCCGATCTCGATGAAGCTACCGACCTCGACCGCGTTCTCCTCGACACTCACGCGGCGACGCTTGAGGTCGATGTGCTTCACCCGCAGCCCGGTCGCCTCACCCCAGCGCAGACCGGTATAGGCGAGGAAGACGATGAGTTCGGGGCGAGCGGCCCCGGCGGCGAGTTGGGCGACCTGTTCATGGCTGAGGTAGGCGCGGGGCTTCGACTTCTTGCGCGGGAGCTTGACTCCGCGAGCGGGGTTGGCGGAGATCCGGCGGTCTCTTACAGCCACCTCGAGGATGCCGGAGAGGATCTCGTGGACGCGACGCACCGAGGTTGCGCTGTGGGTGGTCGAGAGCCCGGCGATCCACATCTGGATCTCGGAGTGGCGGATCCCGCCCACCGCCCGGGCGCCCCACTTGGGACGGACGTGAATGCGCCACGCAGATTCGACCGTACGGAAGGTCGACGGCTTGAGATCCGCCCGACGTGATGCCACCCAATCCTCACCCAGGTCGCCGACGAGGATGCGGGCGTCGGACGGATCGACGAACGTCCCGCGGTTCTTCGAGATCTCGACCTCGGCGAGTCGGATCTCGGCGTCGAACTTCGTGCGGAACCCGCGCAGCGTGGCCTGGCTCCCGTCAGGCTTGCGATAGCTGATCCGGTAGACCCGCTTCCCGGATGCTGCCGTGTAGGAGTGGATGCTGCCCATACTGGCTCCCGTGGTCTCTGCATCGGTGCGCGGCGGTACGCCGTGTTGCGCATGATGCATCCTGCGCCGAACTCCGGCAACCGTGGCGGGCTGCTTCGGGCCTGTGGATAGGAGCGACGGCTCCGGCTCTATTGATCCGCCTCTGCGGAGGAGTTCGGCCCCGGTCGCGCGCGCATGCGTCGCTTCAGTTCCTCGACGTCGTATCCAGCTGCAGCCTCGATCGCCCACGTCGCGATCTGCGCGTCGGTGATGGGCACGCCGTGGATGGTCTGCCTGTCGCTCATGAGTCAGAGCCGCTCGGACCAATAGTTGGGTTTGCGTCGCTCGTGCGCGTACGCCAGGACGATCACCTCGTCCTCGATGACGACGTATTTGATGTCGTACCGGAAGCCTGCAACGCTTCGCGACCGCACCGGCGGCACGCGAGGGCGCCCACGATGAAGCCCCCAGCTGTCGGGCGATTCGAGGATGCTGTTGATCGCTGCCTCGACGGCATCGGCGAAGCGCTCACCCCACCCTTCGCGCTGGTCCTCGAGGAAGAGGATTGCTTCGCGGAGTTCCGCGTGGGCAGCTTCGTGCTCACGCCACCGGTAGGTCACCGAACGCGCGCTGCCAGTTCGTCCCGGATCGCAGCCAGACCTTCGCGACCATCGACGAGAACGGCTTCTCCTCGCTTGAACTCGTCCAGTCGACGATCGATCTCGTCTTCCCACGCGGCGTCGATCTCGGGCTGGCGCTCATCCGTGTCTTGGTCGACGCTGAGTTGCAAGGCGCGGGCAGCCTCAAGGCGTTCGGCGGGCGTCAGTGCGTAGCCCGCTTCGATGTATTCGTTGAGGTCCAGCGCCATGCACCGAGTGTACGACCGAGGACCGACGGCGACCACGGCAGGTATCCGTCTAACGGGAGCGAGTCGCACAACCGTCGCTGACGTCATCGCCGCTCGGAGCATTGTCGAGGCTCGGCTCGTCGAGGCCGTGCGGCATCGCCCGCTACAGCCCCTGGTCCCGCCTCGACGTGCCAATGCGGTGTCCTGGGAACTTCACCGGGCGCGTTTGCTCAGTGCTTGGCGACTGACGCCGCTGCGAAGAGCGATGAGGTTCCAAGACGTGTCGAGAAGGCGCAGGTCGTCGATCAGCTGATCGCGTTCACGGAGGATGTCGCTCTCCTCGGAATGAAGCCGTTCGAGCCTGGTCGACAGTTCGCCCAGTCGCTGCAGACCTGAGGTCGTGCTGCCGTCGAGACGTTTCGAGGCGGCCTGTCGGGCAGCGAGAACGGCCCGCTCGGCGGCAGCCCTCTCATTCCGCTCGCGCTGACGAGCGTGCGCCTTGGCCCTGCCGTCCTCGCTCCGCCGCTTCGATTTGGCCATGCAACATGGTTTACACACGAGGCCAGCCAACGCGCAAGATCTGTAGCACCCACAGGAAGTGCCTGCGTGCATCGTTGTTTCGTCAATTCCCCCGCACGCTGGGTTGTGGTTCCTATCCGCGACCGCCGTTCTGTGCCGACACTCAATCCGCGCTGTCTTCGGCCGTGCGTGAGAGGCGGCCGCATCGGGCATCGACCGGGGCGGGTCTTGCGAGCATCGCTTCGTCCCTACGTCACTACCTCCGCAGGGACCGCCGCGTGACGGCTCCGGGTGCGCGTAGCAGGACCGACCTACGTTCGCATAGGGCTGTAGCGGGCATGCCTTCCGATTAGCGCGGCGCGGTGAGAATCTCGGCGGCGCCCGTGGTGATCGCGATGGTGTGCTCGCTGTGCGCTGTGCGACAGCCTGTAGCGCTGCGAAGGGTCCATCCGTCCGGGTCAGTGATCAGAGCGTCCGTGTCTTCCATCACCCAGGGTTCGAGGGCGAGAAGCAGACCGGGGCGCAGCTTGTACCCACGGCCAGGGCGTCCAGTATTCGGTATGTGCGGGTCGCCGTGCATGACGGAACCGATCCCATGTCCGCCGAACTCCGTGTTGATCGAGTACCCGGCTTCCTCGAGCACGGAGCCGATGGCGTACGAGATGTCGCCGATACGGTTCCCCGGACGAGCTGCGTCGATGGCGGCCGCAAGAGCGTTCTCGGTGGCCTCGATGAGTCGGATACTGCTTGCGGGTTTGGTCGGCCCGACGATGAAGCTGACTGCGGCATCCGCGGCCATCCCATTCTTGAGGACCGCGAGATCCAGGGTGACAAGGTCCCCATCCCGGAGCGCGTAGTCATGCGGCAACCCGTGAAGAACCGCGTCGTTCACGGCCATACAGATGTAGTGCCCGAAGGGCCCGTTGCCGAACGACGGCGCGTAATCGACGTAGCAGGACTGCGCGCCAGCCGCCACGATGAGCTTGCGCGCCCACTCATCGATATCCAGGAGGTTCACCCCTACAGTGGACCGCTCGCGCAATTCGTGCAGTATGTTCGCGACCACTGCGCCAGCGGACCGGGCACGGTCGACCTCCGATGAACGGAAGATCTCGATCATCAAGCGCTCCAACCAGTTCGGTATTAAAGTACCGGTCAAACTATACCGATACGCTCGACCTCATGATGGTTCGCTTGCCACACACCCCGGAGGATATCGAGCGTGGCCGGCGCCTAGGCGCTCTTCTGCGGCAGGCGCGAGGGAGCCGCTCGATCCTCGAAGTTGCGTCCATGGCAAGGATCTCGCCCGAGACACTGCGGAAGATCGAGACCGGCCGCTTGGTCACCCCTTCCTTCGCCACTGTCACCGCAGTCGCATCCGCGCTCGACCTCTCACTCGACTCACTCGCCGAAGAGTCCAGCATGCCGGGCGCAGAAGCAGGTCAGCCCCTGACCGCTTGACGCTGAAAGCCGTACGCAAGAGGACCCTCAAACGGTGACAGTAAGGATCAGCGCGCGACGGACGCCTGCCGATCACTGAGGCAACGACGTACGGTGGATGCGTCGTTGGGAGTGCAGATGCTCGATGTTGCCGGTGCGGCTGATGCGCCAGACGGAGTGATCGGGGTCGTTCGTGAAGCTATCGCTCGTGATCTGCTGTCGAATGTCGACTCGCTGGCTGCGGGTTTAGAGACCGCGGGCTGGGTTCGCTCGACGGAGGCTGGTTTGTGGCGACTCAAAGCTCATCCCGAGTGGGTTGTTGTCTCCTCCGGCCACGCACCGAACGTGTCGATTTTCGTGAACGGTTCAGACGAGGCGGTGTTGGGCACTGCAGAGCGGGTACGCGATGAGCTCGATGCTGGAGCCGCGCGCACCCTTGAGCGTTCCGCTGTGGACCCGGACTGGACTATGTGGTCAGGGGGCAGCGTCGTCGTCTCACTCAACGCCACGACGGCTCGTCGTCGCGGCGACGTCATGGTGTCGGCGGTTATGCAGCTGGCGATCGAGCGGAGCGATGCTCCTTCGGAAGGCTTGGCGCCGGATCCGGAGCTGGCGCGTCGGATAGCTCGGGCGGGGTCGCCGCTGCAACGGTGGTACCTCGCCGCGGAGCGTGAACTTCCAAGTGACGTCGTGTCGCTGCTGAACAGCGATGAGGATCCCGATGTATCGGCGGCGATGGAAGTCAGGGTTGCCGCGCCTGCTGAACGTCTCGAATAGCGACCGTCTCAAGGGCGCGTAGTAAGCAAGGCGTTCAGGTCGACGACGAATGCAGCGAATCGCGCGCTATCAATGATGCTGAGAGGCTCACCAAACCAGCGAGTCCAGATCGCGTCTACGTCCGCTGCTTCGATGCGGCCGTCGTTGATCAGGTGGCTAGCGAGCGGCCCAGCCTCAGAGCTGTACTCGTCTGCCGGTGCGCCGTCCGCGCGCCCGGGTTCAAGGCCGTAGGGATCGAGATCGTTCAGTAGTTCGAGCACAGCTGCATAGATCGACTTCCAGGTTCGATCCCCGCCGCTCACGAATACATCCTGACGCACTCGCTGAGCGCCCGCTCGGCCACCGGCTTGCGGGCGATCTCGCCGCGAAGCCTCCGGGCCGCTGACATGATGTGCGAGTGGAATCCCTTGCCGACTCGCCCGCTCTTGAAGTCAATCGATCCCATGCCTCCCGGGCAATCGCGGAGGCGTTGAAGTGCCCGGGTAATGCGCGAGTTGGAGCGGTCATCGCGCGCGGTGACACCATCCTCGCGACTGGCTTCAGAGGAGAATTGGACGGTCTTCATGCCGAGCAGGTTGCACTGGTCAAGGCTGAGGACCGGGGCCTCAATGTGAGAGGCGCGACGCTCTTCACCACGCTGGAACCGTGCGCAAACTCTCGTACCAGGCGAGTCCCTTGTGCGGAGCTAATTGCCTCCGCTGGCATTGGCGAAGTCCACATCGGTGAGTACGACCCGAACCCTCAGATATACCGCCGCGGTTGGAAGCAACTCCGCGATCACGGTGTCGCGCTGCGAGACTTCCCAGCCGATCTCCGTGAAAGCGCCCACCAGGCCGGACACAACTTCACGAAGCTCTTTACCCGCGGGTACGGGATGAGCGCGGGCGCGAAGTTCGACTTCACGCAGAACGGCGGACGCTTCACAATCGCTGTGGACGAGGATGAGGGCTCGCCGGCCTGGGGGACGGAGTGGAGCAACTGCGGAGCTCGCGCGATCTACCTATACGGAGGGCAGTCTGGAATTGTGGCTCTTGCGCGGTACGCAGAGCAGTTCGACGAGATCGACGATCCTGACGCGCTCGACTACGGTCACCACTCGCCAAAGATTGCCGTCGGATCCATTGGAGTGATGCGAAACGAGCACGGGCACGTGCTCTGCAAGGTCACTGCGATCGAGCCGACCGAGGACTACGGGGGCACGGGGCACGTGTCGGTCACGATCAATTGGCAGATCCGCTTACGTTAGCCTGCGGCGCCGGCCGCGCGAGCAATGAATGGACTTGCCGGCGCGCGGGCATCGGGCGACACTTCGCCGATCTCGCCCGCGCTCCCGGGCAGAGGGGCGTGAGCGGACCGTCGGGTTTGTGGGCGACACGCCGTTGAACTTTCGAGAGCCTGCTGGTGCGCAGGCCGCATCACGGCGAGCTTCGATGACGACAGTGCCGTCAGATATGCGACCCCTTAGGCGCTGACCTCGCGAAGGCTCGGGACATTTGTTTTGGCGTCAACGAGCGATTGCGATGTCGGTCCCTCTCGCTATGGTGGAGCCCTCGCGCTCGAGAAGGACCTGGAGATGGGCGCGCAGCCAAAGCGCCGCCCGCGACGCCCCGTCTACGCGCACCGCCCGGATATCGACCGGTAATCGTGCAGCCCACGCTTTAGGCGAACGGAGAACGCGGGCTGAACACGGATTGGTGGCTGTCCGTCCACGACCACGCCTTCGATCTCGCTGTCGTAGTCAACGTCCATCGGGATGAAGCTGCCGTGAAAGAACAGGCCGGACTCGCGTGGGCCGTGGCGCGTTAGGTTAGCCAGTCCACGCTATCGACGTGTGCTCGCGAAGACTCAACCCGTCTCAGACCAGTTCGCGCATCGAGGGGCGTCACGGTGTAATCCCTGTTCGCAGAGATGCACCCCCGGCTCCGCACGCAGCCCCACCGCCCACTTCACACAGCATCCCGGGGGCGGCACCGGATCTCCCTCCGGTGTGTGATCTGCGCACGTCAGGACGGACTGCGCTCGACGGCGAAAAAGTTTGGCAACTGGCAGGCGAGACCTTTGCGTATCGCTGGCGAAAATCATGCGTTCGCGTCCTTCCTCGACAGCGTCGCGCACCAATCCCAGCATCTTTCCGTCGGCAACCTTGATCACAGCCTTTTCCCCGACCAGATCGTGCGTAAGTGCCACAACACGATAGGGGCTGATGGGCCACAGGATGTACGGCGCGAGCTGCAGGTCCGGACGCTCGGAACGCTCGAAGGGAACCAGAACGGGTGCATCGCACGTCCAGAAACGTCCCGCGGGATCCGTCCACACTTCGATCTGGCGCGTAATGAAGACATCGGCGGCACCCCACATCGCTTCGAACAGCGAACGCGTGTGAAATCCGGCTTCTCGGTGAGGAGCATCCGGATCGTTGTCGATGGAGGCGAAGTGCTCTGGGTCCTGTGCGACCAGCCATCGATTGTACTGCCGCTGTAGGCGACGCGTCTGGGGCGTGCGCATGCGCTGCATAGCCATCGAGACGCCGAGTCCGAGCAGATCGTCGAACCGAAGCTCTTCGGGATCGTCAAGCGTGTTGAAGAGTCGCTGTACCCGACGTAGCTCTGCATCGACCACGCCAAACATGAGCTCTACGCGGTTGTGCGGTACTCCGCCCGGACCGACGACACGGTGAAAGTTCTCTTGCACGCACGCGTCGGCAATCCCGACGAGGCGGACAGCATGGTCAGCAGTGTCGAGCATCCATACACGTTTACCGTCCGAGGACCACTCGCGCAGGTAGGAGCGCGGAACGAAGTGGTGGCGCCGGCTAGGAGTATCTGGAAGCTCCCGCTGCGCCGCGAGGCGAAGCATGTACTGCTGCGCGTCACCTTCGAGATGCCGTCCACCATCCGTAAGTGGAACCCTGCCCCACGGGTTGCGCGTGCGGCTGACTACGCGCCACTCTCTGTCAGCGAACGCCCCCGGCATCAGTCCCCCTGCACGCAACCTCGACACGAGGTCCGTCGAGCGTACCGGCAGCAAAGACGAGCGTAGACATTCGTGGGGCCTCGCGCAGGACACGATTCGCCGGCGTTGTTCGTCAGCGGGCACGGCGGAACCGTACCCATCCCGAATCGGTACCGAGGGTCAGGCGCCTCGATCTCCTTGTGGCACCAAACAACCGCCTCCACGAACGTTTCGAACCACGCCACCGGATATCGGTGCTGCAGTTCGAGCGCGTGACCATCCGTTCGCAACATGAGCAGGGTTTCGCAGGTCATGCGGCTGACCCCCGGCGCGTCGCGGTGAAGAAGGAACCGCGGGCTGAGGACATCGTCGGGCACGAGGTGCGTGCGAGTCGCCACCTGGATGGTGCGGATAGATAGATCGGTGCCCTTCTGCGGCCTGCCAGAATCGCACGTCGTGTCTCCGACTCCCGCGCCGTGGGTGGTCTGCCACTATCGAGTCGTGCCCGATACCGAACCGTCAGCCGAGCTCGTCGCGCCCCCGCTGGTCGCCTACGCCTTCGAGGCAGTCAACCCGGTCCTGCTCGGAATGGATGAAGAGACGTGGATTCCCACGCAGCAGGTGAACCTCGCCCGGGCGATCCTCGCTTTGACGGCCGTCGACATGACGAAGGTCGTGCTGGTCGTCACCGGTGACATGGTCGCGTCCACCCGTGAGCGGCTTGAGCCGCACCTGCGGGATGCGTTCAGTGACGAGCGCGGCGCCGGCACGTTGGGCGGGAAGACCATGAACGTGGGCGATGAAGTTCATGTGCTTATGCCGTTCTGGTTCTATGTTGACGCCGACGCCGCAGCGAGCATGCAGCCCGGGGAGGAGGCGGACGAGTTCTCCGCCAACACCGAGGGACGGGTCGCGCTCGCACGGCGAATCATTGTCCCCGAGGCCCAGCATGTGCGCATGACGCAGAAAGGCGAGGCCGGTGTCGACCTCAGTGGCACGGATCGTGCTCGACGCGACTTCCTCTTCCTCGCCCACGACGTTCTGGACGAGTACAGGGCCGAGCTCGGCGTCGCTGCGGACTTCCGAGAGGCCTTCGAGTACGAGGTAGCCGCCGAGACGCTCCCTGCATTCCGTGAGGGGCTGAAGCGGGCGGTGCGCGAGAACCAGCGCCACCGGAACGTCGAGACTCTGATGGACGCGGTGCTCGCGCAGGCGCAGCATGCGTGGAAAGCTCTCGCTAACGTCGCCGCCGCGCGACGAGTCGGCGCGGTCACTGAACCTCTCAGCGCGAGCGGCACTGATTGGGACGAACTCGCCGCGCCGTACTGGGATCGGCTCGAGGAGCTCCTCGGAATGACGCCGACGCCGGCCGAGCAGTTCACACCCGAAGCGCAGCGTCCACTCATGAAGGCGTTGGCGGACCTGTTCGACGAATGGCTCCGCGGGCTCGGCTTCTTGTGGCGCGACATCGACGGCGGTCGCAACGCGGAGTTCAAGATCACGTCGCGGCACATCTCGGGCTGATCGCACCCCGGTCTCGACACCGGCTCGACGTGCACGTAAGCCGATCGGTTTCCGGGCGGTGAAGGAACCGATCCTTGACGGCTCATGACGGCTTCTGTGATCAGCGCGAGGGTGTCCGTAACCTCTTGAGGTAGATCTGGGGGCCCGTTTGGACAGAATGAGTCGGTTTCGTCATGTAGTAGGTGAAAGCCGTTTCGGGCTGAGGAGATCCGCATGAACGACATCGACTTTGAACAGATGCTCCGCGAGTCGTCACCACCGGTGACAACCCCGATGGGCATGGATGCGCATCAGGAACGAATTCTTCGCGAGGCTCAAACTCGGCGGCCGCGACGGGGGAAGCGGCTCCTTGCCGCAGCAGGTCTATCGGT
The DNA here is from genome assembly GCF_008727775.1 of Microbacterium lushaniae. Taxonomy (NCBI): domain Bacteria; kingdom Bacillati; phylum Actinomycetota; class Actinomycetes; order Micrococcales; family Microbacteriaceae; genus Microbacterium; species Microbacterium lushaniae. Next base: position 2,661,803 of record NZ_CP044232.1, read on the forward strand.
TCTCTTGATTGGTGGTGGATCTGCCGCGCTTGCGGGAAACGGGTTCCAGACACCTTGGGGCTGGATGGCGGAGAACGTGTTCGAGGTTCCTCTGGACAACGGTTCGCGCTGTTATCAAGGTATGCGAATCGAGTACGCCACGGGGTACTCGAAAGACTCGCCGATGGCTCGTGATGCCCGAGAAATCCTCGAGTCGATCGATGTCGAGGCCCTCGCTGCAAACACCAGCGCGAAGGAAGCCGAGCTTAGGGAAAAGCTGGTCGCTCAGGAGATGAGTGACGCGGACTGGAAGCAAGAGGCAGTGTTCGATCTGGTGTGGGATCAGCTGGCGGCTGAGCTCGTCGAACGCGGTTACTCGACGGACGACGCGTGGCCGATCTCTTTGCATGGCCAGAGAGATCAGTGCCGCCAGTGAGCGTCGATCAAACCTCCGTGGTCATGGAAGCGGTGCTCCGCGAGAACCAAGGTGCCTTGCTCGGCTACTTCCAACGTCGCATTCCTAACTCGGAGGATGCTGCAGAGGCGTACGGCGAACTTCTCCTGACCGCCTGGCGTATCCGTCGGCGCATGCCGAAGGATCCGCTCCACGCACGGATGTGGCTATACGGCGTCGCGAGGAACATCGTCCGAAGCGAGCAACGGACTCTCGCCCGTCACTCTGACGCCGTCAAGCAGCTGCGCGCCCAAGCCTCCCTTGACATCTCCGCAGTGCCAGACGGTGAACACGCAGACCTGAGAGATGCGATCGCCGCTCTCGATGAAGAAGATGCCGAACTCATCCGCCTCACCTACTGGGACGGGCTCCCATCGCACGAGGCGGCGGCAATCCTCGGGATCAACCCCTCCACGGCGCGGTCCCGGCTAACGAGGCTCAAGACAGCGCTACGCGCGGCTGTCGAGGAAAGCACAGCTCAGATCGGAGAGCGTCATGTATGAGCCCCGTCCAGGCGACATCGAACTTCCACCGACAGAACCTGTCGTCATTCCAATGTCGGACCGCTCGCCGGTTGGACCTCTGCCGTTGAACAACAGCCCCCACTGAGCCGTAGAAGGATCCGAATCGCGCGCCTGCCACGCTGGCGGATCCATCCGATGCGGTCGGGACGGTCTGGGCGATCGGTGGCGGTGAGGCTCGTCTGCCGTTGAGGATCCGAACTCGTCCGCACCGAGGACGTGTTCGCCGGCTGCGGGGAAATGCGTCTGATCTCACACTCCTGGTTGAGGACCACCGCCGAGGGGTCATGGGTGTCGTGCTCGGCTCCGGACGGTCCACGTGACAACAATCTGACAACATCTGAACCAGAACCAACCAAATTGAACCCGACCGAACATGCTCTATATCCGCGTATTTCCGCGGTTTTCCGCAGTTCCGAATCACTGTGAGAAGTGCCGTGCGTGGGTTCGAGCCCCACGGGGCCCACCGCACTTCGACTTCCGCCGTACCCGCTTCCGTGCGCAGCGGTACAGCGAGCCGCCCCAGCAGCGGACTCTTCGCGGTCGTGAGACCGACTCGGAGTCAGGGCAGGTGCCCGCCACCACCGACCCGCACGGCAATCCCACCGATAATGAAACGGTGGAGCCGTGGCAGATGCGCGAGTGGTTCGGCGACTACCTCGATGCCTGCAACCGGCACGACCTCGAGGCCATCCGCTCCTTCGTGGATCCGGCGGTGCGGCGTGCGCACCTTCCCGGCGGCGCTGACGCGTGGGTGGATGACATGGCCGACCTCTTCTCCGCGTTTCCCGACTGGCGCTGGCGCCGCATCCAACTCATCGTCGAAGACGACCGCGTGGCGGCACACCTCCGCGGAAGCGGCACGCACCTCGGAGCCTTCCGCGGCATCGCACCGACCCGTCGGCACGCGAACGTCGCCGAGTTCGCTATGTATCGCGTGGCGAAGGGGCGCATCACCGAGTTCTCCGGCTTGACCGACCTTCACGAGCTCCTCGGTCAGCTCCAGGGCTAGAGGCGCCGCCAACGCCGCTCAGCCCGCGCCGTACGCCTCCGGATGCACGTGGGCGGTGGATGCTGCCGCCACCAGCTTCGACACCGGGCACCGCGCGTGCGCGGCGGCGAGGATGTCCGCGGTCTCATCCATCGACGCGCCTTCCGCCGAGAGGTAGGCGTCCACAAGGAATTCGTACCCCGAGCCCGCGGGGGACGGATGCAGCTCCACCTCCACGCGCACCGCGGTGCGCCGCTCCCCCGCGACCACCGCTTGCGCCGTGGCGTTCAGGCACGTGACCCACGCCAGCGCGAGCAGCTGCTCCGGATTGGATGCAGCGGGATCGAAGTCCGGCGCCAGTGGAGACGACACCGCCACCTCGAGTCCACCGATCACACTGCTGACACCGTCCCCGCCATCGCGGTTGACGGCGGCCGTCCGGTACCTCGCACTCACAGGGGAAGTATAGTTGGACGCGATACATAAACTTCTCCGGCGCACCCCGGACCTGAAAGGACAACACGACGCGATGGTCTCCACCGGCACCGCGATCGTGGAGTTCCAGGACGTCACCAAGCACCACGACGCAGGCTCCGATGCGCGCCCGGCGCTGGACGGCATCAGCCTCAGCATCCGGCAGGGCGAGATCTTCGGGGTCATCGGCGAGAGCGGCGCGGGCAAGACCACGCTCCTCGAACTCATCAACGGGCTGACGACGCCGACGTCCGGCTCCCTCACCGTGCAGGGCGTGGATGTCACCCGGCTGCGCCGCCGCGGACTGCGCCGGCTGCGGCAGGGCATCGGTGTCGTGTTCCAGGGAATCCACCTCCTGAGCAATCGCACGGTGCGGGCCAACGTCGCCCTCCCCCTGCAGCTCGCACACCGAGGCGACGGCGCGGCCCTCACGCGCGCCGAGGAGCGCGGCGCCGTCGACGAGATCCTCGCGTTCGTGGGGCTGTCGCACCGCGCCGACCACTTCCCCGCACAGCTCAGCGGCGGCGAGCGGCAGCGCGTGGGACTGGCCCGGGCGCTGGTCTCCCGGCCCGCGCTCCTGCTGTGCGATGAGCCGACCTCGTCGCTGGATGCCTCGACCACCGCCGAGATCCTGCGGGTGCTCTCCGATGCCCGAGACAAGCTCGGCACCACCGTGGTGGTCATCACGCACGACCTGGATGTCGTCAAGGCGATCTGCGACCGTGCGGCTCTTCTCGAGCGGGGGCGCCTGCGCGAGCTGATCCCGGTCATCAAGAGCGACTACCGCAGCCTGCCGACCTACTACGAGCAGGTCAAGCGGGAGCTGATGCCGTGAACGCGGTGTCCGAACTCCTCTCCGAGTACGGCGGCGACATGCTGGAGGCCCTCGGCGAGACCGGCTACATGCTGCTGGTCTCTCTGCTGTCCGCCGTACTGATCGGGCTGCCGCTGGGGATGGTCGTCTTCCTCACCCAGCGCGGCGGAATCGCGGAGAACCGGGCGGTGTGGTCGGTGGCGAACATGTACATCAACATCGTCCGCTCCTTCCCCTTCCTCCTGCTGGTGGTCTTCCTCATCCCCTTCACCCGCTTCGTGATCGGGACGAGCTTCGGCACGCAGGCCGCGACCCTGCCGCTGTGCTTCGTGGCGGTGGCCATCTACGCGCGCCTGGTCGAGCAGATCCTCCGCGAGATCCCGCCGGGCATCTCGCGCGTCGCGGTGGCGATGGGCGCCACGGTGCCGCGGGCGGTGTTCCGCGTCCTGCTGCCGGAGGCGCGGTCGGGCCTCGTCTACGCCCTGACCTCCGCCGCGATCAGCCTGCTGTCCTACTCCACCGTCCTCGGCGTGGTCGGCGGCGGCGGGATCGGCGACTTCGCGATGCGGTACGGCTACCAGGAGTACAACGACGTCCTCATGTACATCACGATCGTCATCATCATCGCGTGCGTCCTCGCCATCCAGGCGGTCGGTCATCGCACCTCCGTGCGGCTGGATCATCGCTGATCCCGGCCACGCCACCGAGCCACCCAGGAAAGAAGGAACACATGAGATCGTCTCGAGTCAGCATCGTCGCATCCGCGCTGGGAGCGGTGCTGGTCCTCGCCGGCTGCGCCTCCGGCGGAGGGGATGCGGCGGGCGATGACACCGCCCCGGTCACGCTCCAGGTCGCGGCGGTCACCTCGCCGATGACGGATGTCGTGGAGGCGGCGGCGGATGCCATCGACGACGGGTACGAGATCGAGCTCGTCGAGGTCTCCGACTACGTCACCGCCAACACGATCCTCAACGACGGAGACGTGTACGCGAACTTCTCGCAGCACGTGCCCTACATGGAATCGTTCAACGCCGGCAACGACGGAACGCTCGTGGGCGTGCAGCCGGTGTACAACTTCGTCATCGCGTTCTACTCCAAGACGCTCACCGACATCGCCGAGCTCCCCGCCGGCGCCACGGTGGCGATCCCGGACGATCCGTCCAACACCGGACGCGCGCTCAAGCTCCTGGACGCCGAGGGGATCATCACGCTGGACGCTGCGGTCGACCCGTACGAGGCGACCGTGGCCGACATCGCCGACAACCCGAAGGACCTGGAGTTCCTGCAGGTGCCGATCAGCTCGCTCAACGCCGCCTACGACGAAGCCGACCTCGTCTTCCAGTGGCCCTCGCACATCGCAGCCCTCGGTCTCACCCCACAGGATGACGGCCTCCTCACCGAGCTCGACGACACCTTCGCGCTCAACCTGGTCGTCCGCGAAGAGGACGAAGGCTCGGAGGCGACCGCGGCGCTGACGAAGGCGTTCACCAGCGACTCCGTCCGCGAGGTGATCGAGTCCAACGCCACGATCGAGGTCGCGTTCTGACGGCTGCGGGCGGGTGAAAGGATGAGGCGTGCCCGCCGTCACCGCCCTCTACCGCTACCCGGTGAAAGGCTTCACGCCCGAGCGACGGGACGAGCTCATCGTGCAGGCCGACGGACGCGTCGCCGGTGACCGGGTGCTCGCCTTCCGCTTCGCCGCCGCATCCGAACCCGAGATGCGCGACGGGCGGGAGTACTGGCCGAAGGACCGCGGGCTCTCGCTCATGGAGTTCCCCTCCCTGGCCCGCCTGCGGCTGGAGTACGACCACGTCGAGTTGCGCGTGCGACTGTCGGCCGGTGAACGCGTGGTGGCCGACGCGGGTCTCGATGCGGCGGGGCGCCGCGAACTCGAGGAGGCGGTCACGTCCTTCCTCGCCGAAACGCCGGACGCGCGACGCCTCGCCGGCGACGGCATCCTGCCCCTCCGGCTCGTCGGCGACGGGATGATCTCGCGGTTCCAGGATCGCCCCCGCGGATTGGTGTCGCTGCACGGCACGGCGTCCGTGGCGGCAGTGGATGCGGCGGTGCCCGCGCCCGTCGATGACCGCCGGTTCCGCTCCAACATCGTGATCGACGGGACGGCCCCGTGGGAGGAGCTCGACTGGGCCGGGCACGTGCGGATCGGCGAGGTGGGGTTCGAGGTGCAGCGGCCCATCGGACGCTGCGCGGCCATCATGGCCAACCCCGACACCGGCGAGCGCGACGCGCGCCTCCTCCGCATCCTCACCACCGACTTCGACCAGGCGGAGCCCACCCTCGGGATCCTGCTGCTCCCCCTCGACGGCGGCGGTGCTGTCCGCGTCGGTGATGCGATCACCTTCGACAGCACACGGTGAGCCGGCGGAGGGTGGCCGGGGACGCCGAGCCGGTGACCAGCACCGGCTCGGCGGCTATGACCGGGTGCGGCGCCGCATGACGACGATGAGGACGACCACGCCGGCCACAACCACGAGACCGATTGCAGCTCCCACCAGCACGGGCATCGCGGACAGAGCGGCCGACGACTCCTGCGCGTCCGCCGCCGGGGCCTCCGTGGGGGCAGCGCTCGGGGGCTCGGGCACGGTCACCGTGGTCGTCGCCGTCTCCAGCCATGCAAACCGGCAGGTCCGGCTCGCCCAGTGGCCGTCCGGCCACGTGTGTATGCGGCAGAGCTCATCGAGTTCGGCGGAGGGCTCGTATGAGAACCCGTAGGGCGTGACGAACAGCTCGTGCTCGCCGGGCCCCATCACGTCGATCGGGATCCGTACGGTCACGATCCCGGTCTCCTCGTCGCCCATCGACGGAGTATGCTCCCACGCCCATTCCCACTCTTCCGGGTGCTCGTAGGCGCACGCCTCTTCGATCTCCTCCCAGGTGTCAGGGGCGATTGTCCATTCCTCGCCCGTGACGCCCGATAATGCATGGAACTCGTCGTATGAGGGCGTTCCCGCGGCGATCTCCTGAATGCGGGATGCCTCGCACTGACGACCCGCTGTGATCGCGTCGACGATGCCGGCGTCGGCGAAATGCGCTTTCGCCTCGTCCTCCGACGCCCACGTCCCCTCAGAACGCTCCCATGTGGCGACATACGGATAGGTCCCGTCGCTCCACTGGAGCTGCGCCTCCCAATACACGGTGCCCGGATCGAACTGCTCGTCGGTCTCGTCCGCGGTGTGCAGCTCCACCTCCCCCGTCGTGAGGAACTCCACCGGCGGCGGGGCGGGGGCGGCCATCGCCGATGTCGGAAGGGCAAGCGCGGCGACGGCGATGACCCCCGCGGTGATCAGGTGGGGTGGCTTCATGGGCCCCAGTATCACAGAGAACCGGCCCTATATGCCGGATATCGCACACAAGCCTCCGAGGCAATATGTTTCCACCCCGCCGCCCGTACCGCCAGACTCGGGGCATGGTGTTCCTCGGATTCCACGCCTCGCATGAACAGATTCCGCCCAGCCGGCTCCTCGACGACGTCGTGGCGGCCGAAGCCGCCGGGTTCGACGGCGCGATGTGCTCCGATCACATTGCGCCGTGGGGCGTCCGCCAGGGCGAGTCGGGCTTCGCGCTGAGCTGGCTCGGGGCAGCACTCGCCCGCACCGACTTCTCCATCGGCTTCGTCAACGCCCCCGGCCAGCGCTACCACCCGGTCGTGGTCGCGCAGGCGTACGCGACGCTGGAGGAGATGTTCCCCGGCCGGTTCTGGGCCGCCCTCGGCAGCGGCGAGGCGATGAACGAGCACGTCACGGGGCAGCCGTGGCCGCCCAAGCACGAGCGAAACGAGCGCCTCGCCGAGAGCGTGTCGGTCATCCACCGGCTGCTGCGCGGGGAAGAGGTCGACCACGATGGGCTCGTCCGCGTCCACGAGGCCCGCCTGTGGACGCTGCCGGCCGAACCGCCGCCGCTGTACGCCACCGCCGTGAGCCCCGAGACCGCCGGATGGGCGGCATCCTGGGCCGAGGGCCTCGCAACGGTCCTGCAGACCCCCGACGCCCTCCGCGAGGTCGTCTCCGCCTACGGCTCGGCGGGCGGGAAGGGCCCGCGCATCCTGCAGCTGCATCTGAGCTGGGCCGAGACGGATGCCGAGGCCCTCGCCATCGCGCGCGACCAGTGGAGCAACGGCGTCGTGACACCCCCGGCGACGTGGAACATCGAGCAGCCCGAGCAGTTCGACGCCGCGGCGGGCGAGCCGGAGGATCACGAGTTGCGGGAGGCGCTGTTCATCTCCCCCGACCTCGACGAGCTGGCCGAGCGGATCGCCGAGGTCACGCGGATCGGCTTCGACCGCGTGTACCTCCATCACGTCGGCCAAGATCAGGCGCCGTTCCTCGCGGCGGCGCGCGAGCGCCTGCTCCCGCGAGTGCGGGAGCTGCTGTGAGGATCACCGACACGAGCGACCTGTGGTGGAAGTCCGCCGTCATCTACTGCCTGGATGTGGAGACCTTCCGCGATTCCGACGGCGACGGGGTGGGCGACCTGCAGGGGCTCGCCTCCCGTATCGACTACCTCTCGCAGCTCGGAGTGACGTGCGTGTGGCTCATGCCCTTCTACCCGACGCCCGACCGCGACGACGGTTACGACGTCAGCGACTTCTACGGCGTCGACTCACGACTGGGGACGCACGGCGATCTGGTCGAAGTCATCCGCACCGCTCGCGACCGCGGGATGCGCGTGATCGTCGACCTCGTCGTGAACCACACCTCCGACCGCCACCCGTGGTTCCAGGCCGCCAAGCGCAGCACGTCCTCCCCCTACCGCGACTACTACGTGTGGCGCTCCGACCCGCCCCCCGAGGGAGAGAAGAACCCCGTGTTCCCGGGCGAGGCCGACGGGCTGTGGGAGAAGGACGAGAAGTCGGGCGAGTGGTACCTGCACAGCTTCTACCCGCACCAGCCCGACTTGAACATCGCGAACCCCGCCGTGCGCGACGAGATCGCCAAGGCGATCGGGTTCTGGCTGCAGCTGGGCATCACGGGCTTCCGCGTCGACGCGGTGCCGTTCTTCCTCGAGGTTCCCGAGGGCGAGGAGATGGGCGATCCGCATGACATGCTCCGCGACATCCGCCGCTTCCTGCAGCGACGCTCCAGCGAGGCCGTGCTGCTCGGGGAGGTGAACCTGCCCTACGACCAGCAGGTCGCCTACTTCGGAACCGGCGACGGGCAAGAGCTGACGATGCAGTTCGACTTCGCCGGCATGCAGGCGTTCTACCTCTCGCTCGTGCGCGGCGACCCGGCGCCGCTGGCGGCGGCGCTGTCGTCGCGGCCGGCGCTGCCCGTGGAGGCGCAGTGGGCGAACTTCCTGCGCAACCACGACGAGCTCACCCTCGACCAGCTGAGCGACGACGAGCGCCAGGAGGTGTTCGAGGCACTCGCGCCCGACGAAAGCCAGCGGGTCTACGGGCGCGGGATCACCAAGCGCCTGCCCACGATGCTCGGCGGCGATCCGCGGCGAATCCGCATGGCGTACAGCCTGCTGTTCACCCTCCGCGGCACCCCGGTGCTGTTCTACGGCGAGGAGATCGGCATGGGCGAGAACGCCGAACTCGACAAGCGCCACGCCGTGCGCACGCCGATGCAGTGGTCACCCGACCGCAACGGCGGGTTCTCCAGCGCCCCGCCATCCCGCCTGGTCGCCGCTCCGCCGGGCGACGGATACGCCCCGGCCCACGTCAACGTCGCCGACCAGCTGGAGGACCCCGATTCCCTGCTGCACTTCTTCCGCAACCTGACGAGCCGCTACCGCATCTCCCCTGAGCTGGGGTGGGGCGAGTTCGAGGTGCTGGAGCACGACGTTCCCGGCATCCTCGTGCACTCCCTGCGAGCCGACGTCGGCCGCATGGTCGCGATCCACAACTTCGCCGCCACTCCCGCCACGCTGGCGTTCGCCCTGCAGGATGAGCCGGAAGGCACGGTGCTCGTCGACCTGTTGGCGGCCGACCGCCTGCCGCTCGGAGCCCGCGGCGAGGTCGAGCTGGAGGTATCCGCGTACGGCTACCGCTGGCTGCGGGTGTCTCGGCCCGGCGACGGCCGGGTCACCTGACCGGCTGCCCGACCAGGCGACGGGCTCAGACGCCTGCCTCCGCCAGTTCCCCGCCGGCGCCGGCGATCTCCGCGAGCGCCGCAGCACTGGAATCGGGGTGCACGCCGGCGACCAGGTCGGTGAACACCCGGACGTGACGTCCTGCGGCGAGCGCGTCGAGGGCCGAGGCGCGCACGCAGTAGTCGGTCGCGATGCCGGCCACGTCGATGTCGCGGATGCCGTGTTCGTCGAGCAGTTCGCCGGCGGTGCGGCCGTCGGAATCCACGCCTTCGAACAGTGAGTACGCGGGCTCCCCCTGCCCCTTGCGCACATGGTGGGTCACCGCGGAGGTGTCCAGCAGATCGTCGTACTCCGCCCCTGCCGTGCCGGCGACGCAGTGCACCGGCCAGGAGTCGACGAAGTCGGGGTGGTCGGAGAAGTGCCCGCCGTTGTCGTTGTCCCCGTCGTGCCAGTCACGCGAGGCCACCACGATGTCGTAGTCGCCGGCGTGCGCGGCCAGGAATCGCGACAGGCGCTCGGCCACCGCATCCCCGCCGTCGACGCCGAGAGCGCCGCCTTCGGTGAAATCGTTCTGGACGTCGACGAGGAACAGCGCCTTGCTCATGTCAGAAGCGTACCGACGCTGGACGGGCTCGCGCCCGTCCAGCCGTACTCACAGTCGGCATCACCGACGGCGCAGGGAGCGGCGCGTGGCCGGCTTCGCTCCCGCCGAGCCGGGTTCCGCTTCGACGCTGCGCTCGGAGGGGGTCGCCGAGGCGCCCACAGCGGCCGGCTCGCGCGTCTCGGGGCCCTCGCGCCACAGGCGCTTGGACGGCCACCAGATAGCGCGGCCGATGTCGATGCCGAGAGCCGGCACGAGCAGCGAGCGCACGACGAACGTGTCCAGCAGCACGCCGAACGCGACGATGAACGCGATCTGCGCCAGGAACAGGATCGGGATGACTCCCAGGGCGGCGAAGGTGGCCGCCAGCACCAGGCCGGCGGAGGTGATCACCCCGCCCGTGGACACCAGTCCCCGGCGGATGCCCGAGCGTGTTCCGTGCTGCAGCGACTCCTCCCGCACGCGGGACATCAGGAAGATGTTGTAGTCGATGCCCAGCGCCACGAGGAAGACGAATCCGTAAAGCGGAACCGCCGGGTCGGCGCCCGGGAAGCCGAACACGTAGTTGAACACCAGCGCACTGACACCCAGGGCGGTGCCGAACGACAGCACGGTGCTCAGGATCAGCAGCACCGGCGCCAGGATCGAGCGCAGCAGCAGCATCAGGATGATCAGGACGACCACGAGGATCACGGGGATGATCACGGTCCGGTCGCGGATCGACGTGTCGTTGGTGTCGACGTCGATCGCCGTCTCTCCGCCGACGAGCACGACGCCCTCACCGAACTCCCCGTCGAACCCGGCGCGCAGGTCGCGGATGGTCTGCTCGGCGGCATCCGAATCCGCCGCATCCGACAGCGTCACGGCGAACAGCAGCTCGCCATCGGACACCGTCGGCTCGGGAGCGGGGGTGCCCGGAGGGCCGAAGGCCGTCACCGCGAGCTCGCCATCCTCCAGCACGACGGGGGCCTGACCGGTGGGGGAGTCCTCGACGATGAGCGAGACACTGTCCACGCCGTCGGCGTCTTCCAGCTCCGCGAGGGCGTCGGGCGCGTCGTCCTCGCTGACGAGGACGTAGGTCGGGCTGCCCGTCCCCGCAGCGAAGTGGTCGGCGAGCACGGTCTGGCCGTCGCGGGACTCCGAGTACCCCAGCACGAAGTCGCTGGCCGGCACACCCTCGGCCTTCAGCTGGGTCACGCCGACGCAGCCGGCGAGGAGCACGACGGTGCTGATGATCCACACCGGACGGGCGTGGCGGCTGACGAAGCGCGCCAGCCGCGCCCAGAGGCCCCGGACGGGCTGGGACAGATCGTCGGAGACCTGTGCGGCCGGCTCCTTCGGGATGAAGGGCCAGAATGCGGCCCGGCCGACAACGGCCAGGAGCGCGGGCAGGAACGTCAGCGCCGACAGCATCGCGAAGGCGATGCCGATGGAGGCGATCGGGCCGAGCGCGCGGTTGCTGGCGAGGTCTGACAGCAGCAGGCAGAGCAGTCCCGCGATGACCGTTCCGCCGGAGGCCAGGATCGGCTCCCACGCGCCGCGCCACGCGCGCACCACGGCATCCCACCGCCCCTGCCCGTCCGCGACCGCTTCGCGGAACCGGGCGACGTACAACAGGGCGTAGTCGGTCGCGGCTCCGATCACGAGGATGAAGAGGATCCCCTGCACTTGCCCGTTGAGCACGAAGATCTCGGCCTTGGCGAGCCACCACACCAGCAGCAGGGCCACGCACAGTGCGAACACCGAGGTCATGAGCACGAGGATCGGCAGCAGCGGCGACCGGTAGACGATGACCAGGATGACGAAGACCGCGGCGAGGGCGACGATCAAGAGCAGTCCGTCGATGCCGAGGAAGCCCTCGGCGAGGTCGGCGGTGAACCCCGCCGGACCGGTCACCCACCCGTCGAGCCCCTCAGGGAGGTCGGCGGAGACCACCTCACGCAGCTCGACGACGGTCTCGCGCACCTCGCCTTCGCTGTCGATCGGCACGAAGACCTGCGCCGCCACGCCGTCTTCGCTCACGATCGGCGGGGAGATCTCATCCTGTACGCCCTCGACGGCCGCCAGGTCGTCGGCGAGGGTCTGCAGGTCGGCCAGCTGGTCTTCGGTCAGCTCTCCGTCGCCCTCCACGACGACCACGGCGGGGATGCTCCCCTCACCGAGGAAGTCGGCGAGGCGCTCGTTGACCTGCGTCGCGTCGGCGGACTCGGGCAGGAACGACGACTGGTCGTTGGTGGCGACCTCTTCCACCTTGCCGAAGTACGGTCCACCGATCGCCGCTCCGGCGAGCCACAGCAGGATGAGCACCGCGGGGAGGAAGACACGGAGCCAGCGGGGAGGGCGGAGAGAGGTGCGAGGCGACGCAGACATATCGCTAGCTTATCTAGCAAAATGCCTGTGCGCCATTCGGCCCGGGTCTCAGCGGACGAACAGCATCACTCCCGAGATGACGAGACACACCGCGCCGACCGCCAGCAGCACCGTGGCCAGGAGCACGAGCCCCCGCACCGCGGCCGAATGCCGGGCCGCCCGCATCCGGTTTCGTGACCCGCGCCGCGCGAAAACCTCCGCCGTGTCACGACCGCCCAGTTCGCGCCACTGCGCCGCGGAGATGGGCGCCGAGTTCACCGCATCCTCCTCGTCGAACCAGCGTAGGACGATCTCATCGCCCTCGTGCTCGACGAAGGCGCGCACCGGCACCCACGTGCCGTCCACGAGATACACCACCAGCGCCAGGAGGGCGACCAGTGCGCCCAGACCGAGGCCGATCCAGCTGAGGATCTCGACGATCGCCTCGATCGCGTTCGTCATGTGCCCTCCGGTCGGGGGGAAGTGGAGCCACCTAAGGGAATCGAACCCTTGACCTATTCATTACGAGTGAATCGCTCTGCCGACTGAGCTAAGGTGGCGCGCGCCGCTTGCGCGATGCACGATCATCGATCTTACCTGCTCGCAGAGGCCCCCGCGAACACGCCGGACGTCACCGGCAGACCACATCCCCCTCCGGCGCGATGCCCTCCACCAGATACGCGTCGACGGTCTCGTCGACACACGCGTTGCCCTTCAAGTACCCCGTGTGCCCCTCCCCCACCCGCGTGACCAGGATGCCGGATGCCAGCTGACCGGCGAGCGACTCCGCCCAGGCGTACGGGGTGGCCGGGTCACCGGTCGTGCCGATCACGAGGATCGGATCAGCCCCTTCCGCGCTGACCGGCTCGCGCGTGCCCGTCGGCTCGGCCGGCCAGAACGCGCACACGTCGGCGCCGAACCAGTAGTCGGCCGTCGTGGGCGCTCCCGCGCGGATGCGCTCTTCAGCGGCCTGCTCGGATCCGGAGGGCTCGACCGGGTAATCCATGCAGTTGTACGCGGTGAACGCCTCGGTGGAGTTGTCGAGGTACTCCCCGTCGACGCGACGGTTGTACGAATCGGCCGCCGTGAGGATCGTCGTCGGATCCCCGTCCTCCAAATCCGACAGCGCCACGCGCAGCCACGGCCACGTGCCGGGGATGTACAGGGTCTGGATGATGCCGGTCATCAGCGTGTCGGCGCCCACCCGCCGGCCGTCGGCTGCCGGCACCGGAGTGCGGTCCACCCGCGCCAGCAGGGCGGCCAGATCGGCCAGCATGTCGTCCACTGTGCCGCCGTACGGGCAGTCCTCGCGCCCGGCGCAGTCGTCGAAGAACGCCCGCAGGCTCGCTTCGAACCCGACCGCCTGTGCGGCTCCGATCGCCGAGCCAGGGAGCGACGGGTCCATCGCCCCATCCAGCACCATGCGCCCGACCCGCTCGGGATACAGCTGTGCGTACTGCGCGCCGAGCGCCGTGCCCCACGAGTATCCGAGGTAGTTCAGCGAGTCATCGCCCAGGACGGCACGCAGGAGGTCGAGGTCGCGCGCCGCGCTCACGGTGGAGATGTAGGGCAGGAGGTCGCCGCTGTTCTCCTCGCAGGCGAGGGCGAAGGCCTCCGCCGACTCCGTGAGGCTCTCGTCCCACTCGGGCGTGCCGCGCCGGCCGTCGGGGATGCCGTAGAGGAATTCATCCATGCCGGCGTCGTCCAGGCACGTCACGGGTGTGGAGCGTCCCACCCCGCGCGGGTCGAATCCCACGAGGTCGTACGCGGCGGCCACCTCGGGGCTGGCCAGGGCGGATGCGCCGTCGCGCACGTAGTCGTACCCGCTGACGCCGGGTCCACCCGGATTGGTGAGGAGGGAGCCCACCGCCTCGTCGCCGGTCGCGCGCTGGCGGATGACCGCGAGTTCGAGGTCGCCCCCCGACGGGTCGTCCCAGTCCAGCGGAGCGCGCACGGTCGTGCAGTCGAAGGCATCGCCCTCGCACCGACTCCACTCCAGCTCCTGTCCGTAGTACGGCAGGAGGTCGGCCGACACGCCGCTGGTGTCAGGGGTGCGGGAGGGCATGGGGTCGGGGGCGAGGAAGCAGCCCGAGAGCACGGCGGCGACGGCGAGCGTGGCGACCAGCGCCAGCATCCGCGCGCGCCTCACGGCGTGGTCCCGGTGGCGACCGTGATGAGCATGCTCTCCAGCGCCAGCAGCGGCGCGACGTTCTGCTCGAGGTTGCGGCGGGTCTCGGCGATGCGGTCCAGGACGACGAGCGTGCGCTCGGGGGTCCAGTCGGAAGCGATCGCGCGCAGGTCTTGTTCGTACTCCCGGTTGATGAGGTCGGCGTCGCGCCCGAACTGGATCACCACGACGTCGCGGTACAGCGACTGCAGGTCGGTGAGCACCCGGTCGATGCCGTCGCGGAGGCTCCGCGTGGCGCGCCGCTTCTGGTCGTCCTCGAGCGCGCTCAGCTGGCCGCGCACGGCCGGCGGGACGGCGGCACCCGGCACGACGCCCAGGGTGCGCAGCAGCGCGGCGCGCTCCTCCTCGTCGCGCTGGGCCGTGAGCGCCTTCGCATCGTCGGTGGCGACGCGCACGACACTGCCGGCGACCTCCACCGCGTCGCTGATGCCCCGCACCCGCAGGACCGCCTCGACGGTCTCGGCACGGCGGGCCCGCGCGTCGGCGTCGGTGGCCAGACGCTGCGCCATCCCGATGTGACGCTGGGCGTGGCGCGCGGACTGCTCGGCGACGTCGAGGGGCACGCCCGTGCGCTGGGCGATCAGGGCGGCGACGTCGTCGACGTCGGGTTCGCGCAGGCGCAGCACGCGCACGCGGGAGCGGATCGTCGGCAGAAGGTCGGCGTCACTGGGTGCGCACAGCACCCACACGGTGTGCTCCGGGGGTTCCTCCAGGGCCTTGAGCAGCACGTTGGAGGTCCGCTCGGTCATCCGGTCGGCGTCTTCGACGACGATCACCCGGTGACGGCTTAGCGACGGGGCGAAGTAGGCGCGTTCGACCAGGCGCCGGGCCTCGTCGATGCGGATGACGACCTGCTCGGTGCGCAGGGCCGTGAGATCGGGGTGCGTGCCGGCGAGCACCTGGTGCATGGCGGCGTCGTCACCGGGCTCGGCGATGAGCGCGGCGGCGAAGGCGCGCGCGAGCGTCGAGCGCCCCGAGCCGGGCGGGCCGACGATCAGCCACGCATGAGCGAGCATGGCGGGATCTTCGGCGGCGGCGCGCAGCGACCGCACGGCCTCTTCCTGGCCCCACACCGCATCCCACGGAGCATCCACGGGGGCGGCGAGGGCGGACATGCGCTCCAGCCTATCCGCGCCCACCGACCCCGCTCTCGCGCTGCCCCCGGTCCCCGCCCGCTCTCGGCGGAACGAGGGTCAGGGCAGGAGGGCGGCGACTCGGTCGCGGATCGCGGCGGCGATCGACTCCGGCGCCAGGGCCGCGTCGATCACCAGGAAGCGGTCGGGCTCGGCTGCGGCGAGGCCCAGGAACCCGGCGCGGACGCGGGCGTGGAAGTCGTCGCGTTCGGCCTCGAGGCGGTCGAACGGCTTGGCGTCGCGGTCCAGCCGCGCCCGCGCCACCGCCGGGTCGAGGTCGAGCAGCACCGTGAGGTCGGGCAGCAGGCCGCCCGCCGCCCACATCGACAGGTCGCGGATCTCCCCCGCGTCCAGCACGCGCCCTGCACCCTGGTAGGCGACCGAGGAGTCGAGGTACCGGTCCTGGATGACCACGTCGCCGCGCTCGAGCGCGGGACGGACGACGGTCGCGACGTGGTGCGACCGGTCAGCGGCGTACAGCAGCGCCTCGGCCCGCGGCGCGATGTCGCCGCGGTGGTGCAGCACGATGTCGCGGATGAGCACGCCCACGTCGGTGCCCCCGGGTTCGCGCGTGCGCACGACGGCACGACCGCGTTCGGTCAGCCACTGCTCGAGGAGGCGGGCCTGCGTGGTCTTGCCGGCCCCGTCGCCCCCCTCGAAGGTGAGGAACAGACCGGATGCTGCGGGCTGGGTCACGACTTCTTCGCCGGCGCCTTCTTCTTCGCGGGGGCGCGCTTGGCCGCCGTGCGCTTGGGCGCGGGACCCTTCGCACGCTTGTCGGCGATCAGCTCGACGGCACGCTCGAAGGTGACGTCCATCGCGTTCTCGCCCTTGGGGATGGTCGCGTTGGTCTCGCCGTCGGTCACGTACGGACCGAAGCGTCCGTCGCGGAGGCGAATGGGCTTGCCGCTGGTCGGGTCGTTGTCGAACTCCTTGAGGGCGCTCGATGCGCGGCGCGCGCCGTACTTCGGCTCGGCGTACTTGGCCAGGGCTTCCTCGAGCGTGATGTCGAAGATCTGCTGCTCGTTGTCGAGCGACCGCGAGTCGGTGCCCTTCTTCAGGTACGGACCGAACCGCCCGTTCTGCGCGGTGATCTCCTCCCCCGATTCCGGGTCGGCACCCACGATGCGCGGCAGGGTGAGCAGCCGCAAGGCCGTGTCGAGGTCGATGGTCTCGACCGACATCGAGCGGAACAGCGACGCGGTACGGGGCTTGGGCGCCGCATCCTTCTTCGTGGTCTTCTTCTTGGGCGCCTCGGCGACTTCGCCGGTGGCTTCGTCGACGTTATCGGGGTCTTCGGGTTCGACCTCCTGGACGTACGGTCCGTACCGGCCGTCCTTGACCACGATCAACTTGCCGTTCTCCGGGTTCGCCCCCAGCACGCGGTCGCCGGCGACGGGCGCATCGATGAGTTCCTGCACCTTCTCGGGCGTCAGTTCGTCGGGGGCGAGATCGTCGGGGATGTTGACGATCCGGCGCGAATCCGGTTCGGCGGGGTCGGTCACCTCGAGGTACGGGCCGTACTTGCCGAAGCGCAGCGTCGCCGTGTCGGTGATGCGCGTGGAGTTGAGTTCGCGCGCATCGATCTCGCCGAGGTTGTCCACGACGTTCCGCAGACCCACCTGCTCGTCCGAGCCGAAGTAGAACGAGCGCAGCCATTCGGTGCGCTTCTGCTCGCCACGCGCGATCGCGTCGAGGTCGTCCTCCAACGCGGCGGTGAAGTCGTAGTCGACGAGGTCGGCGAAGTGCTCCTCGAGCAGGCGCACGACGCTGAAGGCCAGCCAGCTCGGCACGAGCGCCTGACCGCGCTTGGTGACGTACCCGCGATCGAGGATCACGTCGATGATGCTCGCGAACGTGGAGGGGCGTCCGATGCCCTTCTCCTCCAGCGCCTTGACCAGGCTCGCCTCCGTGTAGCGGGGCTTCGGCGAGGTGGCGTGGCCCTTGGGCTCGACGTCGCGCATGCGCAGGGTGTCGCCGACGGCGAGAGCGGGCAGGGACTGGTCCTCCGCCTTGTCGGCGTCGCCGCGCTTCTCGTCCCGTCCCTCCTCATAGGCCTCGAGGAACCCCTTGAAGGTGTACACGGTGCCGGATGCGGTGAACTCGGCCACCCGCTCGCCCGCGTCCACGCGCAGCGTGACGGTCGTCGTCTCGTACTTCGCGTCGGACATCTGGCTGGCGACGGTGCGCTTCCACACCAGGTCGTACATGCGCTGCTCGTCGCGGTCCAGCTCGCCGGCCACCGACGCGGGCGTGCGGAACACCTCACCGGAGGGCCGGATGGCTTCGTGGGCTTCCTGGGCGTTCTTGGAGTTGTTGCGGTAGGTGCGCGGGTTCGGCGGCACCGCCCGGTCGCCGTACAGGGAGACCGCCTGCTGGCGGGCAGCCTTCACGGCCTGCGACGACAGTGCGGTCGAGTCGGTGCGCATATAGGTGATGTAGCCCTTTTCGTAGAGCCGCTGCGCGACGCTCATGGCGTGCTTGGCGCTCATCGAGAGCTTGCGTCCGGCCTCCTGCTGCAGCGTGGAGGTCGTGAACGCGGGCTTCGGGCTGCGGGTGCCGGGCTTGGCTTCGATGCCGGTCACGGATGCCTCACCCGCGGCCTCGATCGCGGCGGCGAGTTCACGCGCCTGCGTCTCGTCGAGGGCGACGACGGCCTTCTTCAGCGCGCCCCGGTCATCGAAGTCGGTGCCCCGCGCCAGCGGCGCGCCATCGACGCGCGCCAGGCGGGTCGTGAAGGCGGAGGCGTCACGGACGGCGGATGCCTCGACATCCCAGTACGACGCCGAGACGAACGCCATGCGCTCGCGCTCGCGGTCGACGACGAGGCGGGTGGCGGCGGACTGCACGCGGCCGGCGCTGAGCGCCGTGCCCTCGCGGCCCGAGCCGACCTTGCGCCACAGCACGGGGGAGACATCCCAGCCGTACAGGCGGTCGAGCACGCGGCGGGTCTCCTGCGCGTCGACGAGCGAGGTGTCCAGCTCGCGCGTGTGCTGGACGGCGTCGCGGATGGCGTCCTTGGTGATCTCGTGGAAGACCATGCGCTTGACGGGGACCTTCGGCTTGAGCACCTCCAGCAGGTGCCACGCGATGGCCTCGCCCTCGCGGTCACCATCGGTGGCGAGCAGGACCTCGTCGGCGTTCTTCAGGGCGCGCTTGAGTTCGGCGACCGTCTTGCTCTTGCGGTCGTTGACGACGTAGTACGGATCGAAGTCGTTGTCGATGTCGATCGAGTACTTCCCGTACGCCTCTTTCTTGTCCGCAGGGATGTCCTTCTTGCTCGCAAGATCGCGGATGTGGCCGACCGAGCTGAGCACCTCATAGTCGTCTCCGAGGTATCCCTGGATCGACCTCATCTTCGTCGGCGACTCGACGATGACGAGCTTTTTTCCGTGTGCCACTGGGGTCCTTTCTCCGAAGCACACCATACACACGAGTTCCTGGGTGCAGCTCTGAGGTAGGGTGCCGGAGGTCCCGCGCGGGCCGTGGCCGACGCGGGCAGGACGCCCAGCGGTGCCGACACGGTGACCGTGGCCACGAGCCCGTCCAGATCGCACGCGACCACGGCTGCCCCGGCAGCGGCGGCGACCTCCCCTGCGCGCTCGCACGGGACTCCTGCGACCGCGCCGCTGGCGGCGTCCGCCGCCGCCAGGGCCGCCGCATCCGCCGCCGAAGCCACCTTCTGCCCGTGGACGGCGGCAGCGGAGACCGCGCACAGCGCCACCGTCAGCGTCGTCGCCGCCGCCACCAGCCCCACGGCCGTCGCCGTGCCGGGCATCAGAGGCCGCCGGCCAGTGCGCACGCCGTCGCGGCGGCCGGCGGCAGGCCCGGCAACCCGGACGGGGCGCGCGCGGTGACGCACACCAGCTCACCCCGCGGCTCGATGTCGGCTGTGCCTCCGGCGGCGGCGACCACGGCCGTCGCGCGGTCGGGGCTCTCTCCACGCGCGACCAGGCGAGCGGCATCGGCGGCGGCGTCTTGGAGGCGCACCTGCCGCGCCCCCGCTCCCAGCGCTGCCACCCCGAAGACCACCACGAGGAGGACGGCGGGCAGTGCGACGGCGAATTCGGCCGTGGCCGACCCCCGCTCGCCCAGAAGCGAACGGGGGCGGCGAGCGCTCATTCGACCGTCAGCGCACGGCGGACGAGATCGGTGAGGATGCCGCGCACCTCATCGGACCTCATGATGACCACGAGCAGTCCGGCGAAGGCCACCGCCGCCATCGTGGCGATGGCGTACTCCGCGGTGGCCGCGCCGGATTCGTCGGCGAACAGCATCCGCGCCCGCCGGCGGGTCAGCGGCGGTGGGGCGCCGGGTCCGGACGAGGGAGCGGGGTCGCGCGCGGGCGGCGACGCGGCGGGGAGGAGAGGCAGGGACATGGCGTTCCTTTCGTGGCGGATGGGTGTGGCGGGCACGAACGGTCAGAGGGTCAGGACGCCGGAGGAGAGGATGCTGAGCATCATCGGCGCGACCCCCAGAAGGAGGAAGGACGGCAGCGTGCACACCCCGAGCGGGAGCAGCAGCTGGGAGGACAGACGCGCGGCCCGGAGTCGCCCGTCGGTGCGGGCACGATGGCGCGCGAGCCACGCCGACGAGCGCAGCAGCTCCACCGCCGGAACCCCCGCCGCGCGCGAGAGGGCGAGCACCTCGTCGACGTCGGGGTCGGCCGCCCCGCTCGTGGCCTCGCGCACGAGCTCCCGAGCGCGATCGGTGGACGATCCGCCGGCCAGCGCGATCGCGGTGAGCTCGGCCGCCATCCCCGGGATGCCGGGGGCGGCAGCGGCGCGCCGCACGAGCGCGGCGTTCCAGCGATGGGCGAGCACCATGAGCGCGACTCCGGCGACCAGGCACGCGATGCCGAACGGCGTGGTGGCCAGCACGAGCGCGGTGTCGAAGCCGAGTGCGAGCCCGAGGAGGACGGCGACGAGCGGCAACCAGCCCAGGAGTCTTGCGGTGGAGGCGGGCTCGGCCAGCGCGACGCGGACGTCATCGGCCGTACGCTGCCCGTCACGCAGCGCCGCCGCCACGTCGCGCAGGCTCTCCGACAGCGGTGCCCCCACCGTCGTCGCCACCCGCCACGCCGCTGCGATCTCCTTCCACGTGCCGCCTTCGGCGGCGAGCGCGTCCGAGACGTCATCGCCACGAGCCACGGCGGTGCGCACCCGGGCGGCGACCGGATCGCCGCCGTCATCGAGGACGATCCACGCGCGCGAGGGAGCCAGGCCCGCCCGCAGCAGCACGGCCAGGCGCAGCACGGTGTCGGCCGCGGCCGCCGCGTCGGGGTGGGCGGCCCTCCGACGCATCAGGCCCATGGCGTCTCCTCGATATGCAGGCGACCGCGTCGGAGCACCGGGCGCCCGACGCCACCCAGGCGGCGGTCGCCCCGGTGATCCCGGGTCAGATGCACGACGCATCCGACCGCGCTCACCACCTGCCGGGCCAGGGCGGCGTCATCCAGTCCTGCGAGGGCGCCGAGCGCCTCGAGCCGGGCGGGCACATCCGGCAGCCCGCTCGCGTGCAGGGTGCCGGCCCCGCCGTCGTGTCCGGTGTTCAGGGCTGACAGCAGCTCGCGCACCTCTGCGCCACGGCACTCCCCCACCACGAGCCGGTCCGGACGCATGCGCAGCGCCTCGCGCACGAGCTGCGCGAGGCCGATCCCGCCCGCCCCCTCCAGGTTGGGCTGACGGGCCTCGAGCGCGACGTGATGCGGATGCCGCAGCCGCAGTTCGGCGACGTCCTCGATCGTGACGATGCGCTCGCTCGCCGGGGCGTGCGAGAGCAGGGCCGCCAGCAGCGTCGTCTTGCCGGAGCCCGCCGCGCCCGTGATGAGGAGGTTGACGCGGTCCCGCACGAGCTGCTTCAGCCGCTCCGCGCCCGCATCGTCGGTGAGCCCCAGGCCGACCAGGTCGTCGAGCCCCGGCGCGAGCGCCCGGGGGATGCGGACGGAGATCGTCGTGCCGGCGTGGGCGATCGGGGGCAGGACCGCGTGCACGCGGACCCCGCCGGCCAGGCGCACGTCCACGCACGGCGTCGCATCGTCGATGTGGCGGCCACCGGCCCCGATGAGAGCGACGGCCAGGTCGCGCACATCCGACTCCGCCGCGCGCCATTCGCGGACGCGGCGCGGGCCGTCGCCGCGGTCGATGAACAGACCGTCGGCTCCGTTGACGAAGAGGTCGGTGACGCCGGGCTCGTCGAGGAAGCGGGCGAACGGGGCCAGCGCGGCGTCGCGGGAGGCAGTGGGTGCAGGGGAAGGATCGCGAAGCGCCGGCGGCTCCGCCGGCGTCCGCCGCGGTGCGACGACGAAGGCCTCGGGCATGCACCGACGCTAGAGACCCGGGTCACGCGCGGGCGACGCTGATGCGCGATCGGTGGACAACCTCGGCTCGTGCCCGGCTGGGGAGAACCGGCGAGGCCCTCGATGGCCACCGCTTCGGAGAAGAACAAGAAGGCGGCATCCCATCTGGGGGGAAACGGGATGCCGCCACGTGACAGGCGATATAGGGGGGTCCGCCCGCCACGCATGCCGAATCGATGTTCGGGCGAGTCCAGTTTACGCCATCCGGGCAGGGGGCTGACCGACGCGCCGAGTGCTCGGCCTGCCAACTATCGGAGGTAGTCGGCCGTCGCGGCGGCGAACTAGATTGACCCTGTCGCGACGGCAGGAAGAACGCCGTGCGACCACTTCCCGCAAAGGAGCGCGCATGAGCAGCCAGATCGACCACCTCCTCTCCGAAAGCCGACGCTTCGCGCCTCCGGCGCAGTTCGCGGCAGAGGCCGTGGGAACGACCGAGCTGTACGAACGCGCAGCCGCCGACCGGGAGGGCTTCTGGGCCGATCAGGCACGCGAGCTCCTGCACTGGCACACGCCGTTCACGCAGGTGCTCGACTGGAGCAACCCGCCCTTCGCCGAGTGGTTCGCCGACGGTGAGCTCAACGTGGCGTACAACTGCCTCGACCGCCACGTGGAGGCCGGCAACGGCGAGCGGGTCGCGCTGCTGTGGGAGGGAGAGCCCGGCGAGGAGCGGCGGATCACCTACGCCGAGCTCACCGAGGAGGTCAAGCGCGTCGCGAACGTGCTGGAAGGACTCGGGGTCGGCCACGGCGACCGCGTCGCCATTTACCTGCCGATGATCCCGGAGGCCGTCGCGGCGATGCTCGCCGTCGCGCGCATCGGCGCGATCCACTCGGTCGTGTTCGGCGGCTTCTCCGCCGACAGCCTGCGCGCACGCATCGACGACGCCGGCGCGAAGCTCGTGATCACCGCCGACGGCGGCTACCGCAAGGGGAAGGTGTCTCCGCTCAAGCCCGCCGTCGACATGGCGCTGGCCGACCGCGGCTCCGGCGAGCAGGAGACCGTCGAGCACGTGCTGGTCGTCCGCCGCGGCGGCAACGACGTGGAGTGGAACCCCGAGCGCGATCTGTGGTGGCACGAGGCCGTGCCCGCCGCATCCGCCGACCACCAGGCACGGCCCTTCCCCGCCGAGAACCCGCTGTTCATCCTCTACACCTCCGGAACGACGGGAAAGCCGAAGGGCATCCTGCACACCTCGGGCGGATATCTCGCACAGGCCGCGTTCACGAATCGCGTCGTGCACGACGTGCACCCCGAATCCGACGTGTACTGGTGCACCGCCGACATCGGCTGGATCACGGGGCACACGTACGTGACATACGGACCGCTGGCCAACGGCGCGACGCAGGTGCTGTACGAGGGCACCCCCGACACCCCGCATCCCGGTCGCTGGTGGGAGGTCATCCAGAAGTACGGCGTCACGATCTTCTACACCGCCCCCACCGCCATCCGCTCCTTCATGAAGATCGGGCGCGAGGTGCCGCAGCGCTTCGACCTGTCGTCGCTGCGCCTGCTCGGATCGGTGGGCGAGCCGATCAACCCCGAGGCGTGGGTCTGGTACCGCAACATCATCGGCGGCGAGTCCGCCCCCGTCGTGGACACGTGGTGGCAGACCGAGACCGGCGCCATCATGATCTCCGCCCTCCCCGGGATCACCGAGACCAAGCCCGGATCCGCCCAGGTGCCCATCCCCGGCATCACGATCGATGTCGTCGACGACTCCGGCGAGCACGTCGGCAACGGCAACGGCGGGCTGCTGGTCATCACCGGGCCGTGGCCGAGCATGCTGCGCGGCATCTGGGGCGACCCGGAACGGTACAAGGAGACGTACTGGGACAAGTTCGCCGACAAGGGCTACTACTTCGCCGGCGACGGGGCGCGCCTGGACGAGGACGGCGACGTGTGGCTGCTCGGCCGCGTCGACGACGTCATGAACATCTCGGGACACCGCCTGTCCACCGCCGAGATCGAATCGGCCCTGGTGGCCAACGAGGCGGTCGCCGAGGCGGCCGTGGTCGGGGCATCCGACGAGACCACCGGCCAGGCGGTGGTGGCCTTCGTGATCATCAAGCAGAGCTTCCTCAAGGCGCACGCACCGGAGGGCCTCGCCGGGACGCTGCGCACGTGGGTGGGCGAGCAGATCGGGCCGATCGCGCGCCCCCGAGACATCTACATCGTGGGCGAGCTGCCCAAGACGCGCTCGGGCAAGATCATGCGCCGGCTGCTGCGCGATGTCGCCGAGGGCCGCGAGGTCGGCGACACCACGACGCTGGCCGACACGGCAGTGATGAGCGTCATCAGCGCGCAGCTGAAGTAGAGACGTACCTCCGCCCGCGCACAACGGCGGGGATGTTCCGCGACCCGCCGCTCACGCGGGGGCTCGCCCCGCGCGTCGGGCGCCATCCCCGCCGTTGTGCGCAGCAGGCGGCCGCGAGGATGCTGGGACGCGACGCGACGCGGGGCGGGCGGGCGGAGGCGGCGTCAGGAGAGGGTGAAGACGACCTCGACCTCGACGGGGCTGTCCAGCGGCAGCACGGGCACGCCGACCGCCGAGCGGGCGTGGCGTCCGGCGTCGCCGAAGACCTCTCCGAGGAGTTCGCTCGCGCCGTTGATGACGCCCGGCTGCCCGGTGAACTCGGGGACGGAGGAAACGAAGCCGGTGACCTTCAGCACGCCGGTGAGGCGCTCCAGGCCTCCCGCCGCATCCGCTGCCGCGGCGATCGCGTTCAGCGCGCACAGTCGCGCGTACTCGTAGGCGTCCGATGCCGGCACCAGGCCGTGGCCGTCGCCGACCTTGCCGGTGGCCGGCAGGGCGCCCGACACGAGCGGCAGCTGCCCCGCGGTGAAGACGAGGTCGCCGTGCACCTTCGCCGGCACGTAGGCCCCCGCCGGGGTCGCGACCGGGGGCAGCTCCAGGCCGAGTGCCGCGAGCCGCTCCGCGACGCTCACGCGCCCTCTCCGAACTGCTGCGCGGCCTGCGCCGCGGCGCCGAGGCCGGCGTTCTCGCCACCCCCGCCGCTGGGGCGTTTGAAGTAGCCGACGAGCCCGCCTTCGGGCCCGGTCACCACCTGAACGAGCTCCCAGCCCTGCTTGCCCCAGTTGTTGAGGATGGCGGCGGTATTGTGGATGAGGAGGGGTGCCGTGAGGTATTCCCACGTGGTCATCGCAACTCCGGTCGTCGTAGGAGAGGGCGCACGGCTGCGTCCGAGACGCATGCCTGTCGAGACTTCGCCCAGGTATCTGGCTTAGCATCAAGCCTATGCCTGAACACAAACGGACGGCCACGGGTGTGCTCGGCGGTCTCGTCGGCCTCGTCGGTCTCAGCGCCGTCGCGGGTCTTCTCGTGGCCGCCACCGTCACTCCGGCCATCGCCGTCACCGGGGCAGCCGCATCCAGCGCCATCTCGATCTTCGACAACATGCCCAGCATCCTGAAGATCGACAAGCTCATGCAGCCGACGACCATCTGGACGGGCGACCAGGTGCTCGCGCAGTTCTACGATCAGAACCGCCAGCCGGTCGAGTTCGACGAGGTCGCACCGGTCATGTACGACGCGATCCTGTCGTCCGAAGACCCGCGCTACTACCAGCACGGCGGCGTCGACCTCATCGGCACCACCCGTGCGCTCCTCAGCAACGCGCAGGGCGGGCAGACGCAGGGCGGATCCTCGATCAGTCAGCAGTACGTCAAGAACGTCCTCATCCAGAAGTGCGAGCGCGACGCGACCGCCGAGCGCGATGACGCCGGCAACGAGATCCGCTCGCGTGACGAGGTGCTGCAGAGCTGCTGGACGGAAGCGACGACGGCCTCCGGCGTCGAGGGCTACGAGCGCAAGCTGCAGGAGATGCGCTACGCCATCCAGCTCGAGAAGGAGTATTCCAAGAACGACATCCTTCTCGGGTACCTGAACATCGCGAACTTCGGCGGCACGAACTACGGCATCGAAGCCGCCGCCCGGTACTACTTCAACGTCCCGGCCGCCGAACTCAGCCTCGGCCAGGCCGCCACGCTCGCGGGCATCGTGCAGAACCCGAACACGTACCGCATCGACCGTGGAGACCGGGGCACGATCTTCGACGCCGACGGTGTCGCGTACAACAAGGCGCCCGACGGCTCGATCGACGACGTCAACCCCGGCACGATCCAGGCTCTCAACACGCTCCGCGACGAGGGCACGATCACCCCCGAGCAGTACCTCGCCGCCGCCGACGGCTACAGCGCGACGAAAGGGCGCCAGCTGTACGTGCTGAGCCGCCTGCTGGACGACGGCAAGATCACGCGCGACCAGTACGTCGCCGCAGCGGTCGAACCGATCACGCCCCAGATCACGCCCGCGTCGCAGGGATGCGCCGCATCCGCCGCCCCCTACTACTGCCAGTACGTCGTCTCCGTGATCCGAAACGATCCCGCGTTCGGCGAGACGGGCGAGGAGCGGTTGCGCTCGCTGCGTCAGGATGGCCTCAACATCCACACCACGCTGGCCGTGGACGTCCAGAACGCCGCCCAGCAGGCCATGAACGACTACGCGCCCGCGTCGGTGGAGGGGATGCGGTTCGGTTCCGCTTCCGTGAGCATCGAAGCGAAGACGGGTCGTGTCCTGGCGATGGCGCAGAACACCCGATTCACCGAAGACGCGGACGTCGCCGCATCCGACCCCGCCTACACCTCAATCGTCTACGCGGGCGATCGGAGGTTCGGTGCTTCCGACGGGTTCAACGCCGGGTCGACGTTCAAGCTGTTCACCCTCGTCGACTGGCTCGAGCAGGGCCGATCGGTCAACGAGGTGGTCAACGGCCGCGATCGTCCCGTCCCGAACATGACCAACTCGTGCTTCGGGAACTACGTCAACACGGACAAAGCACGCATCCGCAACTTCAACAACCAGGGCGGGTACAACGGCACTCCGATGCAGTTCACGCGGCAGTCGCTGAACACCGGATTCCTCGGCATGGCCGCCGAACTCGACCTGTGCGACATCGCGAAGGTCGCCAAGAAGATGGGCGTCACCCTCGCCAACGGCAACGACATCGAGATGCGCTATGGAAACAACGTCATCGGCAGCGACGCGGTGTCGCCGCTGGCGATGGCCGGCGCGTACGCGACGGTCGCGAACGGCGGCGTGTACTGCGAGCCGAAGGTCATCGACCGTGTGACCGACAGCGACGGCACGGAACGCCCCGAGCTGGTCCCTGTCCGCTCGTGCACGCCCGTGCTGTCGCCGGAGGTCGCCGCGACGGCGGCTTCGGCCCTCGCCGGCGTCATGAACGGCGGCACCGGCGCCCAAGGCAACCCATACGACGGCACCCCCCTCATCGGGAAGACCGGTACGCACGAGTCGCTGCAGTCGTGGATGATCGAGTCCTCCACGAACGTCACGACCGCCGTTTGGGCCGGAACGGTCGAGGGTCAGGGCGACATCGCGCGCAACTGGTACAACGGACGCCGGCTCATGGACATCCGCTACCCGATCGCGCGTGTGGTCCAGGGCGTGGCGAACCAGTTCTACGGCGGTGACCCTTTCCCCGCACCCGATAACAACCTCACGCGGCGCGTCACCCGCGAGGTGCCCAACGTCGTCGGCCAGACGGTCGACCAGGCGACAGCAACGCTGACGGATGCGGGCTGGGAGGTCGTCGTCGGCGAGCCGGTGGACAGCGACCAGCCGACCGACATCGTCGCCGCGCAGAATCCGGCCGGGTCTGCGCCGGGAGGCACCCCGATCACGATCAACCCGAGCAATGGCCAGGCCGGCGCGGTGCCCGATGTGACCGGTCAGGCTCCGGTCAAGGCGCTCGCCACACTTCGTCAGACGTTCCCCGAAGCGACGCTCGGCACGTGCACCGAAGATCCGGAGGGCGGCCCCCAGGGCCGCGTGACCGGGACCGATCCCGCCGCCGGGAGCGTCGTGCCGCGCAGCGCCGCGATCACGATCGACTACACCAGCGAAGACTGCGACTAGGTGGCGCCCGGCTCCATCGCCAAGACCACCCTCACGGCCCTCGGTGCCGTGGGGGTGGTCGGCGCATCCGCCGCCGTCTGGGGGATCGGGATCGAGCGGTACCTGTTCACGGTCCGGCACGCCGCCCTGCGAGTCCTGCCCGCCGGCGCGTCGCCCCTGCGCGTGCTGCATCTCTCCGACGCCCACATGGCTCCGTGGCAGAGACGCAAGCAGCAGTGGATCGCCGGCCTGGCCGACCTGCGGCCGGACTTCATCGTCAACACGGGCGACAACCTCGGCCATGCCGACGGCCTCGCCGGCATCCAAGCGGCCTTCGCGCCCTTCGCCGGGATTCCCGGCGTCTTCGTGCACGGCTCCAACGACATGCAGGCCCCCTCGCCGCGCAATCCGCTGCTGTACTTCTCCGGCCCGTCCAAAAGGAAGCCCGCGGTGCAGAACCTCGACGTGGACGCCCTCGACCGCTACCTCGAGGACGACCTCGGCTGGCGCGACCTGGACAACACCGCGGCGGCGCTCACGGTGGGCGAGCTGCGCATCCGCGCGTTCGGGGTGGATGACGCCCACCGCGACTGGGACGACCTCGGCGCCACCGCCGCCGCACTGGCGGGTCTGGAGCAGGGCGATCTGTCGCTCGGCGTCACCCACGCGCCGTACCGCCGCGTTCTGGACCAGTTCACCGACCTCGGCGCCGACGTGCTGCTGGCCGGCCACACGCACGGCGGGCAGGTGCGCATCCCGGGGAGCCGGAACGCTCTCGTGGCGAACTGCGACATCCCGCTCGACCAGGCCCGTGGCCTGAGCGACTGGACGCACGACGGCCGCACCGTGCCGCTGAACGTCAGCGCGGGGATCGGCCACTCGATCTACGCGCCGGTGCGCTTCGCGTGCCGCCCTGAGGTCACGCTCCTCACGCTCCTCCCGCGTTGAGCCCCGCCACCTCTCCTCGCCCGCTGAGCCCGGCCACCTCTCCTCCCCAGGCCCGCGGCAGCGGCCGCCGTCCACAGACGGCGTCCGCACGGCGTCCTCGGCGTCGCGCTGCGTGCACGATCGGTGAATCCGATCCGCCGAAGGGGAGCCGTCCATGCCTGCTGTGCCCACCCGCCACGCCTCGCTGGCGCGCCGCCTCGTCCTCGCCCTCGTCTTCGGCCTCGCCGTCGCCGGTGCCGTGCTGACGACCGCACCACCCGCCGCCGCCGCGTCCCAAGGCTCCGGGTTCGGCACCTGGGCTCCCCTGTCGGCGCACGGATGGCACGGGTCTATGCTCATCGACGGCATCCACACGTACTGCATCGTGCCGGGGCTGCCGGCTCCGACCGGCCCGAGCACCGACCACGGCATTCGCGGCGACGCCGCCGGACTCTCCCCGAAGCAGCTGGCCGGGATCAACCACCTCGTGACCACCTACGGCCAGACCGCCGATCCCGTGCAGGCGGCGAGCGTCGGGTGGGCCGTCAAGGCCATCGCCGACCTCGACACCACCCTGCACTCGTGGGGCTACCAGGGCGACTCCCTCGCCGAAGCGGTCGATCACATCTTCTCGCGCCTGGCCCCGGAGCATTCCGCCGCGATCCAGCAGAAGGCCGAGGCGTACTACGCCGAGGGCATGGCCGTCACCGTTCCGGGCGCGGATGCCGCCCTCACCCTCAGCACCGACGACGCCGATCCGCGCCGCGGCGCGCTCCGCCTGGACGGCGCGGCGGGGACGGCGGTCGTCCTGACACTGGAGAACGCCGTCTTCGCCGACACCGGCACGGCCGAGCTCGCCCGCGCGGTGCCGGGGACCTCGTATGAGATTCGCGCGGTCGCGCCCGACGACAGCGGTGCGCCGGTCGCGGTGCGCGCGAGCGCGGCGGTGTCGGCGACGATCGCGCCCGCAGTGCGGTACTTCACGACCGAGGGCCAGCAGCACACGGCGGGGCCCGGCGGATCGGTGCAATACACGGTGACGGCACAGGATGCCGCGCCCCGTCCCGTCGTGTTCTCCCCCGGCATCACGACGCAGGTTCTACCCCCGGAGTCGGCGACCGGGTACTTCGTCGACGACGTCACCCTGACCCCGGTCGAGGGCGTCTGGCCGCGCTCGGCCGACGGTGGGCTCGTCCCGCTGCGCGCCACGGCGGTCGTATACCGGACAGAAGCGGCACCGGCCGGACCCGACGTCCCGGCCGACGCCGTGCCGGTCGGCGAACTGGAGCTCCTGACCGACCCCGAGCAGGGCAGCGGCACGTATCGCGTGACCTCGCCGTGGCAGCTGCCAGGCCCGGGGTACTACACGGCGGTGTGGGAGATCGCGGCATCCGCTCAGGAGCCCGAGGTCGCGCGTCATCTCGAGCGCGACTACCGCTGGAGCGAAGACTTCGGCGTACCCAGCCAGGTCGTGCACGTGCCCGCCCCGCCCGCGGCGCAGCCCCCACCGGAGGAGGCTCCGCGCGCCCTCGCCGCTACCGGCCTGTGGGACGACGCCGGCACCCGGGTGGGGGCCGGAGGGTTGGCGGCACTGCTGGCCGGCGTCGCACTCCTGGCGCACCTCTCCCAGCGACGCCGACTCGGGGCACGCTGACGGATGCGGCCGGTTCGGAGCATGCCCGCTTTCAGGGTAGACTCGGGGGGTTGCAACGGGGTGTGGCGCAGCTTGGTAGCGCGCTTCGTTCGGGACGAAGAGGCCGCAGGTTCAAATCCTGTCACCCCGACCACGTAGCATCGAGAAGAAGGCCCCGTCGCCTGACGGGGCCTTCTTCTTGCCTCGGACGTCTCGGACAGGAGCACTGTGCCCGCATCCACGCCCCGCCTCGTCGCCTTCGATCTCGACGACACGCTGGCCCCCTCGAAGAGCCCGATCGATCCACGAATCGGCGAGCTGCTCATCGCGCTGGCCGAACGCGTCGAGGTCGCGATCATCTCCGGCGGTCAGCTCGCTCAGTTCCGCAGCCAGGTCGTCGACCGCCTGCCGGCGGCCTCTGCCGAGACGCTCAGCCGCGTGCACCTGATGCCCACGTGCGGCACGCAGTACTACCGGCTCACCGGCGGAGCCATCGAGACCGTCTACGCCCACTCGCTCACCGACGACGAGAAGTCGCGCGCGCTGGCAGCGGTGGAGGAGGAGGCCCGGCGCCTCGGGCTGTGGGAATCGGAGACGTGGGGCGACATCCTCGAGGACCGCGGCTCGCAGATCACCTTCTCCGCGCTCGGGCAGAGGGCTCCGCTGGAGGCCAAGACGGCGTGGGACCCGACGGGATCCAGGAAGAACGCCCTGCGCGAAGCGGTGG
The DNA here is from genome assembly GCF_008727775.1 of Microbacterium lushaniae. Taxonomy (NCBI): domain Bacteria; kingdom Bacillati; phylum Actinomycetota; class Actinomycetes; order Micrococcales; family Microbacteriaceae; genus Microbacterium; species Microbacterium lushaniae. Next base: position 2,692,941 of record NZ_CP044232.1, read on the forward strand.
CCGCCCGCATCCCCGACCTCGAGGTGCGCTCGGGGGGCTCGACGTCGGTGGACATCACCCACCGCGGCATCGACAAGGCCTACGGCATGAAGCAGCTCGCCGAGGTCACCGGCATCCCCCTCGACGACATGCTGTTCGTCGGCGACCGGCTCGATCCCGACGGCAACGACTACCCGGTCCTGGCGCTGGGCGTCCCCTGCCACGCGGTGCACGGGTGGCCCGACACCGCCGCGTACCTCGACGCTCTCATCCCCACGCTCCCCGCGCGCTGACCCGCGAAACACCACATTCCGCCCGAGACAACGCGCGCCGCGTGATGCCTCAGCCGGGATGTGGTGTCTCGGTTGCCTCAGACCTCGGCCGGGGAGGGCGCGGACTGGCCGAGCGGGACGAGGCGCGCGAGCTGCGTGACGTGCTTCGGCTCCAGCTCGGCGAGTGAGGCGACGCCCAGCAGCGCCATCGTGCGCTCGATCTCACTGCGCAGGATCTGGATGGTGCGGTCCACGCCCGCGCGTCCGCCGGCCATGAGCCCGTACAGGTACGCACGGCCGATGAGGGTGAACTTCGCGCCCAGGGCGATGGATGCGACGATGTCGGCGCCGTTCATGATGCCGGTGTCGATCATGACCGTGGCGTCCTTGCCCACTTCGCGCACGACGTGGGGCAGGAGGTGGAACGGGATGGGCGCGCGGTCCAGCTGCCGGCCCCCGTGGTTGGACAGGATGATCCCGTCCACCCCGGCGTCGATCAGGCGCACACTGTCTTCGACGTTCTGCACGCCCTTGATCACGATCTTCCCGGGCCACATCCCCCGGATCACTTCGAGGTCGTCGAAGCTGATGGTGGGGTCCATCGCGGCGTTGAGCAGGTCGCCGACGGTGCCGCCGGTGTCGGTGAGCGAGGCGAATTCGAGCTTGGGCGTGGTGAGGAAATCGATCCACCACCACGGCCGCGGGATCGCGTTGACGATCGTCCCGAGGGTCAGCTGCGGCGGGATGGAGAAGCCGTTGCGCTTGTCGCGCAGGCGCGCGCCGGCGATGGGGGTGTCGACGGTGAACATGAGGGTGTCGAACCCCGCCTCGCCCGCGCGGCGGACGAGGTCGTAGGAGATGTCGCGCTGGCGCATGACGTACAGCTGGAACCAGTTGCGCCCGTGGGGGTTGGCCTGCCGCACGCCCTCGATCGAGGTCGTCCCCAGGGTCGAGAGGGTGAACGGGATGCCCGCGGCCGCCGCCGCCGAGGCTCCCGCCGTCTCCCCCTCGGTCTGCATGAGGCGCGTGAACCCGGTGGGCGCGATGCCGAACGGCAGAGCACTGGGCCCGCCCAGGATCGTGGTGGAGGTGTCGACGTGTTCGGCCGGGCGCAGCACGCTCGGGTGGAACTCGATGTCTTCGAACGCCTGCCGGGCGCGGGCCAGCGACAGTTCGCCCTCCGCGGCGCCGTCGGTGTAGTCGAACGCCGCCTTGGGGGTGCGCCGCTGCGCGATGCGGCGGAGGTCGGCGATCGTGAGCGCGCCGTCGAGGCGGCGCTTCTTCCCGTTGAGCTCGGGCGCCTTGAACTTCATCAGCTCGAAGATCTCGACGGGCTTGGGCAGCTGGCGGGTGACCATGGTTGTCTCCTCAGAACGGGTGGGCGAGGCCCGCCTCGTCGTAGTACCGGGTGATGTGGCCGCAGATGAGGCGGCGCGCCGCCTCGCCGTCGGCGTCGTCGATGGCCGAGACGATCGCGCGATGCTCCGCCCGGAGTCGCTCGGCGGTGCCGTCCCAGTCGCTCATCGCCGCCGCGCCGGCGAGCACGTACGACTCGATCGCGGTGCGGAGGCCCTCCATCATCGCCGAGGCCACGACGTTGCCGGAGGCCTCGACGAGGGCGAGGTGGAACCGGGCGTCCAGGGTGAGGAACTCCGCCGGCGCGAGGCCCGGCGCATCCATCGCGTCCAGCACGGCGGCAGCGGATGCGGTGTCCCTGTGCGGATCGCCGGCCAGGTCCTCCAGCGCCGCGGCCTCCAGGACGACGCGCGTGCGCACGACATCGTCGACGGGGAAACCATTGGCGGCCACCTGCAGCCGCAGGATCGCGGATAGGCCACCGCGGGGGGCGGCCACGATCATCGCGCCGGCGCTCGGGCCGGAACCGGTGGCGGTGCGCAGCAGGCCCAGCACCTCGAGCACGCGGAGCGCTTCCCGCACGCTCGATCGGCCGACGCCCAGCTGCGTCGCCAGTTCGCGCTCGGGTGCCAGCCGGTCTCCTGGCACCACGCGTCCCGCCCGCAGCTCGGTCTCGATGTGCTCGAGCACCACCTGCCACGCGCGAGGGGCTGAGCGGTCTGCCATGGGACCTCCTGTGGTCAGACCACAGTACCGGCCTGGGACGGCGCCCACAAGCGGACTAGCCTGAGCGCGTGGACCCGCTTCTGATCGTGCTGCTGCTGGCCGCCGCCACGTGCGCGGCGTGCTGGATCCTGTCCCTGATCACCAAGGACACCTCCTGGGTCGACCGCATCTGGTCGATCGTTCCGGTCGCGTACGTGTGGATCTTCGCCGTCGCCGCGATCGTGGACGGCCGCGACGCGTCGCGCCTGATCCTGATGGCGCTCCTGGTGACGGCGTGGGGCGCGCGTCTGACGTTCAACTTCGCCCGCAAGGGCGGATACACCGGCATGGAGGATTACCGCTGGGCGATCCTGCGCTCCCGCATGAGCCCCGCGCAGTTCCAGGCGTTCAATCTGCTGTTCATCGTGCTGTACCAGAACGCGCTGCTCGTGCTCATCTCGCTTCCCGCGTTCATGGCGTGGCAGCATCCGGCGCGATTGACCGCGTGGGATACGTCGCTGGGCGTGCTGTTCCTCGCCTTCCTCGTCGGCGAGTTCGTCGCCGACCAGCAGCAGTGGGACTTCCACCAGGCGAAGAAGCGGGCGGGCGGCACGCTGGAGCCGGGGTTCGTCACCACGGGCCTCTTCCGCTACAGCCGGCACCCCAACTTCTTCTTCGAGCAGGCGCAGTGGTGGGTGTTCTACGCGATCGGCGCGGTCGCCGCCGCCGCGGGCCTGGGCGTCTGGGGCGGTCTGCTGAACTGGACGATCCTCGGACCGGCACTGCTCACGGTGCTGTTCATCGGGTCGACGATCTTCACGGAGTCGATCAGCGCGTCGAAGTATCCGGCGTACGCCGACTATCAGCGCCGCACGTCGATGCTCATCCCGCTCCCGCCGCGGCGACCTGCGGTGACGCAGCGCAGCTGAGCGTCAGCGGGTAGTGGCGTAGCCGGCGGGATTGCGACTCTGCCAGTTCCAGTAGTCGCGGCAGGCGTCGTCGATCGACAGCCGTGTGCGCCAGCCCAGCTCCCGCGCGGCCTTCGACGGGTCGCAGTACGTCGCGGCCACGTCCCCCGGTCTGCGCGGCAGCACGCGGGCCGGCAGTTCGCGGCCGACGGCCTTCTCGAACGAGGCGATGAGCTCCCGCACGCTCACCGGCGTGCCGGTGCCGAGGTTGTACACGGCGTACCCGGGCTTCGCCTGCTCCAGCGCGACCACGTGACCCTCGGCCAGGTCGACGACGTGGATGTAGTCGCGCAGACCGGTGCCGTCGGGGGTGTCGTAGTCGTCGCCGAAGATCCCGATCTCATCCAGCGCCCCGATGGCCACGCGCGAGACGTAGGGCATGAGGTTGTTCGGGATGCCTGCCGGATCTTCGCCGATGAGCCCGCTCGGGTGCGCGCCCACGGGGTTGAAGTACCGCAGCACCGTGACGTTCAGCTCGGGGTTCACGCGGGCAAGGTCGGCGAGGACGACCTCGTTCATGCGCTTGGACTTGCTGTAGGCGTTGGAGAGGTCCACGCTCGTGGACGCCTCCTCCGTGAAGGGGAGGTCGGCGGGGTCGGAGTACACCGTGCCGGTGCTGGAGAAGACGAGCGAGCGGATGCCGTGGCGGACCCCGACCTCTGCCAGGGCGAACGTCGTGTCGAGGTTGTTGCGGTAGTACTCCAGTGGGATCTGCGTGGACTCCCCCACGGCCTTGAAGGCGGCCAGATGGATGATCGCGTCGATCGGGCCGTGCGCGGCGAAGACGCCCTCGACGACCTCGCGGTCGGCAGCATCCCCCACCACCAGGGGCGCGGGCTTGCCGGTGATCTGGGCGACCCGGTCAGCGGCGACCGCACTCGTGCCCGACAGGTCGTCCAGCAGCACCACCTCGTGACCGGCATCCAGCAGGGATACGGCGGTGTGCGCGCCGATGTAGCCGGCACCACCGGCCAGAAGTACTCGCATGAAGCCAGCGTATCCGCCCGAGGGCAGCAGGTCAGGCGTGCTCAGCGCCCGTCGAGGCGACCGCCCGATTCGCGCAGATAGCACACCCCGCACATCGACTCGTACGTCACGACTCCGGTCGTGGCGCCTTCGTCGATGGCGACCTGGTCGCCGTGGAACACGAACCGGCCGTCCACGAGCCGCGCGTTGAAGATCGCCTTCCGCCCGCATCGGCAGATCGTCTTGAGCTCTTCCAGGCTGTGCGCGACCTCCAGGAGCCGGCGCGAACCGGGGAAGGCTTCGGTGCGGAAGTCGGTGCGGATCCCGTATGCGATCACGGGGATGTCATCCAGCACCGCCACGCGCAGCAGATCGTCGATCTGCCCGGGGGTGAGGAACTGCGCCTCGTCCACGAGCAGGCACGCGATCGCGCGGTCACCGGCTGCCGCAGCGAACGCTGCGCGGGCGTCGTCGTGCGGCCCGATCAGGAAATCTACCCCGCGCGACACACCGAGCCGGCTCTCGATCCGCTCGGCGCCCTTGGTGTCGATCACGGGCTTGGCCAGCAGCACCTGCTGACCGCGCTCCTCGTAGTTGTACGCCGCCTGCAGAAGCCCCGTCGACTTGCCGGAGTTCATCGCGCCGTAGCGGAAGTACAGCTTCGCCATGCGCGGCTCTAGGCCGTGAGCGCCAGGACCTGGGCGGTCTCGCCGGTGATCTCGCGCGCCACCTCGGGCCGCGGGTTGAGCGTCTCACCGTAGCTCGGGATGAGCTCCTTGAGCCGCCCCTCCCATTCCGGCATGCGCTCGGGGAAGCAGGTCTTGAGCAGTCCGAGCATGATCGACACGGCTGTGGACGCGCCGGGGGATGCGCCGAGGAGCCCGGCGATCGAGCCATCCTCGGCCGTCACCACCTCGGTGCCGAACTGCAGGACGCCGCCCTTCTTGGGGTCGCGCTTCATCACCTGCGCGCGCTGTCCGGCGTTCAGCAGCTCCCAGTCCTCGTCCTTGGCGGTGGGCATGAAGGTGCGGAGGCTGTCGACCTTCTTGGAGTGGTTCTTCAGCAACTCGCCGACGAGGTAACGCAGGAGGCTCGGGTTGTCGATCGCGACCTTCAGCATGGGCCAGAGGTTGTGCGCGCGCACCTGCGTCACGATGTCGAGCACCGAGCCGTTCTTGAGGAACTTCGGGCTGAAGGTCGCGAACGGACCGAACAGCAGTGAGGTCTCGCCATCCACGACGCGCGTGTCCAGGTGCGGCACCGACATGGGCGGTGCGCCCACCGATGCCTGCGAGTACACCTTCGCGCGGTGCTGCGCGACGATGGCGGGGTTGGAGGTCTTCAGCCACTGCCCGCCGATCGGGAAGACGCCGTAGCCCTTGATCTCGGGGATGCCCGAGCGCTGCAGGAGCTTGAGCGCCCACCCGCCCGCACCGACGAACACGAACTTCGCGCGGATGGTGCCGGGCGTGCGGCCGACCGTCCCGCGGTAGGTGGCCAGCCACGCGCCATCCTTCTGGCGCTTGAGCTTGCGCACCTCGCAGTTGGTCGCCACCTCGACGCCGGAGTCCTTGAGGTGAGCGAAGAGCTGACGGGTGAGCGCGCCGAAGTCCACGTCGGTGCCGGAGGGCACACGGGTGGCGGCGAAGGGCTGGTCGCTCTTGAGGCGCTGCTTCATGAGCAGGGGCGCCCACTGGTGGATGACGCGCGAATCCTCGCTGTACTCGATGCCGGCGAACAGCGGCTCCTTCTTGAGCACCTCATACCGCTTGCGGAGGTACTCGACGTCCTTCTCGCCGCGGACGAAGTTCATGTGCGGCGTGGCGTTGATGAAGGTGGACGGCGCGTCCAGCACGCCCTCCTCGACGAGCGTGGACCACAGCTGCCGGCTCTGCTGGAACTGCTCGTTGATCGCGATCGCCTTAGCGGGGTCGAGCGTGCCGTCTGGGCCCTGCGGCATGTAGTTCAGCTCGCACAGCGCGGCGTGGCCGGTGCCGGCGTTGTTCCACGCGTTGGAGCTCTCCATGGCCACGTCGCTCAGGCGCTCGCACACCACGATCTTCCAATCGGGCTGCAGATCCTTCAGCAGCGTCCCGAGGGTCGCGCTCATGATCCCGCCGCCGATGAGCAGCACGTCGACGTCTTCAGTCACCCGACAATTCTAGGCGGGCACGTCCTGCTCTCTCGACATCGAGATATCCGGACCGCTCGACGTCGAGAGAACGCTCCCCCGTGTCAGGCTCCGGCGCCCATGCGGGCCGCGACGATCTCGGCGATCTGCACCGCGTTGAGGGCCGCGCCCTTGCGCAGGTTGTCGTTGCTGATGAACAGCGCGAGCCCCTTGCCCTCGGGGGCGGACTGATCGGCGCGGATGCGGCCGACATAGCTGGGATCGGTGCCCGCGGCCTGCAGCGGCGTGGGTACTTCCTCCAGCTTCACGCCGGGGGCCGAGGAGAGCACGGCGCGGGCGTGCTCAGGTGTGATCTCGCGCGCGAACTCGGCGTTGATGCTGAGGGAGTGACCCGTGAAAACGGGGACGCGCACGCACGTGCCGGAGACGCGCAGCTCGGGGAGCTCGAGGATCTTCCGGCTTTCGTTGCGGAGCTTCTTCTCCTCATCGGTCTCGTTCGAGCCGTCGTCGACGAGGTTGCCCGCGAACGGGATGACGTCGAAGGCGATCGGGGCGATGTACTTCTCGGGCTGCGGGAAATCCAGCGCGGAGCCGTCCCGTGCCAGGCGCTCGACGTCGCCCTGCGCGAGCACGCCCTCGACCTGGCCCAGCAGCTCCTGCACGCCGGCCTGGCCCGATCCGCTCACCGCCTGGTACGTGCTGACGATCAGCCGCTCCAGGCCCGCTTCGCCGTCGAGCACCTTGAGCACGGGCATCGCCGCCATCGTCGTGCAGTTGGGGTTGGCGATGATGCCCTTGCGCGCCTCGGAGATGGCGTGCGGGTTGACCTCGCTCACCACGAGCGGCACGTCGGGGTCCATGCGCCACGCGCTGGAGTTGTCGATCACGAGCGCCCCTGCCTCCGCGAACCGGGGGGCGTGCGCGCGCGATCCGGTCGCGCCGGCGGAGAAGAGCGCGATGTCGATGCCGCCCAGCTCGGCGGTGGCGACGTCTTCGACGATGACGGCCTTGCCCTGGAAGATGACGTCGGAACCGGCCGAGCGCGCGGTGGCGAAGGCGCGCAGCTCGCGGACGGGGAATCCGCGCTCCTCGAGGATGTCGAGCATCGCACCGCCGACCTGGCCGGTGGCGCCCACGACGGCGACGGAGAGTCCTGAATCGGAGATGCGGGTCATGACGGTACCTCGATGCTGCGGGGCTGGGTGCTGCGAGTGGATGCCGCGGAGTCGCGGTGGCCCGATTCTATCGGTGCCGCGCGGCGCGCGTTCCGCCGTTCCTGGGCACGGCACGGAGGCTGCGGCAGTCGGCAGGACGGCTTCGCCGCCGCATCCGCCGGTGTCGCCGCTGGGCGTTCAGAACTCAGGAGATCCGGCACATCCGGGCCCCGCCGGCACCCGTCGCTCGGCGTGTCTCCTGAATTCTGAACGACCGAGGCGGCGCGGGCGTGGATGGCGGCGGACGTCAGCGGCCGGTGCCGGCGTAGACCGTCGCCTCGACGTCGCCGTCCAGGCCGTACGCGGTGTGCACGGCGCGCGCGGCCTCGGCCAGGTCATCGCCGCGGAGCACGACGGAGATGCGGATCTCGGACGTGGAGATCATCTCGATGTTGATGCCGGCCACGCTCAGCGCCTCGAACAGGGTCGCCGAGACGCCCGAGTGCGTGCGCATGCCCGCGCCCACGACGGAGAGCTTGCCGATCTGGTCGTCGTGCACGAGGCTTTCGAATCCGACCTCGGGCTGGTCCGCGGCGAGGGCGCGCAGCGCGGTCGCCGCATCCGTCTTGGGCAGGGTGAAGGAGATGTCGGTGCGGCCGGTCGCCGCTGCCGAGACGTTCTGCACGATCATGTCGACGTTCGCGCCGGATTTGGCGATGATCTTGAAGATCTCCGCGGCCTTGCCGGGGACATCGGGTACGCCGATCACGGTGATCTTCGCCTGGCTGAGGTCGGTGGCGACGCCGGCGACGATGGGCTCTTCCATCTGGACTCCCTCGGGGATCATGCTGGACGTGCGGGAGCGGTCGAGCACCCACGTGCCCTCGCTCGAGCTGAATGTGGACCGGGCGTGGATCAGCACGCCATGGCGGCGTGCATACTCGACGGCGCGGATGTAGAGGACCTTCGCGCCGTTCGCGGCGAGCTCCAGCATCTCCTCGCTGGAGATGCGGTCGAGCTTCCGTGCCCGCGGTACCACGCGCGGGTCTGCGGTGAAGATGCCGTCGACGTCGCTGTAGATCTCGCACACGTCGGCGTTCAGCGCCGCCGCGAGGGCGACGGCGGTCGTGTCCGATCCGCCACGGCCGAGCGTGGTGATGTCGCGCGTGTCGCGGTTGAATCCCTGGAAGCCGGCGACGATGACGATCGCGCCGTCGTCGAGGGCTTCGCGCAGCCGCACCGGAGTGACGTCGACGATGCGGGCGGCCCCGTGGGTGGCATCCGTGATCATGCCCGCCTGGCTGCCCGTGAACGAGCGCGCTTCGAACCCCATCGAGTGGATCGCCATGGCCAGGAGGGCCATGGCGATGCGCTCTCCGCTGGAGAGCAGCATGTCCAGCTCCCGCGGCGCGGGGATCGGTGCCACCTTCCCCGCCAGCTCGAGCAGCTCGTCGGTCGTGTCGCCCATGGCGCTCACGGCCACGACGACCTCATGGCCGGCTCGGCGGGTGTCGACGATGCGTTTGGCGACGCGCTTGATGCTCTCGGCGTCGGCGACCGACGAACCGCCGTATTTCTGGACGATCAGCGCCACGTTGGAACTCCCGGGATGCGTCGCCGGCGTGCCTCCGGCGAGTGACGGCGCGTTGCGCGCCCGACGCACCATCTTACGGAGGTGCGGATACCGGGACCGACATGCGGCGGTGCCGGGTCAGCCCGGCGCCACAGCGGGAGGCCCACCGGAGCGCCGGCGCACCCGGGTCGTCCCGCCGGTTGCGGCGAGCCAGCATCCCAGGATCACGAGCGGGAACCCGGCCATCACCCCCAGGTCAGCGGCTCACCGAGGATGAGGACACCCAGCGCGATCGCGATCACCGGGTTGACGTACGTGAACAGCGGCGCGCGCGCCGGACCGACCTCTTTGATGAGCGCGAAGAACGCCAGCAACGCGACCGCGGTGCACAGCACCGTCAGCGCGACGATCGACGCGACGCTGGTGGGAGTGGGCACGGTGCGCTGGGTGAGCAGGGCCGCCGGCAGGTAGCCGACGCCCACCAGCAGCAGCGACAGCGTGACGGTGCCCAGCGGCGGTACGTGACGCAGACGCGTGGTCACCACGAACGGCGCGATCGAGTAGCACACAGCAACGAGGAGCACCTCCCCCGCCGCGATCAGGCCGCCGACGCCGGCGGACTGATCCAGGCCCGGGCCGGCCACGATCACCGCCACCCCGGCGAATCCGACGGCGAGCCCGACCACCCGCGCGGGTCGCAGCGCGCTGCGGTCGCCCCCGGCGAACGCGATGAGGGCGGCGAACAGCGGGACCGTCGCCACGAGCAGGCCGGTCAACCCCGACGACAGCGTGAGTTCGGCATGACTGAGCAGAAGGAAGGGTCCCGCCATCTCGAGGAGCCCGAAGAGGAGGACCCACGGCCATGCGCGCCACGCCTCGCGCAGCGCACCGCGGCGCAGCGCGAACGGGAGGAGGATGATGGCCGCGCCGAGTGTGCGGATGCACACGACCGCCGGTGGCGAGAAGGAATCGACCGCCTGCTTGATGAACAGGTAGGGCATCCCCCACAGCACCGCCATCGTGGCGAACAGCAGCCAGCCGCGCGGGGTGAACCGCGCGGCTGCGTTCACAGGGTGCGACGGCCCTCGAACGCGCGGCCGAGGGTCACCTCATCCGCGTATTCGAGGTCACCACCGACGGGCAGGCCTGATGCCAGACGGGTGACGCGGATCTCGAGGGTGTGCAGCAGGCGGCTGAGGTAGGTCGCAGTCGCCTCGCCCTCGAGGTTGGGGTTGGTGGCGAGGATGACCTCCTGCACCTTCCCGTCGGCCAGGCGCTGCATGAGCTGGGTGATGCGCAGGTCGTCGGGACCGACGCCGGCGATGGGGCTGATCGCCCCGCCCAGCACGTGGTACAGCCCGCGGAACTCGCGCGTGCGCTCGATGGCTGCGACGTCCTTGGCGTCTTCGACGACGCAGATGAGGGTCTCGTTGCGGCGCGGATCGCGGCAGATCGAGCAGCGATCCTGCTCGGACACGTTGCCGCACACTTCGCAGAACCGCACCTTCTCGCGCACTTCGGCGAGCAGACGGGCCAGGTGCGACACGTCGAAGGACGGCGACTGGAGGATGTGGAACGTGATCCGCTGCGCCGACTTCGGGCCGATGCCCGGCAGCCGGCCGAATTCGTCGATGAGGTCTTGCACGATGCCGTCGTACATCAGGTGAACCTCGTCGGGGCCTGATGCGGCTCTTCACGCACGAACGTCGCCCCGAGCACCTGCCGCACGACCGCCTCGCCGTAGCGCTGTACGCCGCCGCGCGCGGGGGCGATCCGCGGTGCCACGACCGGCGGCACGGGGATGTCGCGGGGCGCCTCGGGCGCGGGGAGGTCTTCCGCGTCGTCCGACGCGACGGCCGCGCTTTCGCCGTCGGGGAGCACGTCGCCTTCGCGCACGCGTGCGAGCGTCGCCACGGGGCGTCCGGCAGGTGCCGCATCCTCGGGCTCGTCGTCGACGGCGAACTGCGCGGTGACGGCGGCGGACAGGGCGCTCGGCGGCGCCGGAGCGTCGGCGGGCGGGGTCGACGGGATCGGGGCGACGGCCCACTCGGTCACGGGGGCCGCGGCGGCAGCGGCAGGCCGCCGCTCGGGTGCCGGCGGTGACGGCGACGGCGCGTCGGGAGCGGGCGGAGCGCTCTCCGGCGCGGGCGGGGTGGCCTCGGGCGCCCCGGGTCCGGTGCCCCCAGGCCCATCGCCGTCGTGCTTGGCGATGAACTTCACGCGGATGCCGAGGACACCCAGGATCGCCTGGCGGAGATCCTCGCTCGGACCGGTGCCGGCACCGCGTTTCTTGAAGGCGGCCAGGTCGCTCTGGCTCGCGAACGACAGGGTCAGCACGTCGTCGTCCAGCGCGAGGACCCGGGCGCCGGAGGCGAGCAGCCACGACGAGCGGCTGAGCTCTTCCAGCCGCGCGAGGACCTCGGGCCACGCGTCGCGCATCCGCTGCGCCGTGAACGGCCCGGAGGGGGCAGGCGGCGCGAACTCGGGCTCGGGCTCGGGCTCGACTTCCGGCGGGGCGGGCTCGTTGATGGGCGTCGAAAGTGCATCGTCTCGGCGAACCGGCACGGAATCCGGTGCACTCTCGCCCACTTGGTGCACATTCGCAGGCGGCGCGGATGCGGCGGGCGCAGGCGGCGCGGGGCGGCGGGCGCGGCGGGGACGGCGGTGCGGGCGAGCACGCGCGCGACGAGCAGTTCGAGCTGAAGACGCGGGGAGGTGGCACCGGTCATGTCATCCAGTGCGGCGACGACGAGGTCGGCCGTGCGCGAGAGGCGGTCGGCGCCGAAGAGCGCGGCCTGGCGGCCCATCCGTTCCAGCTCCTCGGCGGGAACGCCGCGCAGCACCGCCGATGCACCCGGCCCGGTCGCGGCGATGACGATCAGGTCGCGCAGGCGCTCGAGCAGATCGTCCACGAAACGGCGGGGATCCTGGCCGGTCTGGACGACGCGGTCGACCGCGGCGAAGGCGCCGGCCGGATCGCTCTGCCCGAAGGCCTCCACGACCTCGTCCAGCAGTTCGGCGTGCGTGTAGCCCAGCAGCGCGACGGCCCGCTCGTAGCGCACCGTGACGACGCCCGCCTCCCCGGCCCCCGAGCCCGTCGAAGGGTCGGAGCCGGCGATGAGCTGGTCGAGCAGCGACAGGGTGTCTCGCGGCGATCCGCCGCCCGCGCGCACGACCAGCGGCAGCACGCCCGGCTCCACCGCGACCCCCTCGGTCTGGCACAGCTCCTGCACGTACTCGAGCATCGCGGCCGGCGGCACGAGGCGGAACGGATAGTGGTGCGTGCGCGAGCGGATCGTGCCGAGCACCTTCTCGGGCTCGGTCGTGGCGAAGATGAACTTGACGTGCTCGGGAGGTTCCTCGACGAGCTTGAGCAGGGCGTTGAACCCCTGCTGCGTGACCATGTGCGCCTCGTCGAGGATGAAGATCTTGAAGCGGTCGCGGGCCGGTGCGAAGATCGCGCGTTCGCGGAGGTCGCGGGCGTCGTCGACGCCGTTGTGGCTGGCCGCGTCGATCTCGACCACATCGAGCGAGCCACCGCCGCCTCGGCCGAGCTCGACGCAGCTGTCGCACGTGCCGCAGGGGGTGTCGGTGGGCCCGGCGGCGCAGTTGAGGCAGCGGGCCAGGATGCGGGCGGATGTGGTCTTGCCGCATCCGCGCGGCCCGGAGAACAGATACGCGTGCCCGACGCGGTCGCTGCGCAGCGCCGTCATGAGCGGATCGGTCACCTGGGACTGCCCGATCATCTCGCCGAACGCCTCGGGGCGGTAGCGGCGGTACAGAGCGGTCGTCACGCCTCCAGCCTACGGTGTGCCGCTGACATCCCGCCCGCCTTCTCCGCAGACGACGAACCGGCTGCCCCCGCGCGAAGCGGGGACAGCCGGCGGGTCTCCTGTGACGGAGGGCGAGGCGGATCAGAACAGCGTGTATCCGCCGTCCACGACCAGCACGGTGCCCGACATGAAGCTCGCCGCGTCGGAGGCGAGGAACACCATCGCGGGGCCGAGCTCGTCGGGGGTCGCATACCGCTGCTGCGGGGCATCCTCGATCCACATGCGGCGGAACTGAGGCTCGTCCACGGGCGACATGTCGGTCTTGATGTAGCCGGGGGCCAGAGCGTTCACGCGCACGCCCAGGGGCGCCCACTCCGCCGCGAGCGACTTGGTGAGCTGGTGCACGGCGGCCTTGGAGGCGTTGTAGGCCGGCTGCATCTGCGGCCGGTTGACGATCATGCCCGAGATCGACCCGACGTTGACGATCGAGCCCGAGCGGCGCTCCACCATGTGTCGCCCCACGGCCTGCGACATGCGCCACAGGGCCGTGACGTTGGTGTCCATGACGTACGACCACTCGTCGTCGGTCACCTCGAGTGCGGGGCGGTGGATGCAGGCACCCGCGTTGTTCACGAGGACGTCGATGGCGCCCGCCGCCGCGATGGACTCGTCGACGACCTGCTGGGCGCCGCCGGCCTCGGTCAAGTCGCCGAGCACGACGTAGGCCTTGCGCCCGAGCGCCTCGATCTCGTCGCGGACGGTTTCGGCGGCAGCCTGATCGCGCCCGTGGACGACGACGTCGGCGCCGGCTTCGGCCAGAGCCGTGGCGAACGCATGGCCGAGGCCGCGCGTGGCGCCGGTGACCAGGGCGGTGCGGCCCTGGAGGGAGAACTTGTCGATGACGGACACGTCATTCCTTTCGACGGGGGTGGGGAGAAAGCACCGAGCGGGGGACGGCTTACGCCGCTCCCCCGCTCGGGTAGGTGGATCAGAGGAGGCCGGCCTCGAGGTAGAGGTCGATGTACTCCTGCACGTTGTCGGACGTGATCAGCGGGTTGCCGATGTCGACGTTGATCTCATCCTTCTCGCCGGTGAGCAGCTCGTGCACCGACTTGATGTTGAGTTCGGCCAGCTCGCGCGCGTTCTGCAGCGTCGAGGCGGTCAGCAGACCCTCCTGGATCAGCAGGGTCGCCTCGGGGGTCCCGTCCACGCCGTAGGCGAGGATGCCCTCGAAGTTCGACTTGCCCTTGAGCGCTTCCAACGCACCGGCGGCCATGTTGTCGTTCATCGAGATGATGGCGTCGATCTCGGAGTTGGCCAGCGACCAGTCCTCCATGAGGGTCAGCGCTTCATCCTTGTTCCAGTTCGCGGTGTCCTCGGCGACGATCGTCACGTCGGGGCGCTGGTCGAAGAACTCCTTCTGCCACGCGTCGCGACGCGCGGTGCTGTGGAAGTTGCCGGCCGGGCCGGTGAGGACGACGACCTTCGCGTTCTCGGGCACCTGCTCCAGCGCCAGCTGCGCGACGACGGCGCCCTGGTCGTAGGGGTTCGCGTCGACGGAGTCGCCACCGTTGAGACCCTCCACGCGCGGGTTGGTCGTGATGGTCACGATGCCGGCGTCGATGGCCTGCTGGATGTACGGGCTCTGCGCGTCGCCGTTGTTGGGCTGGACGATGATGGCGTCGAACTTGTTGGCGATCGCGTTCTCGATCATCCGGTTCTCGACCTCGTCGTCGGCCTGGCCGTCGAACACCTCGAGGGTGATGTCGTCGTAGTCCTCGGCTGCGGCCTTCATCTCGTTGGCCAGCCATGCGGCGAACGAGTCGGCCTGCGCGCGGGCGATGTACGCGACGCGGTACTCGTCCTTCTTCTCGCGCTCGGTGTCGCCGTCGGAGGCGGGGTTGCCGGTGGTCACGGCGCAGCCGCCGAGGCTCAGGGCCACGGCCGCGGCCGCTCCCAGCGCCATGATCTTGCGGGTAAGAGTCGTCATTGTGCTCTCCTTATGTGTTCGGGTTCATGAGGTGACGGGTGAGGCGAGTCAGGATCCGGCTGTCCCACCTCCAGCTGGAACTGTTCCTTCCCGCGCGGTGGGCAGGGTCTCGCCCTTCGCGTCGGACTTGAGGATCGTCGTGCGGGCCTTGCCCCGCTTGCTGAAGACGTCGTACGCGACGGCGACGACGATGATGAGGCCCATCACGATCTGCTGCACGTAGGAGCCGATCCCGATGAGGTTCATGATGTTGCCCAGCACGCCGACGATGAGGGCTCCGGCCAGGGTGCCGAAGACGGTGCCGACACCACCGGAGAAGCTCGTGCCACCGATGATGGGAGCGGTGATCGCCTGGAGCTCGTAGCCGATTCCGGCGTTGGGAAGCCCCGCGTTCACGCGCGACATGAAGATGACACCGGCGATGCCCACGAGCGCGCCGTTGACCAGGAACGCCTGGTACTTCACCTTCTCCACCGCGATGCCCGCCGCCCGCGCGGCCTCCTCGTTACCGCCGACGGCGTACACCGAGCGGCCGTAGCGGGTCTGGTTCATGAGGTACCAGATGACGATCGTGACGACGATGAGGATCAGCACGGGGATCGGCAGCCAGCCGAGGTTCCCCTGGCCGATGAGGATGAAATCCCCCAGCTGCAGGACGTTCTGGCCCTGCGTCAGTTCCAGCACCGCGCCACGGGCCATCAGCATCATGCCGAGGGTCACGATGAATGCCGGCGTGCGCAGCGTGGCCACGAGGAACGCGTTGATGAGGTTGCAGATCATGCCGATGGCGATGCCCGCGAGCACACCGAACAGGAGATTGCCGGTGGACTTGTAGACGATCACCGACGTCACGCCTGCGAAGGCCATGACCGCTCCTGCGGACAGGTCGATCATGCCGCCGATGATCAGGGTCATCGCGCCGTAGGCGAGGATCGTGATGACCGCGACCTGACGCAGCACGTTGAACACGTTGTCCGTGCTGAGGAAGTTCGGGCTCAGCATGCTCGCCGCTACCAGCACCACCACGAGGATGATGAATATGGAGTAGCGGCTGAGTTCCAGGGTTTTCAGCTTTTCCAGCACGTCAGGCCACCTCGATTTCGTTCATGGCGAATTTCAGAATCGTCTCCTGCGAGAACTGCGGGGGCTCCAGCTCCGCCGTCAGGCGCCCGCCCGACATGACGTAGATCCGGTCGCACATCCCGATCAGCTCAGGCAGTTCGGAGGAGATCATGAGGATGCCGCGCCCCTGCCGGGCGAGCTCGGTCATGATCTTGTAGATCTCGTACTTCGCACCCACGTCGATGCCGCGGGTCGGTTCGTCCAGCAGCAGCACCTTGGGGTCGGCGATGAGCCACCGCGCGAGCAGCACCTTCTGCTGATTGCCACCGCTGAGGGACTCGATGCGTGTCTCGGTGCTGGGCGCCTTGACGTTCATCTTGGAGAAGTACTCCTCGACGAGCTTGTCCTCCTTGCGCGGGTGGGCGAAGCCGCCGTAGATCACCTTGCGCAGGCTCGCGAGCGTGGCGTTCTTCTTGATGCTCAGCTTCGGGATGATGCCGACCAGGCGCCGGTCCTCCGACAGCATCGCGACGCCGTTGGCGATCGCCTTGCGCGGGGTGGACATGTCGGCCTGCTTGCCGTCGATCTCGATCGTCCCGGCATCCAGCGAGTCCAGTCCGAAGACGGCCCTGACCACTTCGCTGCGTCCGGCGCCGATGAGGCCGGCGAGGCCCACGATCTCCCCGGCCTTGATCTCCAGGTCGATGTTCTCGAACAGGTGACGGCTGGACAGGCCGGAGGCGCGGAAGACCGTGGAACCGATCTCGATGCGCTCCTTCGGGTAGGACTGGTGGTCCAGGTCGCGGCCGACCATCTGCGCGATGACCTGCGCCGAGGTGATGGCGTCGGCGCGCTGAGAGCTGACGACGGCGCCGTCCCGCAGCACGCTGATGTCGTCGGCCAGCTCGAAGACCTCGTCCATCTTGTGCGAGATGTAGATGATCGATTTGCCTTCGGCGCGCAGCGCGCGGATCTTGGCGAAGAGCGACTCGACCTCTTTGTGGGCGATCGCCGATGTCGGCTCGTCCATGATCAGCACGTCGGCGCTGTGGTAGACGGCCCGCACGATCTCCAGCGTCTGGATCTCCGACACCGTGAGCGTGCTCAGTCGCCGGTTGATGGAGAAGTCGAGGCCTTCCTCCTTCAGGATGCGACGGGCCTCGCGGCGGATGTGCCGCCAGTCGATCTTGCCGAACTTCATCGGCAGGCGTCCGAGGAAGAAGCTCTCCGCGATCGTCATCTCCGGGACGTAGTTGAGCTCCTGTGCGATCATCGCGATGCCCTGCGCGCGCGCCTCGATGGGGTTGCGGATACGCACCGCTTCGCCGCGCACGCGGATCTCGCCGGTGTCGGGCTGGTAGATGCCGTTGATGATCTTCATCAGGGTCGACTTGCCGGCACCGTTCTCCCCGCACAGCGCGTGGACGGTGCCCGGACGCACCTCGAAGGAGACGTCATCGAGAGCTTTGACGCCGGGGAACGACTTGGAGACACCCCGGACCGAGAGCAGCGTGTCGCTCATGCCTCACCCCGCGCCGCAGCCACCGGGTCCGCCACCTGCGCCACACCGGGGCGCACGATGCGCTTGAGGCTGTCCAGCGCGCCGTCTCCGGTGAGGGCCTCCTCGACCTGCTCGAGGCCGAAGACGTGGGTCACGAGCGAGTCCAGGTCGACCTGACCGGACTCGACGAGCGTGCGGGCGATCGGCCACGTGCCGGTGTAGCGGAAGATGCCCGTGACGTTGATCTCGCGCATCGCGACATCGGGCACCGAGAACGGGATCTCATCCGCGCTGCCGACGAGGACGACGGTGCCCCCGGGGCGCGTGGCGCGGATTCCGGCCCGGATCGCCGGCGCCGCACCGGAGGCGTCGATGAACACGTGGGCGTTCAGGCCGTCCAGCGACTCGGCGGTGGGGTCCACGACCCGCGTCACTCCGTAGCGCAGCGCGAGCTCGCGACGCGCGGGGTTGATGTCGGAGACGATGACCTCGCTCGCCCCGAAGGCGCGCGCCACCTGCGCGGCGATGATCCCGATCGGTCCGCCACCGGCGACGAGGACGCGGTCGCCGACCTTGACGCCGCCCTTCTGAGCGGCGGCGATGCCGACCGACAGCGGCTCCATGAGCGCTGCGGCGTTGTCGCTGATCGAGTCGGGGATGTCGAAGGCGAAGTCGGCCTGGATGGTCACGTACTCGCAGAAGGCGCCGTCGATGGGGGGCGTGGCGAAGAACTCCATCTTGGGGCACAGGTTGTAGGCGCCGGACTTGCAGAAGTCGCACACGCGGCAGGGCCGCTGGGGCTCGACCGCCACGCGTCGGCCGACCCGAGCCGGGTCGACGTCGGCGCCGACCGCGACGATGCGCCCGCTCAGCTCGTGCCCGAGGATGATCGGCGCATCCACGACGAAATCGCCGATCCGGCCGTGCTCGTAGTAGTGCACGTCCGAACCGCACACGCCGACGGCGGCGACCTGGACGAGGACCTCGTCGGGTGCGACCTCGGGAACGGGACGCTGCTCGATCGTGATGGACTGGACCTCGGTGAGGACGCTGGCGTTCATGGTTCGGGGGATCTCGGTCATGTTCGCTCCGATTTCATTGGGGACTGTCGTAGGGGCGTCGGGGGCCGGGCGCGGCCGCGCGATCATGTGCGCAGCACGAGGGCGGCCGATGCCGGCGAGCGCTCGCGCGGAGCGCCGGGGGCGCTCAGGCGGGGGCGGGGCACCCGGGGGGTGGAGGAGGAGAGGGTGACGTCGTCGTCGCTCACGGGCGGTCCTCCTTTGGTACGGGGCTTGACGTGCCCATCCATCCATGCTCATATGAGCAGTGCTGGTTGAAAGTTGAGCAGCGGTCTTCAGCGATCATACCCACCGAGGTCACATATGCAAGAACAGCGCCCCTTGCGCGCTCAAACGAGCATCGGCGAGAGTGCCGTCGCCGATCGCGCGCTTCTCGGCATGGTCGCGCGGCTCTACTACCTCGAAGACCTCCCCCGGGTCGACATCGCCGAGCGCCTCGGCATCTCGCGGTTCAAGGTCGCCCGCCTCCTCACGCGCGCGCGCGAGGAGGGGGTGGTCACCATCGCCGTGCACGACCACGGCCTGCCCGACCCCCTGCTCAGCGAGGAACTGCGGATCGCCCTGGGCCTGCAGGAGTGCCATGTCGTGCGTTCGCACGGCACGCGCGACAACGTGCGGCAGCAGCTGGGCGCCGCGGCGGCGGAGGTGCTCAGCACGACGCTCTCGGATGACGAGGTGCTGGGGCTGACGTGGGGCCGCTCCCTCACCGCGACGACCTCGCAGCTGACGTCCCTGCCGCGGGTCACCGTGGTGCAGCTGACCGGGTTCGTCAGCGGCGAGATGGGGGCTTCGCCCGTCGAACTCGTCCGGGAGGCATCCCAGCGCGCGGGTGGCGCGGTGTATCCGATCTTCTCGCCCCTGTTCGTCAAGGATGCCGAGACCGCCGACAGCCTGAAACAGCACCCCGACATCCAGCAGGCCCTGCGCCTGTTCCCCCAGGTCACCACCGCTGTGGTCTCCGTGGGCAGCTGGAACCCGCCCGTCACGCAGGTGCGCGAGGTGCTGGCACCCGACGACGTCGCCCACGCCACCGCGCTCGGGTGCGTCGCCGACGTCGCCGGCATCCTCGTCCGCGAGGACGGCTCCCTCGTCGATCCGGAGTTCCAGCGGCGCACGGTGTCGATCTCGCACGAAGAGCTGCACGCCGTCCCGCGCGTCATGGCCGTCGCCGGGGGCGCCGAGAAGGCGCAGGCGATCCGGGCCATCGCCAAGGCCGGCCTGATGACCAGCCTCGTCACCGATCACGCACTCGCCGAGAGCGCCCTCGCGGCGATCCGAGGCGAGTGACGCCGCTGCAGCTCAGTCGTCGACGGCGCTGAACGTCGCGCCTGCCTGGGCCTCCTGGTCTTCGATCACCGGGATGGAGGTCGTGACCGTGGGCACGGAGGCCGACAGCAGAGTCCCGTCCTCCCTGCGGGCATCGGCGAACTGACGCAGCGAAGGCTTCCCAGGGATGACCGGGCCCTGCCCGCGCAGCGGCACCTCCGCACGGCTGCCGCCGTGGACGGTGTATCCGACCCCGCGCACCGCGAACTGCACCGGGTCGCCCTCACCCGCCTCGATCGTGAGCAGATCGCGCGTCAGGGTCACATCCAGACGCGTGCCGTGCCAGTGCAGGACGTAGGAGAGCGACGGCCATTCGGCCGGCAGCCGCGGGTCGAAGGTGAGTTCGCCGAAGTGGTCGCGCATGCCCCCGAAGCCGGCCACCAGTGCCGTCCACACCCCGCCCGCGGAGGCGACGTGCACGCCGTCGGCGGCGTTGTGATGCAGGTCGCCGAGGTCGACGAACAGCGCGTCGCGGAAGTACTCCAGGGCGAGGTTCTGGTAGCCCACCTCCGCCGCCAGAATCGACTGCACGACGGCCGACAGCGTCGAATCCCCCGTGGTCAGCGGGTCGTAGTACTCGAAGTCGGCGAGCTTCTCGTCGGCGGTGAAGTTGTCGCCCTGCAGGAACAGCGCCAGCACGACGTCGGCCTGCTTGAGCACCTGGTACCGGTAGATCACCAACGGGTGGAAGTGCAGCAGCAGCGGACGCTGATCGGCCGGCGTGTGCTCGAGGTCCCAGATCTCGCGCTCGAGGAACACCGCATCCTGCGGGTGGATGCCGAGGGCTTCGCTGTAGGGGATGTGCATCGCCTCGGCGGCCCGCTCCCACATCTCCGGCTCCGAGGGGTCGAGGTTCATCCGGTCGACCATGCGCAGGTAGGCGTCGTGATCGGCCTCCTCCATCTCGCGCACGGTCTGCGCGGCGAATCGGAGGTTGAAGCGGGCCATGACGTTGGTGAACAGGTTGTCGTTGACCACCGTGGTGTACTCGTCGGGGCCGGTGACACCGTGGATGTGGAAGGTCTCGTTCTCCCCGTCGATCACCCCGTCGCTCGAACGCCAGAATCCTAGGGTCGCCCACAGCCGTGCGGTGTCCACGGCGATGTCGACGCCCTCGGAATCGAGGAAATCGACGTCGCCGGTGGCGCGCACGTACTTGGCCACGGCATAGCTGACGTCGGCGTTGATGTGGTACTGCGCCGTGCCGGCGGCATAGTAGGCCGACGCCTCCTCGCCGTTGATCGTGCGCCACGGGAACAGGGCGCCGGCCTCGTTGAGCTGGTGCGCGCGCTTGCGGGCGGCCGGCAGCATCAGGTACCGCATCCGCAGCGCGTTGCGCGCCCACAGCGGCGTCGTGTACGCCAGGAACGGCAGGACGTAGATCTCGGTGTCCCAGAAGTAGTGACCGGAATACCCCGAGCCGGTCACGCCCTTGGCGGGAACGCCCTGCCCGTCGGCGCGGGCTGCGGCCTGCGCGAGCTGGAAGAGGCACCAGCGGGTCGCCTGCTGCAGGTCGGGGTGACCCTCGATGCGAACGTCGGAGCGCTCCCAGAATCCGTCCAGCCACGCGCGCTGGCGTGCGAACAGCTCGTCCACGCCCAGTGCCTCCGCGCGGTCGAGGCCGCGGCGGCACCGGTCGATGAGCTCGCCC
Source organism: Microbacterium lushaniae (assembly GCF_008727775.1). NCBI lineage: Bacteria > Bacillati > Actinomycetota > Actinomycetes > Micrococcales > Microbacteriaceae > Microbacterium > Microbacterium lushaniae. The sequence continues at coordinate 2,714,427 of NZ_CP044232.1, forward strand.
GCGGGAACGCCGCGGGAGGTGTGGTAGCTGACGATCTTCGTCAGGGTGGTCGGGACGCCCGCCTTCGCCTGCACGCGGAAGACGTTCTTGGCGATGTCGGGTTCGATGAGGCGGCGTGCCGAGTACTCGTTCGCGGTGTCGACGAGATGGTCGGCGATCACGGCGAGCGTCATGCCCGACTCCGACACGCGGTAGCTCAGCGCGGAGCGCTCCCCGTCCTGCCAGTAGTCCTGCGGCTGCAGGACCCGTTCCTGCAGCTTCTCCGTCTTGCGCGGGTCGAATCCCGCCCGGCTCTTGCGCGCGCCCATCGGCGAGCCCCCGTAGATCCCCTCGCCGTCCTGGCGATTGATCAGCTGCGAGCTGATCGTCACCGCCGCGTCATCGTCGAGGACGGTCACCGTCAGCCGCATCACGGCGAGGTGCTTCTCCTCGAAGGACACCAGGCGCTCGTCCTCGATCTCGACGTGCTTGCCCGAGGGGGTCACCCACAGCAGGCGGCGGCGGAGCACTCCCTCGCGCATGTCGAGCACGCGCTCGTACTCGCGGACGTCGGCCACGTCGAAGGACAGCGGCTCATCGTCGACGTAGACGCGCATCACCTTGGCGTCCGGTGCGTTGATGATCGTCTGCCCCACCTCGGCGAACCCGTACGCCTGCTCGGCGTGGCGGATCGGGAAGATCTCGTGGAAGCCGTTGATGAAGGTCCCCTGCTCCTGTGCGAACCGCCCCTCGGGGTAGTTGCCGCGCAGCCCCAGGTAGCCGTTCCCGACCGAGAAGAGCGTCTCGGTCACGCCGGCGTCGTCGAGTGAGCCCTCGGTCTCGATGAGCCGCCACTCGTCGACGGGGAATCGACCGCGATCGATCATGGGCTGCCTTCCTGGCGAAGTTCGGGATGCTTCGGATGGTCAGTCTACGAAGGCGGCGAGGTCATCGACGACGACCGTGGCGCCGGCTCGGGCCAGATCCTCGCCGCCGACGCCGCGGTCCACCCCGACCACGACCGCGAAGCCGCCGGCAGCGGCCGACTGCACGCCACTGAGGGCGTCTTCGACCGCCACCGAGCGCGCCGGATCGACCCCCAGCATCCGCGCCGCCTCGACGAACACGTCGGGAGCGGGCTTGGAGCGGAGGTGATCGCGCTCGGCGACCACACCGTCCATGACGACGTCGAACCGGTCGCGGATGCCCGCGGCCTCGAGCACCTCCTGGGCGTTCTTGGAGCTGGACACCACGGCGATCGGCACGCCCGCGGCCTGGAGCTTGTCGACCAGGCGCATCGAGCCCGGGTACGCGGCGATGCCTTCCGAGCGCAGCACGGCGGCGAACACCAGGTTCTTCCGGTTGCCGATGCCGCAGACGGTGTCGGCGGTGGGCGGGTCGGCAGGGTCTCCCCACGGCACCTCGACGTCGCGACTGCGCAGGAGGCTGGCCACACCGTCGTAGCGCTTCTTGCCGTCGAGGTATTCGAAGTAGTCGCGGTCGGTGTAGGGCGGCTGGATGTCCCACTGCGCGAACAGTTCCTCGAACATCGTCCGCCACGCGTGCATGTGCACCTCCGCGGTTGGGGTGAGCACGCCGTCCAGATCGAACAGGACGGCGTCGTAGGCGGTGAGATCGGGCAGGCGGTCGGGGTTTCCGTCGGTCACCGCATCAGCGTAGTCAGCCGATGCGGTGACGATGCGAAGGCTTGCGCAGCTCATAGGACACCGGCACGGGATGCTCAGCCGCCGACGACCTGCAGCGTCTGCCGCGCGATCTCGAGCTCCTCGTTCGTGGGCACGACGAGCACCGTCACCGCCGAGTCGTCCGTGGAGATGATCCGCGTCCCCCGCTCGGGTGCGGTGTTGCGCGCCGGGTCGATCTCGATCCCGGCGAATCCGAACGTCGCGAGCGACTCCGCGCGCACCTCCGGGGTGTGCTCCCCCACGCCCGCGGTGAAGGCGATGACGTCGACTCCGCCGAGCTGGGCGAGGTAGGCACCCGCGTACGCGCGCAGGCGGTGGATGTAGACGTCCCACGCGCGCGTGATCCGCGCATCGCCGGCGTCCACGCCGGCGCGGATGTCGCGCATGTCGCTGACGCCGGCGAGACCGAGCAGTCCGGAGCGCTTGTTCAGCAGGTCGTCCAGGTCGCCGATCGACATGTCCGCGCGACGGGCCAGCTGCAGGAGGACGGCCGGATCGAGGTCGCCCGAGCGCGTCCCCATCACGAGCCCCTCCAGCGGCGTGAGCCCCATCGAGGTGTCCACCGACCGTCCGCCCTCGATCGCGGTGACCGAGGCCCCGTTGCCGAGATGGAAGACGATCTGCCGCAGTTGCCCGAGGGGCCTGCCCAAGAAGGCGGCGGCGGACTCGCTGACGAACTGGTGACTGGTGCCGTGGAAGCCGTACCGGCGGATGCGGTGGGCCTCCGCCAGCGGCGCGTCGATGGCGTACGTGTAGGCGGCCGGGGCCAGGCTCTGGTGGAACGCCGTGTCGAACACCGCCACGTGCGGGACGTCGGGGAACGCCTTCCTCGCCGCGACGATGCCGGCGAGGTTGGCGGGGTTGTGCAGCGGGGCCAGCACCGACAACTCGTCGATGTTGATCTCCACGAGCGGCGTCACCAGCGTCGGCTCGTAGAACCGCGCTCCCCCGTGCACGACCCGATGTCCCACGGCCACAGGTGCGCGCTCGGTCAGCGACGGCCCGTGCTGCGCGAAGGCCTCCAGCATCACGCCGAACCCCGCGGTGTGATCGGCGATCTCGCGCTGGATCTCGGAGGTCGCATCCGTGACCGTGAGCGCCACCCCGTCGCCGCCGCCGGCCAGTGCGGCCGCCGTGACGGTGTGGCGGGCGAGCCCGGATTCCTGGCCGATGCGCTCGATGAGGCCCTTGGCCAGCACCTGCTCGGTGTCGCCGTCCAACAGCTGGTACTTGATCGAGGACGACCCGGAGTTGATCACGAGGACATCGCTCATGGTGTGCCTCCCTCCCCGGTGGTGCCGCCGGCCTGGGCCTGGATCGCCGTGATGGCGATGGTGTTGACGATGTCGTCCACCAGCGCGCCGCGGGAGAGGTCGTTGATGGGCTTGTTCAGGCCCTGCAGCACGGGGCCGATGGCCACCGCACCGGCGGAGCGCTGCACGGCCTTGTAGGTGTTGTTGCCGGTGTTCAGGTCGGGGAAGACGAAGACCGTGGCACGGCCGGCGACGTCGGAGCCGGGCAGCTTCGCCTTGGCCACCGCCGCGTCGGCGGCGGCGTCGTACTGGATCGGACCCTCCACGAGCAGCTCGGGCGCCCGCTCGCGCACGAGGGCGGTGGCGGCGCGGACCTTCTCCACGTCGGCGCCGGTTCCGGATTCGCCCGTCGAGTACGACAGCATCGCCACGCGCGGGGCGATGCCGAACTGGTCGGCCGTGGCAGCCGAGGAGATCGCGATGTCGGCCAGCTGCTCGCTCGTGGGGTCGGGGATGACGGCGCAGTCGCCGTACACGAGCACCCGATCGGCCAGCGCCATGAGGAAGACGCTGGAGACCACGGAGACGCCGGGACGGGTCTTGATGATCTCGAAGGCCGGCCGGATTGTGTGCGCCGTGGTGTGGGCGGCGCCGGAGACCATCCCGTCGGCCAGTCCGAGGTGCACCATGAGCGTGCCGAAGTACGACACATCGGTGACGGTGTCGGCCGCGCGCGCATACGTCATGCCCTTGTGCGCGCGGAGCCGCTCGTATTCGCGCGCGAACCGGTCGACGTACACGGCGTCGAAGGGGCTCACGACGCGAGCCTCGCCCAGGTCGATCCCCAGTTCGATGGCGCGGTTTCGCACCTCGATCTCCTCGCCGAGGATCGTGAGGTCGGCGATGCCGCGCGCGAGCACGGTCGCCGCCGCGCGCAGCACGCGGTCGTCGGTGCCCTCGGGCAGCACGATGTGCCGGCGCTGACGGCGGGCGCGCTCGACGAGGCCGTACTCGAACATCAGCGGCGTGACGACGGTGGGCTCGGCCACCCCGAGCAGGCGCGTCAGCTCGTCGGTGTCGACGTGGCGCTCGAAGATCGCCAGCGCGGTGTCGTAGCGACGCTGCGAGTCGGCGGCGAGGCGGCCGCGGGTGTTCATCACACGCACCGCGGTGTCGTAGGTTCCGAGGTCGGTGGCGATCAGCGGCAGCGACGAGCCCAGCCCGTCGATGAGCCGATCGACGGGCTCCGGCAGAGGGAAGCCGCCGTTGAGCACGACGCCGGCAAGGGAGGGGAAGGTCCCCGACGCATTGGCCAGGAGGGCTGCCAGCAGCACCTCGGCGCGATCGGCGGGGATCACCACGATCGAGGACTCGGTCAGGCGCGGCAGCACGTTGACCATCGACATCCCGGCCACCACGACGCCCAGGACCTCACGCGTGAGCAGCTCGGGATCACCCTTGACCAGCTCGCCGCCGACCGAGCGCATCACGCCGCGCACCGACGGGGCGACGAGGAACCGGTCTTCGGGGAGCGCCCACACGGGGATCTCGCGCTCTGACGGCGAAGGGGCGCCGTCGCCGGTCAGGACCGACCGCACGGAGGCGACGATGTCGGCCAGCACCTGCGGATCCGCCCGGTTGACGACCACAGCGAGGAGCTCGGCGCGCTCATGGGCGAGTTCGACCAGCGCGAGCGCAGCGGCCTGACCGACCTGCTCCGGCGTGCGGGGCATGCTGGAGCCCAGCTGCTCGCTCTGACCGTGCTGCGCGCGCCCGCCCACCACGAGCAGGACGGGCGCTCCGAGGTTCGCGGCGATGCGCGCGTTGTAGGCGAGCTCTGCCGGACTGGACACGTCGGTGTAGTCGCTGCCGAGGACCACGACCGCGTCGCACTGGGCCTGGACGGCCTTGTACCGTTCGACGATCCTCGCCAGCGCCGCATCCGGATCGCGCCGGACGTCGTCGTAGGTGACCCCCACGCATTGGTCGTAATCGAGGTCGACCCCGTCGTGGTCCAGGAGCATCTCGAGGACGTAGTCGCGCTCGGTCGTCGAACGCGCGATGGTGCGGAAGACGCCCACGTGCGGCGTGGCGTGACTGAGCGCGTCGAGCACCCCGAGGGCCACGGTCGACTTGCCCGAGTTTCCCTCGGCCGACGTGATGTAGATGCTCTGCGCCACGCGTCCACCCTACGGCGGCGATCCCGCGAGCGGAGGGGCCCGGGACCGGGACAAAAAATAAGACTCTCCGCGCACCCAGCAGAGCCTGGTTACCCTTGCTACGTTTCCGTCCTGGGGGAGTTGGCCTGGATGCCGTCACGCGGAGAGCCGGCTCCAGTGTATCGGTCGACGCGCCCCGCGGCCAACGCGGGCTCACCGACTTCGCCGCCCCGCCGCACGGACCCTCGCGCGACAAGGGCAGACTTCTCCCAGCCCCCGAGACCGAAAGCGGGGTTACGATCGGGTCACGACCGGCGACGACGCCACTCCCCGGACCCGAGGGATCAATGAACGAGACCGCGACGACATCGCCCGATTCCGCATCGGGGCCGCTCACCCCGGACGACTTCGGCCGGGTCACCGACAGCATCGTCGCGTCGATGTCGCGCGTGATCGACGGCAAACCCGAGGCCGTGCGCTCGGCGCTCGTGGCGCTGCTGGCGGAAGGCCACCTCCTGATCGAGGACGTGCCCGGCGTCGGCAAGACGATGCTGGCGCGTGCCCTGGCCGCTTCGGTGGATGCGAGCGTGCGCCGCATCCAGTTCACGCCCGACCTGCTGCCCGGCGATGTCACCGGGGTGTCGGTGTTCAATCCCGTCGATCGCGAGTTCGAGTTCAAGCCAGGCGCCATCTTCGCCAACGTCGTCATCGCCGATGAGATCAACCGTTCCTCCCCCAAGACGCAGTCGGCTCTGCTGGAGGCCATGGAGGAGCAGCAGGTCACCGTCGACGGACGCACCCACCTGCTCCCCGATCCGTTCCTCGTCGTCGCGACGCAGAATCCCCTCGAGATGGAGGGCACGTACGCCCTGCCCGAGGCGCAGCGCGACCGGTTCATGATGCGCATCTCGATGGGCTACCCCGATGCCCGCAGCGAAGCGCTCATGCTCCGCCAGCGCGACAGCGTCAACCCTCTGGAGGCGATCCGTCCCGTCGTGACCGCCGAGCGGGTGACGCAGCTGATCGCGTGGGCGCGAGCGGTGCACGTGTCGCCGGCCGTGGAGGACTACGCCGTCGCGCTGGCCCACGCCACGCGCACGCACCCCGACCTCCGCCTGGGCGCGAGCCCGCGCGCCACCCTGCAGCTCGTGCGCGCGGCGAAGGTGTGGGCGGCCCTGGACGGGCGGGGATTCGTCATCCCCGACGATGTCACCGCGCTGCTCGCGCCCGTCTTCGCGCACCGCCTCATCCCCAGCCGCGCCGCGGCGGGCGGCCGGCCCTCGGCCGACGTCGTCGCCTCGACGCTGGAGCGGATCGCCGGGTCGGTGCGCGTGCCGCTCGCCGCGCGCATGTGAGCCTGCCATGAGACGCCTGTGGCCGCTGACCGCCCGGGGCACCGGAGCCGGGGCCCTCGCCGTCCTGGCGTTCCTGGTGGCCCACGAGGCAGGCGTCGGCGAGCTGATGTACTTCGGCGTGCTGCTGCTGGTGGTCATCGCCGGCAGCGTCGTGTCGTTGTTCACGGCGCGGCGCACGGAGGCCGTCACCCGCTCCCTCGTGCCCGATGTCGCCGCGGTCGGCCGGGAGAGCACGGTGCGCGTGCGGGCCGGGATGCGCTCGGCGCTTCCGACGGCACCGGGAACGTGGGAGGACACCCTCTCCCCCGGCCTGTCCGGCCGCGCCCGCGGCATCTTCCCCGCCCTGGGCTCGGGCCTGCGCGGCGGCGACGGGAGCGTGGAACTGGGTTACACCGTGCTCGGCCGCGCCCGCGGCATCCATTCCCTCGGCCCCCTCGTGGTCACCGCCACCGACCCCTTCGGCCTGGCCCGGCGGCGGTTCTCCCTCGGCGGGCGCACACGCGTCACCGTCGCGCCGGCGATCGTCGAGCTGTCGACACTGCCGACCGCGCCCGGCGAGGCGGGCGGGATGCTGCAGGCCACGACGGCGCAACTGGGGCAGGGCGCCGACAACCTCGTCGCCCGGCCCTACGCGCCGGGCGACTCGATGCGGCGCATTCACTGGCGGGCAACCGCGCACCGCGACACCCTCATGGTCCGCCAGGAGGAGCAGGAGGCGACTCCGGAAGCGAGCGTCGTGCTCGATCGCGGGGTGCTGCGATGGGGCGCCGACGCGGTGCTGGCCCCAGGGCTGGACCCCGCGTTCGAAAGCGGTGTGTCCGCGGCGGTCTCGGCCGTGATGCAGCTCGTGCGGGAGGGGTACAGCGTCGAGCTGATGGATTCCGACGGCGCGGCGCTGTCGGATCCGCTCGCCGGCGGCGAAGTGTTCGACGTCGAGGCCCTCGCCGCGCAGCTGGCGACCCTGACCACCCGCAAGGGCGATGATCTGGGCCGGGTCGCGGGACTGTTCGCCGGCGTTCTGACCGGACCCGTCGTCGTGGTGACCGGACGTCTCTCGGCCGGCGACACCGAGGCGCTCGCGCCCCTGGCCCACCACTCCGCGCTGCCCGTGCTCCTCGGCGTGGGCGCCGCCTCCGACGCCGTGGACCGGCTGCGCATGGCCGGATGGTGCGCGGCATCCCTCACCCCCGACGCCGACATCGCGGCGGCATGGGAGCAGGCCATCGACCGGGGAGCGGCCCGTGTCCGCTGAGACGTGGGGCGCGCGAGGCGGCGTCCGTGACCGGGCGGCCGGACCGCGGCGCACCGACGTCCTGCTCGCCGCCGGGGTGCTCGCCGCACTCGTGGGCGCGACCGTGCCGCTGCTGCGGGTGATCGACAGCGGATGGTGGCTGCTCGCTGCCCTCGGCCTGGCCGCCGCGGTGCTGGCCACGGGCGTCGTCGGCCGCGGGATGCGGCTGCCGGGACTGGCCGTGGCCGGGCTCGAGGCCGTGACATGGGTCCTCCTGCTCACCCTGATGTTCGGCCGTTCTTCGGCCGTGCTGTGGATCGTCCCGACCCCCGACACCTTCGCGACGGTCCCGGTGCTGGTCTCGGCCGGAGTCGAGGAGATCGTGCTGGGCGCCGCTCCGCTGGAGCCGGGCGTGCCGCTGACCTTCCTGCTCGTCGCCGCCGTGGGCCTGGTCGCCCTCGCGATCGATCACGTGGTGCTCACGGCGCGCATGCCGCTGCTTGCCGGGGTCGCCCTCGTGGCCATCTCGCTGATCCCCTCCATCGCCGTGCCGGGTGAGATCGACCTGGTGGGTTTCGTCGTCCTCTCCGTCAGCGTGCTGTTCCTCCTGCGCATCGACACGCGTGCGCGCCATCGCGAGCCGGATGCCGCACCCACCCGCGCGGCGACCGGATACGCCGCACCCGGCGACCAGCCACGCCGATCGGGCGGCGCGACCGCGACGGCACTGGCGATCGGGGCGATCGCCGTCGTGGCGGCGGTCGTGGCCACCCCCCTCCTGCCCCTCCCATCGCCCGGGCGGGCTCAGGGGGCCTGGGCACCGGATCCACGATCGACCCGACCCTCGAGCTCGGCGACGACCTGCGCCAGCCGCGCGAGACCGAGGTGCTCACCGTCCGCTCCTCCGCGTCCGAACCGCCCTACCTCCGCGCGGTCACCCTCTCCGACTTCGACGGTTCGGTGTGGGAGCCCGACACCGGGCGCACGACACCGCTGGGCGCGGAGGAGGAGTCGTTCCCTGCGCTGGAGGTCGATCCCGGCATCGAAGTCGACGAGCAGCGCGCCACCGTGGAGATCGTGGATCTGAACTCCCCCTGGCTGCCCGTGCCGTTCCCGGCGACGACGGTGACAGGGCTGGACGGGGCGTGGGGAGCGCTCGCGCAGAACCGCACCGTCGTGGCCCGCAGCGGATCGACGCAGGGTCAGGCGTATGAGGTGGAGAGCGCCGTGCCGCGACCCACCGTCGAACAGATCCGCGGCATCGAGGCCGGCGGGCAGGTGCGCGAGGAGTCCTACCTCCTACCCGATGATCTGCCGGCGATCATCGAACAGACCGCGCGCGAGGTCACCGTCGACGCGCAGAGCGACTTCGAGGCCCTGCAGGCCCTGCAGGCGTGGTTCCGCAGCTCGGAGTTCGAGTACTCGCTCGAGGCGCCGGTGGAAGAGGGCTTCGACGGGTCGGGTGCGCTGGCAGTCGCCGACTTCCTCGCCGTACGGCAGGGCTACTGCGTCCACTACGCCTCCGCGTTCGCTCTCATGGCGCGGACGCTGGACATGCCCTCGCGCATCGTGGTCGGATACCTCCCCGGCATGAGCAGGAGCGACTCCACCGACGGCGAGACGGTGTACTCCGTGTCCAGCAGCCAGCTGCACTCGTGGCCGGAGGTTCATTTCCCCGGCGTGGGCTGGGTGCCCTTCGAGCCCACGAACAGCCTGGGAACACCCACGAGCTTCTCCTCGGCGAGCGCAGCGGGCGCAGGAGCCCCCGCCGACCGGGCGCCGGAGGACGCCCTGCAGCCCGACGCCGGCTCCACGGCCTCCCCGACCGCCGGCCCGCGTCCCCAGGACGATCTGCAGGCCGGGAGCGGGGGCACCTCCACGACCGGCGGCGTGGGTCCGTGGCCGGGTGTGGGCACGGGGATGCTGCTGCTGGCACTTCTGGCACTGCCCGGCGTGCTCCGCGAACTGCGCCGGCGCAGGGCCGTCCTGGCGGCGGAGGGCGGCGACGCGGGGGCGGCGTGGCTCGCCCTTCAGGAACTGGCCATCGACCTGGGGATCCCGGTTCCCGGCGCGGAGTCCCCGCGCGCTTTCGGGGCCCGGCTCACCCGTGACCACGGCGCATCCGAGACCGCCGTCGGCGCGCTCGTGGCCGGGATCGAACGCTCCAGCTACGCCGGTGTCGCCTCGCGCTTCGACCACCGCGGCGGCCTCGCCCCCGCTCTGGCGGAAGCGCGTGCGGGGATGCTCGCGAGCGTCACGCCGGGGCGGCGCATCCTGTCCGTCGCCGTGCCCCGCTCCCTCGTGATCCGCCCGGGCTCGGCCTACGCGCACCCGCCCGAAGCGGCGACCGCCCGCTGACCCGCCACCGCGGTTCGGGCGGCGTCGCGCATACGGGTAGGATGGTCGGCGGCCCTCCGGGGCCTCAGGAGGATTCGCCTAGTGGCCTATGGCGCACGCTTGGAAAGCGTGTTGGGTGCAAGCCCTCGGGGGTTCGAATCCCCCATCCTCCGCCATCAGTTCCCCGTGTTCACAAGGGATCGCCACTCGTTGCGACCCGGCTCGAGCACGGTCTTCGCGCCGGTTCTGTTCGGCCGGTGGCGTGGTGTGGCCCCTCGGAGACGGACAGGGGCCAGCCGGATCCGGCCGGCCCCCTTCACGGTAGACGCGCAGCTCAGTCGGTTCGAGAAGCCGCTGACTGAATGACCTCGGCGAGGTCGCGGGGACGGCTCCACATGGGCCAGTGCCCCGTCGGAAGGTCGATGACGTCGAGGTGGTCGATGTTCGCGACTTCGGCGAACATGGCATGGCCCGCGCGGGCCAGCTCCAGCACCTGCACGCTCGGGATCGAGCAGCACACCAGGGTGGTCGGGACCGTGCGGCGGGCATCGTTGGTCAACTCGACGGGCTGACGGAGCACGGGGCCGGGCTCGGGGACGGCCCTCGCCCGAAAGCGCTCGAGGACCTCTGGGCCCAGGCCTTCGAGGCTCGCCTGCTGGCCGAGCACGTCGAGAGGCGGCAGCGGAAGCTCCGCCACCTCCTCCGGGAGGTCCGGGGCGAAGACGCTTCCCGTCGCCACGGGGCCGGAGTCGACCCACACCACCCGATGGACGAGCTCAGGGTGGCGGTCAAGGACAAGACTGACGGGGAAATTCGCGCCGCTGTGAGCGACGAGAGTCGCGGGCTGATCCTCGGAGACCCCGAGTCGGGCGAAGAGGTCGAGGACCGCTGCGGCTTGATCGTCGAGGGTCCTCACCGCACGCTCGGGATCGTCCCCATCGAGACCGGGCAGCGTCATCGCGATCGCGCCGGAGTGGTCGGTGTTCAGGTGCTCGAGGACGTCATCCCACGCCCACGCGCCCAGCCAGTGGCCGGCGATGAGAATGATGGTCGGGCTGCTCGTCGTACTGGTCATGTCACCAGCTTGGTGGGTGCTGTGGGCAGCGGTATGTCACTATTTGTGACATGAATTCGATCCGGGCGGAACAGTGAAGCGAGCAGAACGCCTCCACGCCCTGTCCGAGATGCTGCGCCGGAGCGGATCACGGGGATGCTCCGCCGAGCGGCTGGCGAGGGAGTTCGGCGTGTCCGTGCGCACGGTCAAGAGAGACCTCGCTGCGCTGGACGACAGCGGCGTGCCCGTGTGGTCGCGCCCGGGCCCGGGCGGCGGCTACGGATTGGCCGCGGGCGCGTCACTGCCGCCTGTCAGCCTGTCCCCGGCGCAGGCCGTGGCGCTCATGGCGGCCGTGTCCGCTGCACCCGATGCCCCCTACGCCGATCTGGCAGCAGCCGGGATCCACAAGATCCTCGACGTCCTCGATCCCAGAACCCGGACAAGAGCCGACGAGCTGGCCGGACGCATCTGGGTCAACGCGACTCCCTCCTCCTCGTCGCGCGCCATCAGGTCGGCGCTGGAGGAGGCGATGGCCGAGCAGCGCGTCGTCCGCATCCGCTACACATCCAGAGACGGGACCACGACCACCCGCGACGTCGAACCCGTGCTGTTCGCCTCCACGAGCGGCCGGTGGTATCTGGTGGGGTGGTGCCGGCTGCGCGACGCGATGCGATGGTTCACCGTGTCGCGCATCGAGCGAGCCGGCGTCACCAAGACGGCGTGCAGCGGCCATACCGTCCAGGAGGTCGGAGAACCCCCGGCGAACGCCAGACCGGTGCACGGCCGGGGCGAGTGAGTCATCGGCTCAGCCTCTCCGGTCAGTACACGGCGTCCGATCCCGGATCCGGGGCGGACTGCGCGTCGGGACGCAGGTCCAGCCGCCGCAGCAGCTGGGCGTTCAGGGCCACCACGATCGTCGACAGCGACATCAGGATGGCTCCCACCGACATCGGCAGCACGAACCCGATCGGGGCGAGGATGCCGGCGGCCAGCGGCACCGAGATGAGGTTGTAGCCGGCGGCCCACCACAGGTTCTGCGTCATCTTCCGGTAGCCGGCGCGCGAGAGCTCGATGACCGACAGCACCGAGCGCGGGTCGTCGCTGGCGAGGATGACGCCGGCGGAGGCGATGGCGACGTCGGTCCCCGCGCCGATGGCGATGCCCACGTCGGCCTGTGCGAGTGCGGGTGCATCGTTGACGCCGTCGCCGATCATGGCGACCGCGTGCCCCTCGTCCTGCAGCTGCTTCACCTTCGACGCCTTGTCCTCCGGGCGTACGCCGGCGAAGAATCGCCGGATGCCGAGGTCTGCGGCGACGGATGCGGCGACCGCTTCGGCATCGCCGGTGATCATCACGACCCCGACGCCGCGGGCATGGAGGGTCGCGACGGCCTGCCGGGACTCGGGGCGGATCTCATCCGCCAGGCGCAGTGCTCCGGCGACCCGCCCGTCGACGAGCACGTGCAGGATGATCCCGCCGTCCTCCCGCCACCGCTGCGCGATGGGCAGTTCCCGGGCGTCGGCCTGCTCGAGCAGGTACGGGCCGCCGACCTGCACCACCCGGCCGTCCACGTCGGCTCGCACCCCCACCGCGGGAGAGGACTCGAAGCCCCGGGAGGCGGGGAGTGACAGGTTCTTCGCGCGGGCGGCGGCCACGATGGCGCGCGCCAGCGGATGCTCCGAGTCCGACTCGGCCGACGCGGCCAGGGCGAGAAGGCGGTCCTCATCCATCCCCTCCACCGGTGCTGCGGCCGTCACGGCGGGAGTTCCCCTGGTGAGGGTTCCGGTCTTGTCGAACACGACGGTGTCCACGGTGCGCATGCTCTCCAGGGCGAGCCGGTCCTTCACCAGCACGCCCGCGCGGGCGGCGCGCTCGGTGGCGATGGACACCACCAGCGGGATCGCCAGGCCGAGCGCATGCGGGCAGGCGATCACCAGGACCGTGATCGTGCGGACGACCGCCTGATCGGGCAGACCGATCACGGTCCACACCGTGGCCGTGATCGCGGCGGCGGCCAGGGCGAACCAGAAGAGCCATCCGGCGGCGCGATCGGCGAGCCGCTGCGCGCGGGAGGAGGAGTTCTGCGCCTCGGTCACCAGCCGCCGGATACCCGCCAGCGCGGTGTCCTCCCCGACCGCGGTCACTTCGATGCGCAAGCCGGAGTCGGTGGCCACGGTGCCGGCGACGACGGTGGCTCCCCGACCACGGAGCACAGGCCGGGACTCGCCGGTGATCATCGACTCGTCCATGCTCGCCGACCCCTGCACGACACGACCGTCGGCCGGCACGCGCCCGCCGGGGCGGACCACGACCACGTCGCCGACGCGCAGCTCAGCCGGGGCGACGGTGACGACCCCGTCGCCCTCGACCCGGTCGGCCTCGTCGGGGAGCAGCGCGGCCAGGGAATCCAACGCGGACGTCGTCTGGGCGAGGGAGCGCATCTCGATCCAGTGCCCCAGCAGCATGATGACGATCAGCAGCGCCAACTCCCACCAGAAGTCGAGCTCGTGGTGCAGCAGTCCCAGGCTCGCACCCCAGGACGCGACGAAGGCGACCGTGATCGCCAGCCCGATCAGGAGCATCATGCCGGGCCTGCGCGCACGCAGTTCCGCGACGGCGCCGGTCAGGAAGGGCGCGCCACCCCACACGTACATGACCGTTCCCAGGACCGGAGAGATCCAGCCCACCCACGGAGCCTCCGGGAGGGGATACCCCCACAGCATCGCGAACATGCCCGAGAAGCCCACGACCGGCACCGCGAGGGCGAGCATGATCCAGAACAGCCGGCGGAATCGTCCGACGTGATCGGCGTGGCCGGCATGGCCCCCGTGATCGGCATGGCCCGCGTGATGGGCCTGGCCGCCGTGCTCAGCGTGCCCCGCCGGCCCCGCATGTCCCTCGTGGCCGGGCGGGGATTCCACCTCGGCGATGGCGTCATCGGCGGGCAGGTGGTGGTCGTGCCGGCTCATGCGTAGCCTCCTTCGACGACGGGAGTGCGGGGAGCGGTCAGGCCGGGGCCGCAATGCGGGGCCGGTCGGCAGCGACTGCCGATGCGCCGGCGGGCAGGGGCCGGAACCCGCGCAGTCGCAGGCTGTTCGTCACCACGAACACGGACGACAACGCCATCGCCGCCGCGGCGACCAGCGGGTTGAGAAGACCCGCCATGGCCACGGGGATCGCCGCGACGTTGTACGCGAACGCCCAGAAGAGATTGCCCTTGATGGTGCCGAGGGTGCGGCGGGCCAGTCGGATCGCGTCGGCCACGACGAGCAGGTCGCCGGAGACCACGGTGATGTCGCTCGCGGCGATCGCCGCATCCGTGCCGCCGCCCATGGCCAGCCCCAGATCGGCGGCGGCGAGAGCTGCGGCGTCGTTGACGCCGTCGCCGGCCATCGCCACGACGTGTCCGTCCTCCTGCAGGCGCCGGACGACCTCGAGCTTGCCGGCGGGGGTGACCGCGGCGTGCACGTGGTCGATGCCGACCTGCGCCGCGATGTGCCGGGCGGCGCCCTCGTTGTCACCGGTGAGGAGCACGGGGGTCATTCCGAGCGCGCGGAAGCGGGCGACCGCCTCGGCGCTGGTGGGCTTGACCGTATCGGCCACGGCGATGATCCCCAGGTGCTCGCCGTCGCGGGCGACGGCGACGACCGTCGCACCCTCGGCGGCCAGGGCGTCCGCGTCGCGCTGCAGCTGCGGGGTCGCGTGGATGCCCCACTGATCCTGCACCCACGACGGGCGTCCGGCGACGACCAGCGAACCCGCGACGATGCCCTGCACACCCGAGCCGGCGTGGGAGTCGAAGGTCTCGGCGGGGGCCACGGCGACGGTCTCGGCGACGGCCTCGTCAACGATGGCGCGGGCCACCGGATGCTCCGACCCCGACTCCACCGCGGCGGCCGCCGCGAGCAGCTCGCCGCGGGTGACGCCGGCTGCGGGGTGCACCGCGGTGACGGCCATGGTGCCGGTGGTCACCGTGCCGGTCTTGTCCAGCACGATCGTGTCGACCTTGCGGGTCTGCTCCAGCACCTGCGGGCCCCGGATGAGGATGCCCAGCTGCGAGCCGCGGCCGGTGCCCACGAGCAGGGCCGTGGGAGTGGCCAGACCCAGCGCGCAGGGACACGCGATGATGAGCGTCGCCACCGCCGCGGTGAAAGCCACCTCCAGCGAAGCGCCGGCGATCAGCCAGCCGGCGAAGGCGGCGATCGCCAGGACGATCACGACCGGCACGAAGACCGCGGACACGCGGTCGGCCAGACGCTGGACCTCGGCCTTGCCGGTCTGCGCTTCTTCCATGAGGCGCCGCATCCGCGCGAGCTCCGTGTCCGCGCCCACGCGCGTGATCTCCACCGTCAGCCGGCCGCCGACGTTGACCGTGCCGCCGACCACACGCGATCCGACCGCCACCTCGACCGGGGTGGACTCCCCCGTGAGCATGCCGGCATCGATCGCGGAGGATCCGTCGATCACGAGCCCGTCGGAGGGGATCTTCTCCCCCGGGCGCACGAGAACGACATCTCCCACCACGAGCTGCGCGACCGGAACGCGCTGCTCCGCGCCGGCGACGATCTTCACGGCGTCTTTCGCGCCCAGTTCCAGCAGCGCCCGCAGGGCCTCGGACGACGACTTGCGGGCGCGGGCCTCGGCGTACCGGCCCGCGAGGATGAACACCGTCACCAACGCCGCGACCTCGAGGTACAGCTCCTCACCGCCACCGGTGGGGGTGCCGAAGAGGCGGAAGGTCATCGTCATGCCCGGCATCCCGGCGCCGCCGAAGAACAGGGCGTACAGCGACCATCCGAACGCGGCGATGACGCCGACGCTGATCAGGGTGTCCATGGTCGCAGCGCCGTGGCGGGCGTTGACCGCCGCCGCCCGGTGGAACGGCCACGCGCCCCACACCGCCACCGGTGCGGTGAGGGTCAGGGCCAGCCACTGCCAGGAGGTGAACTGCAGGGCGGGCACCATCGACAGGAGTGCGACCGGCACCGCCAGTGCCGTGCTGATCAGCAGGCGCTGGCGCAGCGACACCAGATTCGCGTCCGCCGGATCGCGGTCGTCGGCGCTCTCGGACTGAGGGGGCGCAGGAAGGGCGGCGTGATAGCCGGCGGATTCGACCGCCGCGATGAGGGTGGCGGGATCGACATCGGCCGCGCGGACGCGCGCCTTCTCGGTGGCGTAGTTGACCGTCGCCTCCACGCCCGGCAGCTTGTTGAGCTTGCGCTCGATCCGCGTCGCGCACGACGCGCAGGTCATCCCGGTGATGTCGAGTTCGACATCCACCGCGCTCACGACGGGCTGCCGGCCAGGGTGTAGCCGGCCTCCTGGACCGCCGCCGCCACGGCTGCCGCGTCGATCGGCGCAGCACTGCGGATCGAGACGCGAGACGCGCCACCGGCGTTCAGGTCCACCGACACGCCCTCGACGCCGTCGATCGCGGTCAGTTCTTCCGTGACACTCATGACGCAGTGCGAGCAGGTCATGCCGGACACGAGCACCTCGGACGTCACCGCCGTGGCCGAGGCATCCGCGCCGGCGGGCGCCCCAGCGGTCGAGCAGCACGCACAGCCGGAAGAGTCCTTCAGACCCAGGTCGTCGCGGTTTCCGATGTTCATGACTTCTCCTCGGGATCTGGTGACGGGATTACGAGCGGACCAGGCGCGCGATGGCCTCGTTGGCCTCGCGGATCTTCTCCTGGGCCACCGGGCCGCCCTCGGCGCTCGCCTCGGCGACGCAGTGCGTGAGGTGATCGCCCAGCAGCGACAGCGCGACGCCCTCCAGCGCCTTGGTCGCGGCCGAGACCTGCGTGAGGATGTCGATGCAGTACTTGTCCTCCTCGACCATCCGCGCAATGCCGCGCACCTGGCCCTCCGCGCGACGCAGCCGCTTGAGCAGCACGTCCTTGTCCGCCACGTAACCGTTCATCTTGATACCATACCCCCCTACCGTATCTCGCACAAGGCCGGCCCGCCCCTCCGTGACCTAAGTCCCTTGCCATTCGCGGCGCCGGTGCCATGGTGGCTTCATGGACGCAGCGGAGTCAGGGCAGCCCATCATCGTCGGGGTCGACGGGTCGGAGTCATCCGTTGACGCACTCCGTCACGCGGCGCGATTGGCCTCGGCGCTGGCCGTGCCGCTCGAGGCGGTCGTCGTGTGGTCCTACCCCCCACTGGCCACCGCCGGCGCCATGCAGACATGGTCGCCGGAGCAGGAGGCGCACGCGACCCTGGATGCCACGATCACGTCCGCCTTCGGCGCCGATCCGCCCGCCGCCCTGGGACGACGCGTGATCGCCGGACCCACCGCGCCGACCCTCATCCGCGAGAGCGCCGGTGCCGGCATGCTCGTCCTGGGCAGCCGGGGTCATGGCGGTTTCGTCGGGCTCCTGCTGGGCTCGGTGAGCACGGCATGCGCGCAGTACGCGTCGTGCCCGGTGCTCATCGTCCACTCGCCTCAGCAGGCAGCCTGACCTCCGCCACCCCGATCAGGGTCGGGCGCGGCGCGTCGAGCTCTCCCGGACGACGAGGCTCGGCACCGTCATACGGATGACCGGACCCGAGCCGCCGGCGTCGCCGGCCAGCGCCTCGACGAGCAGTCGCAGGCACTCCCCACCGAATTCGCGCGCGTTCAGGTCGAAAGCGGTCACGGCGGGCGAGAGCAGCGTATGGACGGGCTCGTCCACGTAGGCCGCCAGCAGCAGGTCCTCCCCGACGACGCGTCCGGCGCGCAGCGCGGCTGACAGTGCCGGAGCGGCCGATCCGCTGGGCACCACCACGAGGGCGTCGACGACGGGGTCTGACAGCACGGCATCGGCGGCCGCCTCCACCTCCGCGACGGTCGGCACGAATCCGATGCGCACGGCCACCGGATCCCTGCCGTGCGACGCCGACCACGCCGCATACGCGCTCGCGACCTGACGACCCCACGCCGTCGTCTCCGGCGGCAGCAGCACGCCGATACGCGCCGCCCCCTGAGCGGCGAGATGATCGAGCAGGCGGTGCATCGCCGCGTCGTGGTCGGACACGACGCTCGCCGTGACGGCCCGCTCCGCCGATTCGACGTGCTCCCCACTGACGACCGGGCGACCGTCTGCGAGCATGGCGCGCACCCCCGGATCCGACGCGGTGGCGTCCACGACGATGAATCCGTCCACGAAGGCGATCGGATGCTGCCCCGCATCGAGGTGCGGCAGAAGGATGACCGAGAGCCCGCGCTCCTCCGCGGCATCCACGACCCCGAACGCGAACTCCGTGTAATACGTGGCGCGACTGGCCCCCTCCGGCAGATGGAGACCGATCGCGCCGTACCGGGACGTGCGCAGGCTCCGGGCGGGGAGATTGACCTCGTAGCTCAGCTCCCGCGCGACCTCCAGCACGCGCGCCCGGGTCTCCGGAGACACGCCCTCTTTGCCCCGCAGCGCGAACGATGCTGCAGCGGTGGAGACCCCGGCGGCCGCCGCCACATCGCGGAGGGTCGCCTTGCGCGCTGCCATGAGCGTCGACAGTACCCGAGAAAAATGCCCTCCCGCCTCTTGCGCGGACCGGTACTTAATCGTTTAACATGACCGAAACGTCAGTGCAGACACTCTCGAAACATCAGTTCCATACGCTCGCCGCATCCGGAAGGCCCTCCGCGGGGTCCGCGCCCGGAGCACACCCGCCGCACCGTTGCGCCACCTGCGCGCGACCGTACCGAAAGGCCCCGCCTTGTCCTCCACTTCCGATCTCGCACGGACGGCGGGAAGCACCGCGCGCGTCCCGGTGCGCGTACCCACCGCCACCGCCACCTTCGCCATCGCGATCGCCGGCTACCTGGGCGTCAACCTCTCGCCGTACATGATCACGGCCGTCCAGACGGGGCTGCGGCTGGACGTCCTCGCCGCCAGCTGGCTCGTGACCGCCACGCTCCTGCTGACCGCCATCACCGGTCTCGCGGTCGCTCCGCTGTGCGCGGGCGGGCGCCGCCGCACGGTGGCGCGGATCGGACTGGCTCTCGCCCTCGCCGGGTTCCTGCTGGCCGCCCTCGTCCCCGCGCTGATCCTCCCTGGGCTGCTGCTGGGCGGCGCAGGCGCGGGCGGGGCGGTGGCGGCATCCGGAGCCGCCCTGGCCGCCTTCCGCAACCCCGACCGGGTCGCAGGTCTCAACGGCCTGTCCAACCGCGGCGTGATCACGATCGTGCTGGCCGTCGTCCCCGTCATCGGCCTGGCTCCCCTGCAGGTCTTCGGCGCGCTCGCGCTGTTCAGTCTCATCGGCCTGGTGCTGACCACGTGGCTGCCCGACGCCCCGGCCGCCGACGCGCACGCCGGCGCCGCCGTGGCGGAGGCGATGCCGATCGTGGTGCCGGCCACCGGCACCACGCGCACCGCGGCGGTCCCCTCCCGCACCGTCACGGTCGCGGGATTCGCGCTCCTCGTCGTGTTCGCCCTGTGGGCCGTGAGCGAGGACTCGCTGTGGGCGATGGCCGGCGTGCTCGGCGCAGATCTCACCGGGCTCTCCGATGAAGGGCTCGGCATCGCCCTCAGCGCGTCGACGGCGGGGGGCCTGCTCGGCTCGCTCGCGCTCATCCTGGTGGGCAACCGCCTCGGCAGGGCCGTTCCCCTGGTCGTGCTCCTGATCGCCGGCGGCATCCTGAAGATCACGCAGGGGTTCGTCTCCGATCCCACGGTGTTCATCGTGCTGTTCGTCGCGTGGAACACGATCTACGCGATCGCGTTCATGTACTTCGTCGCCACCTCCGCCGGCCTCGACGCCCACGGCCGCTGGTCGGGACCGCTGCTGGCGGTGTATCTGGTCGGCTCGGCGCTGACCCCCGTCATCGGCGCGGCGATCGTGTCGGCCCTGGGATACCAGGGCTTCGCGATCACTCTCGGGGTGACCAGCTTCGTCCTCGCGGTGCCGGCCGGCGTCATCGCGGTCATCTCCGGCCGCCTGGAGCGCGCGGCCGCTGCCGAGGTCGCGGCATGAGCGCCACGGTCTACCGCAACGGACGCGTCTTCACCGCCCACCCCGTCCGCGCGTGGGCGGACGCCTTCGCCGTGGACGGCTCCGAGATCGTGGCCGTCGGCGGCGAGGCCGACGTACGCGCGGCGGTGGCGGATCCGGCCGCCGTCGTCGACCTGGAAGGGCGTCTCGTGCTGCCCGGCTTCACCGACGCGCACACCCACGTGCTCATGATGGGCGCCGCCCTCGGCCAAGTCGCCCTCACCGGCGCTGCCGGCGTCGAGGACATCCAGCGCCTGCTCGCCGCCGCCCGCCGCGAGGCGCCCGAGGCCACGGTGCTTCGCGGCCGGGGCTGGCTTTTCGACGCCGTGCCCGCAGGCAAGCCCACGCGGGAGATGATCGACGCCGTCGTGCCCGACGTGCCCGTGTACCTCGACGCGAACGACTACCACTCGTG
The DNA here is from genome assembly GCF_008727775.1 of Microbacterium lushaniae. Lineage (NCBI taxonomy): Bacteria > Bacillati > Actinomycetota > Actinomycetes > Micrococcales > Microbacteriaceae > Microbacterium > Microbacterium lushaniae. Next base: position 2,734,894 of record NZ_CP044232.1, read on the forward strand.
CTGGGTCAACACCGCCGCACTGGCCGAGCTCGGCATCACGCGCGACACCCCCGATCCCCTCGGCGGTTCCATCGGCCGCGACGAGCACGGCGAGCCCAACGGAATGCTGTACGAAACGGCGGCGCAGCAGTACGCGTGGGCGCACCGCGACGCCACGACCACCGACGCCGAGCGCGACGCCGCCGTGGACCGCGTCATCGGCGCCTACCTGACGGCCGGGGTGACCGGCGTGGTCGACATGGCGTTCGACGAGCTGGGGCTCGCGGCCTTCGAACGCGCGCAGGCCCGGTACGGCGGAGAGCTGCCGCTGCGCGTGGCGGCGCACTGGTTCGTCGCCAACACCGGCGACGAGGCGGCGAACGTCGCCCAGCTCGCGCGGGCGGCCGAGCTCGCCGCCGCGCCCTCGACGCCGTGGCTGCGCGTCGTCGGCATCAAGCTCGTCCTCGATGGCGTCATCGACGCGTGCACCGCCGCGATGGGCCGCCCCTACGCCGATGGTTCCCACGCCGAGCCCATCTGGGCACTCCAGCAGCTCGCGCCCGTTGTGACCGCCGCGGATGCCCTGGGACTGCAGATCGCGATGCATGCGATCGGCGACCGCGCGAGCGACATCGCGTTGGATGCCATCGAGCACGCCGTCCTGGCCAACGGGGATCGTCCGCGCCGGCACCGCATCGAGCACCTCGAGTACGCCGCCCCGGGCACGGCCGAGCGGATGGCGCGCCTCGGGGTCACCGCATCCATGCAGCCCGTGCACGCCGACCCTGCCATCTTCGCCAACTGGGCCCAGATGCTCGGCGACGAGCGCGTCGAGCGGGCGTTCGCGTGGCCGGAGTACGAGGACGCCGGTGCGCTCCTGGCGTTCTCCACCGATGCCCCCACGGCACCCTACGACCCGCTCGCCAACATGTACGTCGCATCCACGCGCGCCTCGGCGCTGGACGGCTCGGTGCCTCCCGTTCATCCGCAGTACGCCGTTCCGCTGGAGCGCGCGATCGGCCATGCCACCCGCGACGCGGCCGCCTCGGTGGGCGACGGCGCGTGGCGCGGGTGCATCGCCCCGGGCTTCGCCGCTGACGTCGTCATCCTCGACACCGACCCCTTCGCCGAGGGGGCCGACGCGCTCCTGACCGCGCACGTCGTGGAGACGATCGTGGCCGGACGCTCCCGGTGGTCGGCGGTGGAGGCGCGGCGATGAGCTGGCGCATGCCCTCGGAGACCGCACCGCACGCGCGCACCTGGATGTCGTTCCCCCGCGAGGGGCTCACTCTGGGAGCCGCCGACAGCGAGCGCGAAGCCGGCTACGCCGCGTGGACGGCGGTGGCCCACGCGGTGGCGGAGTTCGAACCGGTCACCATGGTCGTCGACCCCTCGGAAGGCCCGCGGGCGCGGCGCATGCTGTCGGCGGATGTCGAGATCATCGAGGCGCCCGTGGACGAGTACTGGATGCGGGATGCCGGTCCCACCTTCGTCGTCGACGACGAGCGCCCAGGGGTGCTCGGGGCAGTGGACTGGACCTTCAACGGCTGGGGCGACCACGGCTGGGCGCAGTGGGCGCTGTCGGCCGAGCACGGCCGCCTCGTCGCCGGCGCCGCCGGCGCCGCCGGCGCCGACATCGTCAGCTCGCTCCTGGTGAACGAGGGCGGGGGGTTCCACGTCGACGGTGCCGGCACGGTTCTGCTCACCGAGACGGTGCAGCTGGATCCGCGCCGAAACCCCTACATCGACAAGGCGCGCGTCGAGGCCGAGCTGCTCCGCACGATCGGCGCCACCCACGCGGTGTGGCTCCCGCGCGGGCTGACGCGCGACTACGGCGAGTTCGGCACGAGCGGACACGTCGACATCGTCGCCACGATCCCCTCCCCCGCGACGCTCCTCCTGCACGACCAGCGCGACCGGCAGCACCCCGACTTCGCCGTTTCCCGCGACCTTCGCGCTCACCTCGCCGCGCAGACGGATGCGGCCGGCCGAGCTTTCACGATCGTCGATCTCCCCGCCCCGGCCACCCTCCGCGACGGCGACGGGTTCGTGGACTGGAGCTACGTCAACCATCTGGTCGTCAACGGCGGCGTCATCGCGTGCGGCTTCGGCGAGGTCGCCGCAGACGCGCGCGCCCGCGACATCCTCGCCGCCGTGTATCCCGGCCGGCGCGTGGTCACCGTCGACGCGCGCGAGCTGTTCGCGCGGGGCGGCGGCATCCACTGCATCACGCAGCAGCAGCCGGTGGCGCACGCATGATCGAGGTGCACGAAGCGTCCATCGCCGACCTGCAGCGCGCCCTGGCGGACGGGACCACGACGTCCGTCGATCTCGTCGCCGCGCACCAGGCACGCATCGACGCGTACGACGGGCCCGACACCGAGACCGCCCTCAACGCCGTCGTCGTGCGCAACCCGGATGCCGCGGCCGAAGCCGCCGCATCCGACGCCCGCCGGGCGGCCGGGCGCACGCTCGGTCCGCTGGACGGCATCCCCTACACCGCGAAGGACAGCTTCCTGGTGCGCGGCCTGACCGCCGCGGCGGGAAGCCCCGCGTTCGCCGGCCTCGTCGCCCAGCGCGACGCGTTCACGATCGAGCGGCTGCGTGCCGGCGGGGCCATCTGCCTCGGGCTGACGAACATGCCGCCGATGGCCAACGGGGGCATGCAGCGCGGGTTGTACGGGCGGGCGGAGAGCCCGTACAACGCCGCGTACCTCACGTCGGCGTTCGCCTCCGGATCATCCAACG